>CAZCVG010000080.1:0-11877 GCA_964501735.1 uncultured Gemmatimonadaceae bacterium | reverse complement strand
ACCGCCGGCTCGGCCCGCTTGAGCCGGATGAGGGTGACCACCCGGTCGCCGATGGCCTCGGTGGCCGGGTTGAGCACTTCGGCGTCGGCGTCGTAGATGGTCACGGGCCAGCCAGCGCTCACCGCGAGCGCGGCCCAGCCCCGGCCGATCTCGCCGGCCCCGACCACGGCAACGCGCGGCGTCTCGAATCGTGTCATGGGATGACCGTACGATAACGTTGAACGGGCAGGGTGTCGAGGATGGGTAGATTACTCCTCGGTGAGGCGTCCTGGCCTCTTGATCTCCACCTTCCGGGATTCGGCGATGCTTGCTCTCGGCTCGACTCTGGTTCTGGCCGCCGTGCTGCAGGGAGCACCGGAGCGTCCCGCCGGCCCGCCGTCCAGCCCGGCGGTGGCCGAGGTCGCGCTCGAGCGCCGGCTGGCGGAGGCGCTCGGTGCCCGCGTGGGCGACACGCTGGAGGCCGGGGTGGAGGCCGGACAGGTCTACCACCGCGTGCGTGTGGCGGCCATCTACGAGCCGGCCGCCGACCCGTCCACCATCACCACCCGCGGGTATCACCTGCGTTTTCACCTCCCCGACCTGTCCCGGCTGCTGGACCAGCCCGACCGGGTGGATCGCTTCGGGGTCGGGCTGGTCCCCGGGCAGGGTGCGGACAGCGTCGCGGCAGTACTCAACCGCGTGGCCTTCGGCTTCCAGGCCTACCCGTCCGTGGAGATCGCCAGCGAGTCCTCCCAGACCTTCCGGGTGGTGAGCCGCTTCCACCGGGCCATCGGCCTCATCTCGGTGACCGCCAGCGCCATCTTCCTGCTCTGCATCATGCTGCTCAAGGTCGAGGAGCGGCGCCGCGATGCCGCGGTGATGCGCTTCACCGGGGTGCGGCGGCGGACCATCTTCGGCGCGCTGCTGCTCGAGGCCATCCTGGTGGCGGCCCTGGGCTCGGCCATGGGCGTCGGCCTCGCCGTCCTCGCCGGCGCGGCGACCAACGCCTACTACCAGCGATTCTTCGGCACCACGCTGGAGTTCTCGGTCATCACTCCGGGCATCGTGCGGTTCAGCGTCCTGCTCTCGCTCGGCCTGGGACTCGGGGCCGGGGCGCTGGCCGCCTGGCGCCTGGTGCGCACCAGGCCGATGGTGCTCTGGGGGCGGGGATGACCGGACATCGCCCCGCGCGGAGTCGCCGGCCATGACGCCGCTCCGCAACCTGCTCCGCCACCCGGTCCGCACCGGCCTCGCCCTGGCCGGCGTGGCGGTGACCGCCGCCATGCTGCTGGACATGGTGCTGCTGGCCGGCGGGATCGAGCGCTCCTTCGAGCGCCTGCTGCTGGGGCGCGGCTACCAGTTGCGCATCTCGCCCCGGGGCACCCTGCCGTTCGACACCGAGGCCACCATCCCCATGGCGGGCACCGTGGCCGCCACCATCCGGGCCGACAGCGCCGTGGAGTCGGTGGCGCCGCTTCTGGGCGCGCCGGTCTACGCCCGCCAGGGCGATGCGCTGGTCACGCTCTTCGGCTACGGCGTGCTGCCCGCGGACCAGGCGGTGTACCAGTTGGAGGAGGGCAGCGACCTGGGCAGTGCCGATTCGCTGGGCCTCCTCCTCAGCCGGCCGGCGGCCAAGCTGCTCGGGGCCACGATCGGGGACACCCTCGCGCTGGTGAGCCGGCTCGATCCCCAGATGGCGGTGGCGGGCCGGGCCCGCCAGCTGGTGGTCCGCGGGGTGGTGCGCTGGCTCTACGACACCCGGGGCCAGCCTTCGGTGGGCGTGCTGCTGCCGGTGCTGCAGGACCTGTCCGGCTTCAGGGCCGAGGACCGGGTGAGCGGGCTGGTGGTCCGGGTGCGCGGCGAGCCTGCCGCGGCGGTGGAGCGGCTCCGGCGGGCGCTGCCGGGCCTCGCGGTCAACAGCATTGATGACATGCTGGCCCAGTTCCGGGAGCGGCTGGTGTACTTCCGCCAGCTCTCCTACATCCTCGGCACCATCAGCCTCGGCGTGACGGTGCTGCTGATCTCCACCCTCATGACCATCACCATCAACGAGCGGCTGGGCGAAATCGCCACCCTCCGTGCCATCGGGGTGGCCCGTGTCCGGATCGTCCGCGGAGTGATGCTCGAGGGCGCCGCGCTCACCCTCGGGGGCGGGCTGCTCGGCGTCGGCCTGGGCTTTGCCACCGCGCGCCAGCTGGACCGGATCCTCACCTCGTTCCCCGGGCTGCCGGCGGCCATCTCGTTCTTCGTTCCCGATCCCCGGAGCCTGGCCCTCGCGGGGCTGGTGCTGGTGCTGGCGGGCATCCTGGCCGGGGCGTATCCGGCCTGGCTGGCGGCGCGGTCGCCGATCGCGGCTACCCTGCGGACGGAGGCCACCTGATGGACGTGCTGGTCGCGCGGGACCTCCGCAAGGACTACCCCATGAACGGCGAGGTGGTGCACGCGCTCCGGGGCGTGTCCCTCACGGTGCGCCAGGGGGACTACGTCGCCATCGTGGGGCCGTCGGGCTGCGGCAAGTCTACCCTGCTGCAGCTGCTCGGCGGGATTGACACCGCCACCTCGGGCCACATCAGCCTGCTGGGCACGGCGCTCGAGTCGCTGGACGACCGGCAGCTCACTCGCCTCCGCCTGACCCGGCTCGGCTTCGTCTTCCAGCGCTTCCACCTGCTGCCGGTGCTCAGCGCGGCGGAGAATGTCGAGCTCCCCATGGCCGAGGCCGGGGTGGGGCGGGCCCAGCGCCGGGCGCGCGCCCGGGAACTGCTCGCCTACGTCGGGCTGGCCGGGCGGGCCGGGCACCGGGCCACCCAGCTCTCCGGCGGCGAGATGCAGCGGGTGGCGATCGCCCGGGCGCTGGCCAACCAGCCCGCCCTGATCCTCGCCGACGAGCCCACCGGGGAACTCGACGCCGCCACCGGGCGCGGGATCCTGGCCCTTTTCCGCCAGCTCAATGCCGACGGCGCCACCCTGGTGGTCGTTACCCACGATGAGAAGCTCGCCGCCGAGGCCGGCCGGGTGGTCGAGATGGTGGACGGGCGGATCGTGGTCGAGTCCCCAGCCGCGGCCCCCTGACCGGCATGCTCACCACCCTCGCCTTCCGCCACCTGCTCCTCAGGAAGGGCCGCTCGCTCTTCCTGCTGCTGGGCTTCGGCCTCGGGGTGGGGGTGATGATCGTGCTGCTGTCGGTCGGGGAGGCGATGCTGTCGCAGTCGCGGGACGTGTCCCTGGTGGGCGGCGGCGAGGTCACCGTGCTGCCGCAGGGGATTGACATCGAGGCGATGCGGACCGGCGGGGTGGGGGGGATGTTCTTCGGCATTGACCGGGCCCGCTTCCTCACCCGGCAGCTGCTCGGCGGGCCCCGCCACACCGCCAGCGTGCGGGCGGTCTCCCCGGTGATCGAAGGCAAGCTGGTCTACCTCCGGAAGGGCGGGACCATGGTCACCGCGCGGGCCGGCGGTGAGATCCCCAGCCGCGCGGCCGCCGTGGGGGCCGGCCTCGATGTGCAGGAGGGGCGCTGGTCTGACCACGCCGCCGATTCGGCGTGGATCGCGCCGACTCCCGAGCAACTCTACCACGAACTCGACCGGTTCCACCTCCCGCCCAGGCCCGATTCGAGCTGGGCCGAGTGGCATTACTTCAATGTCTCCACTGCGCCGGACGAATGGTGGTACATCACCTACCTCGTGGGTGGCGAGGTGCTGCGGGGCCGCTGGGGCGGCCAGCTGCTGGTCACCCACCGGCGGCCCGACGGCAGGCACGAACGCTTCTCCGAGACCTTTCCCGCCGGTGAGATCGCGATTGACACCACCGGCGCCGACCTGGGCCTCGGCGTGAACCGGGTTACCCAGCGCGATGGGCGGTACCGCCTCGAGGCCAGGGCGGGCGGCACGGCGGGCGCACTCCTGCTCGAGCTGGACGTGACCCCCGACCGCCACCGCTACTTCCCGCCGGTGTCGCTGCGGGAAGGGGAATTCCTCTCCGGCTACACGGTGCCGGCCCTGAGTGGCGCGGCCACCGGGCGGATCTGCCTGGCTGGGCGCTGCCGCACCGTCCGGGGCGCGCCCGCCTATCATGACCACAACTGGGGGGTGTGGCGGGCCGTGACGTGGGACTGGGGCGCGGCCCGCGGCGAGGTCTTCAGCCTGCTCTACGGCGCGGTGTATGCCCCCGACGACACCGTGCTGGCGCGCCAGACCGGGGCGCCGCCGGTCTTCGTGGCGCTGGTGGACTCCCTCGGCGTACGCCAGATCCTCCGGGCCCGGCGGATCCGGTACGAGGGGGAGCAGGCCGCCGGAGCGCCGAGGCGGTTCCGCTTCGTGGCGGCCCGCGACGCGGACACGGTCTCGGTCGAGGCGGAGGTGCTCGACGTCCACGCCACCCGCCGTGATCCCGGCGGGCGGGGGCCGACCTTCCTGCAGATGCGGGGGCGCTTCCGCCTGGAGGGGCGTGTCGCGGGGGCACCGGTGCGCGATGCCGGGACGGGGTTCTTCGAGACCTACGTGGAGTGAGTCCCTGGGCCGCGGCCGTCAGGCGCCGGCCGTGGCCAGCCCCCTGGTCTCGAGAATCTGCCGGGTATGGCGCTCCGTGTGAGCGGCCAGGAAGAGCAGCCACTGCACCCCGTCCAGCTTGCCGAGGGCGGGGTGGGGCGAGCCGAACTCGCGCAGGTCCGCTTCCGTCGCCGAGACCCATTCGACCAGCCGGCCCTGTGCCCCGGTGAACACGCTGACAGTCTCGGCCCGGGAGGCGTAGCGGCCGGTGGGCTGCATGGCGCTCGGGGCGTCCCGTCTCTTGGAGCGGTCGAACAGCAGCCGGATGATCTGGTCGTCGGTGATGCGGGGGCTCGACTCCCGGGGCGGAAGCGGCTGTTCGAGCAGCCTGGTCACCAGCATCTCCGTGATCGAGTCCAGCACCAGGGTAGTGTGCTCGGCGGTTTCGGCCACCGACCAGCGCCCTTCACCCGGCTTGTACCCCCAGGCCGGCTCGCTGGTCTCGGCCACCGCCTTGAGGAATCCCTCGCCGGTGGCGCGGAGTTCCTGCAGCACCCGTTCCCGCCGGGTCGCGAATGTCATCGTCTCTTCTCCTGGGGCTACAATCCCAGCCGGGCGCTGACCTGCGCCGAATAATAGCGGAATGCCCCGGTGGTACTGCTGACGGCGGAGTTGGAGATTCCCGCTCCCAGGGCCACCTCGTTGATGGTGCCGAAGCGGCGGGCCAGCCTGGCCTCGGCATGCCACTGGCTCTGGGCGCTGCCGCCGCTGCCGACCTGCTGGAGCCCCAGCCCGGCGGAGAGCCGGCTCTCCCACTTCCGCACCGCCCACGTCCATGAGCCACGCACCTCGCCCACCAGGAAGCGGTCGGGCGTGAAGTAGCCGGCGCCCGGGGACTCGTAGCCCATCACCCGTCCGAACAGGCCCACCGTGAAACGCTGGGCAAACCGCCGGGTGAGGCTCACCACCGCGGCCCGGCGAACGTTGTCATCCGACAGCCACGCCAGGCTGGCCCCGCCTCCCGCGCTGAGGGTGGGCGTAAGGGCCACGTCGCCCTCGACCGAGACCTCGTGGACGTCGAGATCCCGCGAGAGGAGCAGCGCGGTCTCGTCGAAGCTGTAGCGCGCGTAGCCGATGCCGAGGCCGGCCCCCGGTGCCACCCGGTAGCCGGCCGACACGCGGCCGGTGGCCAGGGAGCGTGACGGGGACCCGTCGGGCAGGAGCCGCCGGGCGCCGAGGGCGCCGGTGAGGGTGAGATTCGCCACGCTGTAGCTGGCGCCCACCTCCGCGCCGAGCCGGTGGCCGTCGCGGAGCGGGTCGCTGGCCTCGGCCGCCGAGATCGAGGCGAAACCGCGGAGCCCGGGGCCGATGGCCATGCCGGTGGTGGCCTGCTGCCACCAGAGGGTGTTTTCATCCGAGTCCCGGCTCCACCCCAGCGTCACCTCGAACCGGGGGCGGACCAGGGCGCGCACCTGCTGGAGCACTTCCCGGGCGGGCCGGTCTTCCGGCGCGGCCTCGAGGGCCAGTTCGGCATGGTGCCGAGCCTCGGCGGCCCGACCCTGCCACAGGCGGACCTGGGCGAGACCCACGAGCGAGGTCACGTGGTCCGGCTTGCGGGCCAGGGCAACCTCGTAGCGCTGCACCGCGGTGACCAGGTCGCCCCGCCAGGCGGCGACCATCGCCCGGCCCGCCAGCGCGTCCACGTCGTCCGGGTCGGCGGTGGCCAGCGCGGCAAACCCGGCATCCGCCTCGGAGAAGCGGTTGGCCCACGCCAGCGTCTGGGCCCGCCCGAACGCCGCGTCCCGCCACCCCGGCTGCTCGGCCAGGAGGCTGTCGTACAGCGCCACCGCCTGACTGAACCGCCCGTCCCACGACAGCACCTTGGCCTGGTAGAATCGCACGTCCGCATCGTCCGGCTCGAGTTCACGGGCGTCCCGGAGCAGGGCCAGGGCGGAGTCCAGCCGGCCATCCCACGAGGCCAGCACCGCCAGACGGTAGAGGGCGCGGACACTGCCCGGGTTGTCGTGGAGCTCACGCTCGTACGCGATGCGTGCCGCATGGAAGTCCCCCGCCGCCCAGGCGGAGTCGGCGGCCTGCACCTGGGCCCGGGCGGGCGTGGCCAGTGTGAGGCCCAGGACGGCGAGGACCATGGCGATGGAGCCACGCCCGCGGACTGCCGGCCACCGGGCCGGGGTCGCTGCCATCGCCGTCGCTGGCCTCATTGCCACGTCCCCCAGAGTGCGCGGAGCGAGTCGTACACCGGCTTGAGCCGCTGATGATACCGGGGCGTGTCCCAGGTGGGCCACCCCCAGGTCGGGAAGTCCTGCCGCCGCCAGCGGCCCCCGGGCCCGGGCTCGGGCAGGGCGGCCACAAGGCTCGGCCGGCCCTCGGATTCCCGAGTCACCGCCAGTCCCAGCCTGAAGCCGTCCGTCTGTGCGGTGCCGACGTGGTCGTGGCGGGCCTCCGCGATCACGGTGCGGGTGGACGGGTCGGTCACGTTCAGGAGGTTCCACGCCAGCCGGACCTGCAGCTGCCCCGAGGCGCGGTCCCAGTACCAGTCCGAGAGCGTCGAGCGCCGCTGGGTGCCATGGCGCAGCCGGCCCCGGTTGACGCCGCTGGCGGGAATGAAGCGCCCGTCCCGCGCGAAGCGGGCCCGGTTGGTGATCACGAAGAGCGAGTCGAACCGGCCATCGTCCCGGGTCCTCTGGGTCAGGGGACGGTTGGCAAAGCGGCCGAAATCGTCGCCGCCCACGATCGCGTCGCCCCCGACGTAGGGGTTGTAGTCCGGCGTGATCCGGAGTTCGGCATCGGTGCTGTCGCGAAACACCGCCACGAACTCGAACCCGACCTCACCGGTGAGGAACCGGCCCGGCAGCGACCGCTGACCCCGGTCCGCCCGGTAGGTGTCCAGCGCGATCCAGATGTCCTGCGTGGCCCAGGGGAACCCCCGCCCGGCATGCTCGGGGAAGTCGGCGGAGAGGTAGAGATACGACTCGTCGTGGCCGGCGCGCAGCGCCGCCGGCTGCCCCGGGGCCGGAGCGCCACGCGGGGAAGCCACCGGCGCGAGCTGGCGCCACCGGGCCGGTGGGCCGCCGAGCACCGGACTCTCACCCGCGTTGCCGGCGTACATGCCGAGGATGCCGTAGTTCTGTTCCGCATCCATCATGTTGTGCCACTGGCGGGTGTTCTCCAGCGGGATCTCGTAGTCAATCACCAGCCAGTTCTTCTTGAACCACTCGTCCATCCAGGCGAAGATGATCCCGCCCGCCGCGCCGCTCTCGCGGATCTCGCGGGTCAGGCGGGCATCAATGCGGGCCATGTCCACCTCGTCGTGGCCGCCGTGGTGCCAGCCCTGCGGCTGGAGGTGGGCCATGCCCCGGCTGGACGGCACGCCGTACTCCGACAGGAGCAGGGGGACCCCGCGGTGGTGGCGCTTGAGGTCGGTGAGGTAGCCGAAGTAGTTGGACCGCCCCTCGCTGGAGCGGGCCAAGTTGTAGGTCGGATCGTAGAGCAGGAAGTCGGGATAGTACGGATAGGCGTGGTAGCTGGCGAACCACCCGGCCGGGTTGGCGGTGGTGGCCCGGGTGGTCGTGGCGTCGAGCCCGATGGCGTCGTTCTCGTACTCGATCGGGTCGCGAGGAATCACCCGGCCCACCTTCTTCCTCCAGGCGGTCTCCTCGGCGCCGGTGGCCTCGGTGACGTGGGTGAGCGGATCCAGCGTGGGCCAGTTGGTGTAGGCAATCGGCCGGATGGTCTTCCACCGGGTTGCCTCGTAGTCCAGCAGGTAGTCGCACTGCTCCGCCATCCAGGCGTCGCTGTGGAGCCCGCCGGTGGTGGCCAGGTAGCGGCCCGCGTATCCCGGGCTCGGCCCCGAGAAGCCCGCCTCGAAGTCCTTCACGGCGTACGGCTCCCACTCCCGCCCGATGATATAGGCCAGGGTCCAGCGGGACACGTCGGCGTCGTAGGTTCCGCCGGCATGTCCCGGCCGGACCGGCACCCGGGCGCCGCCATGCAGCAGGTCCACCACCCGCCGCATCTCGCGCCGGAACTCGGCCCGCCAGTCGCGGTCGTTGAAGTCGTGGCCGGGGGGCAGTTCGGTCCAGACTCCGTGCACCAGCCAGAGCGGCCGGCCGGGGTGGCTCAGGTTCCAGGCGCGCAGTGCCCGGTAGAAGGCGGGCGGGAGGATGGTGTAGACCCGCAGGGTGTTGGCGTTCATCGCCGACAGGGTGTCGAACCAGCCGGCGTAGGTGAGCGAGTCGGGGGGGAACTCGGATGGGAACTTGCCCGGCAGGGCGACGCCCATGTTGACGCCGTTCACGTAGAACTTGCGCCAGGCGCCGATCCGCCCGGGGACCTCGAAGAAGTCGCCCCGCACCCGCGCGTCGGCCCGGAGCGGCGTACCCGCCCCCGGCGGGCGGGCGATGGCCCGGGCCCAGTCGGGATCGAGCGCGTCGAGGATGGCGCGGGTGGCGGTATTGTCCGGGTGACGCGCAATGGCGCGGCGGGCCGCCGAAAGCGCCCCGGCCGCGTCACCCCGGCGGTAGCGGGCCAGGGCCAGGCCGTCCCAGGCATCGCCGTTGGCGCTGTCCCGCCTGGCGATCAGCACGAAGAGCGACTCCGCCGCCGGCAGCTCACCACGCCGGAGCCGCACGTTTCCCAGCCCGACCTTGGCATCCAGCCCCTCGGGACAGAGCGAGTCCGCCCGGGCGAAGCGCGCCAGCGCCACCGTCATCGAGTCGCCCCGGTAGGCGGTCCAGCCGGCGGTGACGAGTGCTGCGGCTTCCGGGGGGCAGGGGGGCCGGGTCAGCGCCAGCCCGGCCAGGCCGATACAAGCGAAGGAGAGGAGATGTAGATTCTTGAGCATGCTTACAAGGAATCATACCCAGGGACGGGACCGGTCGCATGAGTGACGCCGACCAGGCCACCGCCGCGCTGGGCCGGGCCCTGGTGGACGAATTCGGCCGCGGCTGGTCCAAGGGCAAGACTGACGTGCTCATGACCGTGTTCTCCGACGACCCGGTGTTCGTCGAGACCCCGTTCTCAGAGCCGCTCCGCGGCCGGGAGGCGGTCCGCGCCTACTGGGCCGAGGTCCCGATGAACCAGTCCGAGATCACCTTCACCTCCGGCGAGATCTTCTCCGTTGGACCGTGGTTCTCGGCCGAGTTCCGCTGCGTCTTCCGCCGCCGCCGCACCGGCGAGTGGGTGGAGGCCCGCGGGGCGATCTTCTGCGAGACCGACGGCGCCCGGATCACCGAGATGCGGATGTACTGGCACCGCCAGTAGCCGCCCACGGGCCGCGGGCCACACTGAACCCCGAGCTGGCATGATCTGGTACATCGCACTGGGCAGCGCGATCGGAGGCGTGGCGAGGTACTTCGTGGGCGGCCTGGTGCAGCGGGCCGCGGCGGGTGGCTTCCCGGCCGGGACGCTGGTGGTCAACGTGAGCGGGTCGTTCCTGCTCGGGATCCTGCTCCGGGTGGCCACCCATCCGCCCCACCTGGCCCCGGAACTCCGGGCCTTCCTGACCATCGGACTCTGCGGCGGATACACCACCTTCTCCACCTTCAGCGCCGAGGCGGTGACCCTGCTGCAGCAGGGCGAGTGGCGGAAGGCCACCGGCTATGTCCTGGCCAGCGTCACAGTCTCACTGCTGGCCACGGTGGCGGGATTCTGGGTCGGCAACCGGGCCGGCGGATAGCATGCTCCCGGCGCCGGCGGGCTCCCGCTCCGTCGCACCGCATGACCTTTCGGCGTAACTTCCCGGCATGATTCTCCCGATCGCCATCGCCCAGTTCCGCCCCGACAAGGGGGACTACCCCGCCAACCTCGCCCGGATGGGGGAGGTGCTGCGCGAGGTGGGGCGGTGGCCGGTGCCGCCGGCGGTGGTGGTTGCTCCCGAGGCCGCGCTCACCGGGTACTTCCTCGAGGGCGGCGTCCAGGAGCTGGCGCTCCCCGCCGAGCGGCTGTTCGAGGATCTGGCCCGGGTGCACCGGGAGAGCGGCGCCCCGCCGCTCGACATCGCCATCGGGTTCTACGAGCTGTGGCGCAACCACCTCCATAACTCCGCGCTGTACGCCTCACTCGGCGGTCCGGGCGCCGGCATCCGGCACGTCCACCGCAAGGTGTTTCTGCCCACCTACGGGGTCTTCGACGAGGAGCGCTTCGTGGAGCCGGGGCGGAGCGTCCAGGCGTTCGACACCGCCTGGGGCCGGGCGGCGATGCTGGTCTGCGAGGATGCCTGGCACTCCCTGGCCCCGACCCTGGCGGCGTTGGACGGGGCCCAGGTGCTCTTCGTCCCCAGCGCCACGCCGGCCCGCGGCCTCACCCCCCGCCCGGGTCAGTCCCGCCCGGCCAACCTCGACCGCTGGGACCGCCTGGCCCAGGGGATCGCCGAGGAGCACGGGATCTACGTGGTGGTGTCGCACCTGGTGGGGTTCGAAGGCGGCAAGGGCTTCGTGGGCGGGTCGGTCGTGGCCGGGCCACGAGGCGGGCTGCACCAGGCGCCGGTGTTCGAGGCCGGCACCGTGCCGGTGACCCTCGACTTCGAGGAGATCACCCGGGCCCGCGCCGAGGCGCCCCTGCTCTCCGACCTCCAGGTCCGGCTGCCCCACCTGCTGGAGGGGCTCAACGGGGGGGAGGCGGCGGCCCGCCGCCTTGGCGACTCGGCCGCACCGCCCCGCACCCCCGCGGCCCCGGCCCGCCG
Organism: uncultured Gemmatimonadaceae bacterium; assembly: GCA_964501735.1. Classification (GTDB taxonomy): domain Bacteria; phylum Gemmatimonadota; class Gemmatimonadetes; order Gemmatimonadales; family GWC2-71-9; genus JADJOM01. Next base: position 711 of record CAZCVG010000080.1, on the reverse strand, counting down.
GGGTGCGCCGCCGCCGGTGCATCCCTCCGACGAGGCCCCGCTGGAGATTGACCCCGCGCTCACCCGCCGCTGGCTGGTGGAATTCATCCGCGACGAGATCCAGCGCCGCCGCAAGTTCGCCCGGGTGGTCATCGGCCTCTCGGGCGGGGTGGACAGCGCGCTGGTCACCTACCTCGCCGCCGAGGCGCTCGGGCCGGAGAATGTGTTCGCCATCCGGATGCCGTACCGGAGTTCCAGCCCCGAAAGCCTGGCTCACGCGCAGCTGGTCATTGATGCCCTCGGGATCAAGAGCCGCACCGTGGACATCTCCGCCGGCGTGGATGGCATCGTCGCCGGGATCGGCGGCGAGACCACCCCGGCCCGCAAGGGCAACGTGATGGCCCGGATGCGGATGATCACGCTGTTCGATCTCTCCGCCGAGCTCGGCGCCCTGCCCCTCGGCACCGGCAACAAGACCGAGCGGCTGTTCGGCTACTTCACCTGGCATGCCGACGACTCGCCCCCGGTCAACCCCATCGGCGACCTCTTCAAGACCCAGGTCTGGGCCCTGGCCCGGCATGTGGGCGTGCCCGACGTGATCGTCACCAAGCCGGCCAGCGCCGACCTCATCACCGGCCAGACCGACGAGGGCGACTTCGGCATCTCCTACCCGCGGGCCGACCTGATCCTGCACTGGCTGCTCCAGGGCTACCGCCCCGACGCCATCGCGGC
>CAZCVG010000079.1:2043-11924 GCA_964501735.1 uncultured Gemmatimonadaceae bacterium | reverse complement strand
AGTCTCCGGCGATCCGGAGGATGACCTTTCCGGCCTGGCCCTCCTTGATGACCTGAATCGCGGCCGCCATCTGCTCCAGGCCGAAGGTGTGGGTGATGACCGGCCGGGGATCGAGCTGCCCGGCGCGAAGGAGCCGGAACATCTGCTGCCACGTGTCGTACATCCGACGGCCGGTGACACCGTAGAGCGTGAGTCCCTTGAAGATGACATCGCGGGCGAAGTTCACGTCCGTCGTCTGGCTGGGCGTGCCCAGGAAGTTCACCCGGCCGCCCAGCCGGGCGGCGCTGAAAGCGGTCTGGTGGCCGGCGGGGTGGCCGCTCATTTCGCAGACCAGGTCCACGCCCTCGCCGCCGGTCAGCTCCCGGCTGCGGGCCACCACATCGTCGGCGGCCGGGTTCAGGGTCACGTGGGCGCCCATCTTCCGGGCGATCTCGAGGCGCATCGGATTGTAGTCGCTGGCGATGACCAGGGACGCCCCGGCGGCGCGCGCGACTCCCACCGCAAAGCAGCCGATCGGGCCGCAGCCGAGGACCAGCACGGCGCTGCCCGGAACGGTGCCGCCCTCGAGGACGGTGTGGACCGCGTTTCCCATCGGGTCCATGATGGCGCCGATCTCGGTGGGGATGCCGTCCAGCTTCATGACGTTCGACGCCGGCATCGCGATGTACTCCGCGAAGGCGCCGTCCCGGTCCACGCCGATGATGCGGGTGCGACGGCAGACATGGGCATCGCCGGTGCGGCAGGGCAGGCAGTGGCCGCAGACGATGTGTCCCTCGGCCGTGACCCGGTCGCCGATGGCGAGGAGTCCCTCGGCCTTGGCTTCCGCGCCCAGCTCCACGATCTCCCCAGCGAACTCGTGCCCGATGGTCACCGGCGGCCGGAGCCGGCCGCTGGCCCAGGCGTCCCACTCCCAGATGTGGAGGTCGGTGCCGCAGACCCCGGCGTAATGGACCTTGATCAGCGCGTCGCTCGGGCCGCAGTGCGGCAGGGGGACGTCGCGGACTTCCATGCCGGGGCCGGCGGAGGTTTTGACGAGAGCGCGCATCGGGTGAGATGTCCGGCGACGGGGTCTGGTCAGGGTGCGGCAGGCGGTGGCCACCGGCCCGGCCGCGCAGGCGACGATCCGCGCCCGCAGCCTGGAAAAAGGGTGAGCAAAGCTAACCCGGGCGCGGCTAGCGGGGCAGGGCGGCGAGGAACGGCCCGAGCGCCTCCGCCAGCGCCGCCGGATGGGTGCGTGGCAGCAGCGGGCCGGCCCCCGGCACGCTGACGCGGATGGCCGAAGGGAGGCAGCGGGTGAGGGTGTCCAGGGTCGCGTGCTGCCTGGGCGAGCTGTCGCCGCCGCCGATCAGCAGGACCGGCAGCGTCAGTCCGGCCAGCTCGGCGCAGGTCACCGCCGGCTGGGGCGCCAGGGCGGAGGGGAGCGTGTGGGCGTTGTCGCGGAGCCGGCCCTGTCCGGCCTCATCGAGGGCGGCCCAGAAGCCCGGTCCAAAGAGCGCGCCGAGCCAGTGCTGCATTGCCGGCACCGGGTCCCGGCTGTTGTAGCGGGCAAGGGCATCGGTGGCGGCGGATGCCGCGCGGGTAGCGGCGGCGGCGCGGAGGGCGGGATCGCCGATGAGCGAGTCGGCCAGCGGCTCCACCAGGACCAGCGCCCGGAAGTGCCCGGCCTGGCGAAGGCCGGCCTGGAGCACGACCATCGCGCCCCAGGAGTGCCCCACCAGCACCGGGCGGTCGAGTTGCAGGGCGCGCACCACGGCCGCGAGGTCCCAGGCGCTGCTCTCGAAACCGATGGGCGGGTCGTCGGGCCGCCAGGGGTTGGGATAGTGGTGGCGGCGGCTGTAGGCGAGCATCCGGATGCCGTCGCCGGGAGTTTCCAGCTGGGCCTGCCAGAAGCGGTAGTCGGTGAGCGCGCCGTGAACGAGCACCACCGGCATTCCGCTCCCCACATCCACGTAGCCGAAGCGATAGCCGTTGGCCAGGATGCTCCGAAGGCCGGTGTCGGGTCCGGCCTGCGCGGCCAGCGGCCCGGTCACCAGGACGGCGGCGAGCACCGACCGCCAGCCGGGCATCACAGGATGGACCGGGTGAGCCCGCCGTCCACGGAGAGGACGGTCCCGGTGATGTAGCGGGCCTGCTCCGAGGCGAGGAACACGGCCGCGGCCGCGAACTCCTGCGGGGTGCCGATCCGCCCAATGGGCACGGCCTGCCCCATGCCGGCCAGGACCTCGTCGGCCCGTTTCCCCGCGGCCCGGCCCCGGACGTCCGCCAGTTCCTGCAGCCGGTCGGTGGCGAAGTACCCGGGGCAGAGCACGTTCACCGTAACGCCGCTCCCGGCGACCTCGTCGGCGAGGGCCTTGGCGAAGCCCAGCACGCCGGCCCGCGCCGTGGTGGACAGGATGAGCCCGGCGGACGGCTGGCGGGCCGCCACCGAGGTCAGACACAGGATCCGTCCCCAGCCCCGGGACTTCATGTGGGGCACCGCGGCGCGGCAGAGGTGGATGGCAGAGAGGAGGGAGACCTCCAGCGCCTGCTGCCAGGCGCCGGCCTCGTGGGCCTCAAAGGCGCCGGGGGGCGGGCCGCCGGAGTTGCAGAGCAGGATGTCCGGGCCGCCGAGGGTCTCGTGGACCCCGGCCACCAGCGCGGCGCATTCCTCGGGCCGTGACACGTCCGCCGGAAAGCCGGCGGCGGGAGCCGGGGCGGAGCCGGGGCCGGTGGACCGGAGCCGGGTCACCGCGGCCTCGAGCCTGGCTGCGTTCCGCCCGTTCAGGGCGACCGTGGCGCCTTCGGCCAGCAACAGTTCGGCGACGGCGTGCCCCAGCCCGGAGGAGCTCCCGCACACCAGCGCCACCCGGCCGTGGAGTCCGAGATCCATGGTGAAGGTCCCCGCCGGGCTCCCGTGCCGCGGGCCCGCCTCAGACCGGCGCGGCGGCCCGCACCGGCTCGATCCGGACCGCGCTCACCTTGAAGCTGGCGATCTTGGCGTAGGGGTCGAGCGCGGGATTGGTGAGCAGGTTGGCGGCCGCCTCGCGGAAGTGCATGGGGATGAACACCTGGCCCGGGGCCTGCCGCTCGGAGATACGGACGCCGATCAGGATGCTCCCCCGCCGGCTGGTGACCCGCACCGTCTCCCCCTCGGCGACGCCGAGCGCCAGTGCGTCGGCCTGGCTCACCTCCACCACCGGCACCGGCTCGCGGGAATCGAGTCCCTCCGAGCGGCGGGTCATGGTGCCGGTGTGCCAGTGGTACATCTGGCGGCCGGTGTTGAGCACGAGGGGATAGCGGTCGTCCGGGAGCTCGCTGGGCGGCAGGTACTCCACCGGCACGAACCGGGCCCGGCCATCCGGGGTCGGGAAGGAATCGGCGAACAGGAACGCCGTCCCCTCTGACTCGGGTGTGGGGACCGGGTACTGGATGGCGCGCCGCTGGCGGAGCATGCCGTAGCTCACCCCGCGCCAGTTGGGGGTGACCGAGGCGATCTCGGTCATCACGTCTTCCGGGCCGGCCCAGGCGGTCTTGAGGCCAAGCCGGTTGGAGAGGTCAATGAGGATGTCGAGGTCCCGCCGGGCCTGCCCGGGCGGCTGGAGCGCGGCGTCGGAGAGCTGGATGTGGCGGTCGGTGTTGGCGAACGTGCCCTGCTTCTCCGCGAACGACGAGCCCGGGAGGACCACGTCCGCCCACCGGGCGGTCTCGGTGAGGAAGAGGTCCTGCACCGCCAGGAACTCCAGGCCCCGCACCCAGTGCTCGGCGTGGGAGATGTTGGGATCGGAGATGACAGGGTTCTCCCCCATGATGTACAGCCCGCGAATGGGGCTGTCATCCGCGACCATCTCGGTGACCATCATGCCGTTGGCCAGCGAGAGCGACTCGGCGGGGACGCCCCAGGCCTCGGCGTACTCGGCCCGGTTGGCCGGGTCGGTCACCGTCCGGTAGTCGGTGTAGGCGAAAGGAATGGCGCCCATGTCCGAGGCGCCCTGGACGTTGTTCTGCCCCCGGATGGGCAGCATCGCCGCGCCCCAGCGCCCGATCATGCCGCAGGCCAGCATCAGGTTGAGCAGGCTGGCCACGATGTCGGTGCCGGTGGCGTGCTGGGTCAGGCCCATGGCCCACAGCGTCGAGGTGTTGGGACCCCGGGCGTACATCTCGGCCGCGCGGCGGATGGTGGCTGGCGGGATGCCGGTGATCTTGGCCGCCATCTCGGGCGAGTACGGCTCGACCGCCGCCTTGACCAGGTCGAAGTCGCGGGTGCGCCCGGCCACGAAGTCCTGGCTGACCAGCCCGGCCTTGATGATGTGGTGCAGCATGCTGTTGTAGAGCGCCACGTCCGAGCCCGGCAGCATCTGCAGGTGGATGTCGGCCATGCCGGCCAGCTCGGTGCGCCGCACGTCGGCCACGATGAGCCGGGCCCCCCGGGCCACGGCGCGCTTGATCAGCGCCCCGAACACCGGGTGGGTCTCGGTGGTATTGGCCCCGGAAATGAAGATGACGTCGCAGGCCTCCTCGATTTCGCGCATCGAGCCGGAGGCGGCCGAGGTGGACAGCGCCCGGCTCATGGCGGCCACCGAACTCGAGTGGCAGAGCCGGGTGCAGTGATCGATGTTGTTGGTGCCGAACGCCGCGCGCACCATGCGCATCATGGCGTAGTTGTCCTCGTTGCTGCACTTGGCGCTGGACAGCGCGGCCAGCGCGCCGGGCCCCTGCTGGTCGCGGATCCGCAGCAGCTCCTGGGCGGTCAGGCTCATGGCCTCCTCCCAGGTGGCCTCGCGGAAGGCCGAGTACCAGCCCGGCGGCGTGGCCACCCGGTCGCGGACGTCATCGTCCTCCAGCACCGGCAGGCCGGTGGTGCGGGACTTTCCGACGCTGCGCTGAGGTGGCCGCAACTTCCCCTTCTTCCCCAGCTCCTCGATGGTGTGCCAGGGGCCCTCGCGGTGGCGGGGCGTCTCGCCGGTCCACACCCAGCGCTCGCCGTCGTGCATCCACCCCTTGCGGATCAGCGGGGTCTTGAGCCGGTCGCGGTGCTGGGGGAAGTCGTAGCCGAAGCGGCCCTTGACGCAGGTCGAGCCCTGGTTGGGGGAATACTCCTCGATCCAGGGGCTGGTGACCCGCATGACCTCGTTGTCCTTCACGTGCAGGTCCAGCTGGCAGCCCACCCCGCAGTAGGGACAGACCGCCCGCACGACGTCATCGGGGCGCCGCAGCGCCTCCGAGCCGAAGCGCTGCTTGGGGATGAACTCGAAGATCGCCCCGGTGGGGCACACCCGGACGCACTCGCCGCACCAGGTGCAGCCGGCATGCTCGGCCACCCCGTCGCCGCCCACGATGATGTGGCTGTGGGCGCCCCGCTCCGCCACGTCCAGCACCCCCACCTCCTGAATGTCCTCGCAGGCCCGCACGCAGCGGGTGCAGAGGATGCAGAGCGACATGTCATGCTGGATCATCACGTCGCCGGGGCGCTCATCGCCGGTGCGCAACGCCAGCTCGCGGCTGGGCTCGATCGGCACGTCGTAGCGCACGACGTATTCCTCGAACTCGTTCCGAGGATGGGCCCGGCCGCCGTTGGCGAGGTGCTCCGCCGGATAACGCTCCAGCAGCAGGCTGAGGACGCCCCGGCGGGCGTCCACCACCGGGGCCGACTCGGTCTCGACGACCATGCCGTCGGTGGCCTGGGTGTAGCAGGCCGGCTGCAGCTTCCCCTGGCCCTCCACCGAGACCAGGCACACCCGGCAGTTGGCCACCGTCGGCAGCTTGGGATACCAGCAGAGGGTCGGGATATCCACCTCATGCTGGCGGGCAACGTCGAGGATGGTCTGCCCCGGCGTGAACGAGCAGGGCGTTCCGTTGAGCTTTATGGAAGGCATTGGACTCCGGGCATATTCAGGAATTCAGATGGATCAAGTCGAATATAGGCGCCTCCCCGCAAGCCGAAAGGCTCGCGGGGGACTGACCTTGCGTCCTGCTGATATTTACGGCGGGAAAGGCGTGCCGGCCAGCCTCAGGCGGGAACGTCTCGGGACTGGGCGGCTGGCTCGGCGCCGGCGGGACAGGGCTTGCCCAGGAGCACGCCGACCGAGCGGGCCGGCTTGCGTCGTTCGGCGGCGCCGTCCTCCCGCGACCACTCCCCGTAGTGGGTCAGGAGCGCCTCCGGCGCCAGGGCGTGCTCGCTGGGCAGAATCAGGTGCACGCCGCCAAGCGCGGTGCGGGCCATGAGGCCCTCGAGGATCTCGCGGCGGGCGGAGGCGGTGACCCCGTCGAGTGTCCCGGTATCCAGCACCACGATCTGCACTCGGTCGGGGAGTTCCGGGGGCAGGTGGCCGGTGGGGGTCACGTAGGTGGTGCAGAGGTGCCCCAGGGCCTCCTCGGCGACCCGGGACTCGACCTGGTCCACGAAGGTCATGTCCGGCCCGGCGAAGATCACTTCGACATCGTGAGCCGCGAGCAGGTAGGCCACCGGCGCCGCGTCGTTCCCGAGCACCAGTGCGGTGTCGCCCGGCTCGAGCCGGGGCAGGAGGGAACAGACCGGGCAGCGCCGGTCAATGCCCCAACGGGTCGGCTCGCGCTGGGCCAGGCGGAGTTTCCTGAGATGGCGGGACCACCGGCTGTACGGCTGCAGGCCGAGCCGCTTGCGGATGAGGCGATCCACCCAGTCGCTCAGCAGCACCTCGGTGAGCAGGAACTGGTCGCCGCGGGCCGATTCCATCTCGGCGATGGCCTCATCGCCCAGGTCGAGCACTTCCCGGCGCGAGAGGCTGTTCTTGAAGCTCTCGATGCGCTGGAGGATGTACTCGTCGTACTGCTGCCTGAGCGATGGGGCGGCCCGGCGGCGCCGCTGCTGCTGGAGCTGGAGCGCTGTCCGCATCTGGTGGATGGCGTACCTGATCTGACGCTATGGGAAATAAGCGGTAAGGCCGTGCCCCCTAAAGTGGTATGTGAAGGCCGATCGGTCAACATTCCAGCCCTTCCCGGCAGACCGGGAGGGGGTACCTTGGAGGTGGCGACCTCAAGGAGGGATCATGAAGCGACTGGTTCCCGGGCTGGGCGGGCTGGTGATCGCCGCCGGCTTCTCGGCGTGGGCCTATGGCCGGCTTCCCGGCCAGGTGGCGACCCACTGGGGGATCGATGGACGCCCCGATGGCTGGTCCTCCCCGCTGGTGGCGGCGCTGCTGCTGCCGGCCGTGGGATTCGCCCTGGCGGTGATCTTCCTGGTATTGCCGGCCATTGATCCCCGGCGCGGGGCCTATACCACGCCGAGGAGTCCCTATTGGGTCCTCGCCAACGCGGTGCTTGCCTTGCTGGCCGTGCTGCACATCCTGATCCTCGGCCACGGCCTGGGCTGGGCGGTGAACGCGGTGGCGGTGGTGACCGTCGCCGTCGGGGCGCTGTTCGTCCTCATCGGGCTCCTGATGCCCCGGATGCAGCCCAGCTGGTTCATGGGCATCCGCACTCCGTGGACCCTCTCCGACGACGCGATCTGGGAGGCCACGCACCGGCTGGGCGGACGGCTGTTCGTGGCTGCAGGCGTGGTCATCGCGCTCTCGTCGCTGCTGGAGGGGAACTGGTGGCTGGTGGGGTCGATCGTGGTGGCGATGATTCTCGCCCTGGTCCCCGTGGGCTACAGCTGGTGGCTGTGGCGGCAGAAGGAGCGGGGCGGCCCTACTCCGCCCTGAGGGCGGCGCCCTTGAGGTACCCGGTCTCGGGGATGGTGATCACCTCCGGGTGGTCGGCCCCCTGGCCGAGCAGGTGGGTCAGGGTCAGCCGCCGGCCGCTGTCGGCGGCGGCGGCCTGCAGCATCTCCATGAAGGCATCGCGGCGCACATGGGCCGAGCAGGAGGCGGTGAGGAGCGCGCCGCCGGGCGCCAGCAGCTTCATGGCCCGCAGGTTGATCTCCTTGTAGCCGCGGAGGGCCTGGGGCACGGCGGCCCGGGTCTTGGCAAAGGCGGGCGGGTCCAGGACGATGGTGTCGAACCGCCGCCGCTCCCGCTCAAACTGCCGCAGCAGCTCGAAACAGTCCCCCTCGACCCAGTCCAGATTGGCCAGTCCGTTGCGGGCGGCGTTGGCCTGACCCCGCTCCAGGGCCTCGGCGCTGGCGTCAATGGCGGTCACGTGTCCCGCCCGGGTGGCCAGGTGCAGGGCGAAGCTCCCGTGGTAGGTGAAGCAGTCGAGCGCCGAGCCGCCGGGCCGCGCCAGCTGGGCGGCGAGCAGCCGATTGGGCCGCTGGTCCAGGAAGGCCCCGGTTTTTTGGCCGGTCCACGGCGCGGCGAGGTAGCGCACCTCGCCCTCGTGAAACTCGATCTCCTCGGGGACGGTCCCGGCCACCAGCTCCACCTGTTCCGGCAGGCCCTCGTGGCGGCGGACACCCACGTCGTTGCGGAGCAGGATCCCGGCGGGGTGGAGCAGGCTGGTGAGGGCTTCGAGGATGAGAGGCCGTACCGTCTCGAGCCCGGCGGAGAGCAGCTGGGCCACCAGCCAGCGGTCGTAGCGGTCCACCACGAGCGAGGGCAGCCCGTCGCCCTCGCCGTGAACCACCCGGTAGGCCGAGGCGGGGATCCCGGCCCGGCGGGCGAGCGCACCGGCGAGCCGCTCCCGCCACCACTCCAGTCCCGGGACGGTGTCCTCACGGGTGAGGAGCCTGAGCCGGATCTCCGACCTGGGGGAGTAGAGCGCCACCCCGAGGAACTTCCCGCGCCCGTCCACCACCCGGCAGAGCCCGGCGGCGCCAGGCTCGTCGGTGACATCGGTCCTGAAGATCCAGGGATGGCCGCGGTCCCAGCGCCGGGCGCCCTTGGTGGTTACCGCCGCGGCGGGAAGTGGGGACCGGCCGGCGGCGCGGGCGGACGCCATCACCGGCCCTAGCGTGCCCGGTCGGGGCGGAGCACGGTGGCGCCGCGCAGGTAGACGTGCCGGATCTCCTCCCGGGTGCGGTCAGTGTAGGCGTGCACCAGGAGCCGGATGCAGTGGGGCAGTGAACCCGGCACCATGATTTCCGTGGAGTGGAGCAGGGCGACGATATTCCACCCGTAGACCTCGGCCGCCCGCGCCGGGAAGGCGGCGTTGAGGTCCGCCGTCATGGTGAACAGCCCGCTCACGATGTCGTCGGGATCGAGGCCGTTGGCCTCGATGAGGTGGCGCAGGAGTTCGTCGGTGGCCTCGAGGATGAGCTGGGCCTCGTTGGCCTCGACGGTCGTGGCGCCGCGAATGCCGTGCAACCGGGGGGAGTGACGCTCGCGCATGGGGAACAATCTAGCCACGCACCTGCGCCTGATGCTGGTGACCGACGATTCGCTGGTCGCTGGGCGGGACCTGGTGGACCTCGCCGGGCGGGCGGTGCGGGGCGGCGTCACATCCGTCCAGCTCCGCCTCAAGCAGGCCGGCCCCCGGGAACTGCTGGCCCGGGCCCGGGCGCTCCGGGAGGCGCTCAGCGTCCCGGTGCTGGTCAACGACCGCCCCGACATCGCCCTCGCGGCGGGGGTGGGCGTGCACCTGGGGCCGGAGGACCTGCCGGTCCCGATGGCCCGGGCACTGCTCCCGCCGGGCACGATCATCGGCACCTCGGTTGGCACCGAGGCGGAACTGGCGCAGGCCCTGGCTCGAGGCGGGGCCGACTACTGGGGAATCGGTCCCTGGCGGCAGACCAGCACCAAGGCCGACGCGGGCGCCGCGCTGGGTGCCGAGGGGTTCGCGCGATACGCGTCGCGGAGCGGCGGCCTTCCGTGCCTCGCCATCGGGGGCGTGCGGCCCGAGGATGTGCCGCTGGTACTCCGGGCCGGCGGTGTGGGTGTCGCGGTGGTGTCCGGAATCCTTGGGGCGGAGGACATCGAAGCGGCGGCCCGGGAATACGCCCGGGCATTCTGACTTAGGCTCCCCACCTACCGTCTGACCGTCTGACCGTC
>CAZCVG010000079.1:0-1943 GCA_964501735.1 uncultured Gemmatimonadaceae bacterium | reverse complement strand
ACCGTCTGACCGTCTGACCGTCCGACCGTCCTCCCGTCCTCCCGTCCTCCCGTCCGCCCGTCCTACCGCCCGCCCGCCCCCTGCGCCCGCCGGATCTCGGCGATGGCCCGGTTGTGCTCGGCCAGGGTCCGGCTGAACTGGTGGTGGCCGTCTGGTTTGGCAACGAAATAGAGCCACGGGACCCGGGCCGGATACAGCGTCGCCTCGATGCTCTCGAGCCCCGGTGAGTTCACCGGGCCGGGGGGAAGGCCGGGGTGGAGGTAGGTGTTGTAGGGCGAAGGGAAGTCGTAGTCCTTGAAGTACAGCCGGGGTTTCCGGCGCCCGGTCTGGAGCTGGATGGCGTACTGCACAGTGGGGTCGGCCTGGAGCGGCATCCCGATCCGCAGGCGGTTGTGGTAGACCCCCGCAATGACCGCACGTTCATCGTCGTGCCGGGCCTCGCCTTCCACGATGGACGCCAGGGTGATCAGCTCCAGCCGCGACAACCCCAGGGTGTCGAGCCGGGCGTCCCAGCCGGGCTGCCAGCGCCGGGCGAACTCCCCGGTCATCGCCTCCAGGAGCTCCCCGGCGGTCACCGGGAGCGGCAGGGTGTAGGTCTCGGGCAGCAGGAATCCCTCGAGGCTCGCCGTCTCGAGGCCCAGTTCCTGGCGAAGCGCCGGGTCCGCCGCGGCGGCCAGCACCGATTCGGCCGGCAGGGCCAGGCGCTGGGCAACGAGCGCGGCGATTTCCACCAGGGTCAGGCCCTCGGGAATGGTGATCCGGGTGCTGGCCACCCGGCCCTCGCGCAGGATGCGCAGGATCTGGCGCTGGCCGGTGCCGGGGAGGATGTCGTAGATCCCGGCCTGGATGGTGCGGTCGCCGCGGGTCAGGCGGGCGAGCAGCCGGAAGCGGAAGGGTGAACCGATGAGGCCCCGGGCCAGGAGAGTGTCGGCCACGGCCGAGAAGCCGGCGCCCTCGGGCACGGTGAAGCGGACCGGGTTGCCGGTCACCGGCTGATCGGCGCACCCGAGGGCCAGGACCATCCCCGCCAGCGCGAGCCCCCGGCGCGGCGTCACTGGGCGCTTCCCCGCCGCCGGTCCAGGAATCCCTGCAGCAGGACCGCCGCGGCCATCGCGTCCACGTCCTCCTTCCGGCCGCGGGCCGAGCCGCCCTGTTCCCGGATCAGGGCATGCACCCGGGCGGTGGTCATGCGCTCGTCCTGGTACTCCACCGGGAGCCGGGTACGCTCCCCCACCACGGCGCCGACCTCCCGGGCGGCCACGGCGCTCGCTCCCTCCTCCCCGTCGGGGGTAAGGGGGAGGCCGACCACGATGCCGACCGGCGCGTGGCGGGTGGTGTGTTCCAGGAACTGGGGCATGGGGAAGCGCTTGCCGGGCCGGCGTACCAGGGTGTCCAGGGGCGAGGCCAGGACCTGGCCCTCATCGGAAAGGGCGAGGCCCAAGCGGACCTCGCCCCAGTCGATGGCGATGATTCTGCCCTCGCGCGGGATCGGCATGCCGGCCCGGCGACCTACTGGGCCATGGTGGCGAAGAACTCCTTGTTGGTCTTGGTGCGCTTCATCCGCTCCAGCAGGAATTCCAGCGCCTCCACCGGCGGCATGTCGGCCAGGAAGTTGCGCAGCAGGTACACCCGGTTGAGCTCGTCCTTGTCCATGAGCAGCTCTTCCTTGCGGGTGCTGGTGCGCTGGATGTCGATGGCGGGGTAGATGCGCCGGTCGGCCAGGCGCCGGTCGAGGACCAGCTCCATGTTGCCGGTGCCCTTGAACTCCTCGAAGATCACCTCGTCCATGCGGCTGCCGGTGTCAATCAGCGCGGTGGCGATAATGGTCAGCGACCCGCCGCCCTCGATGTTGCGGGCGGCGCCGAAGAACCGCTTGGGCTTCTGGAGCGCGTTGGCGTCCACGCCGCCGGAGAGGATCTTGCCGGAGTGGGGCACCACCACGT
>CAZCVG010000078.1:0-12048 GCA_964501735.1 uncultured Gemmatimonadaceae bacterium | reverse complement strand
CCGCCCTGGCCGAACACGTTTCCGGCGGAGCCGAAGAGCACGTACCCGAACCGGCCCTTGAGGTGGCCGCGATAGTCCATCTGCGCCACCACCTCGTGGCGGTCGCGGAAGCGCCCGAGATAGACGCCCCGCATCAGCTCCTGGGTGGTGGCGTTGGAGAGCATGGACATGGTCTGCACCGGCACATTGGGGCCGTTGAACTCGGCATACAGGTTGAGCGCCACGACGTCCCGGCCGCGGCGGACCGGGAGGTAGGTCCGCGCGTCAATCACCAGGTAATCGTAGACGAAGTCGCTCCCCAGGAACTCCTCGTTCCGGAGGTAGTCCACCACCAGGTAGCGCCCCCGCGTGGGCGTGGTCTGCGACGGCCGGCTGTCGTACTGGAGGCTCACCCCCACGCCGGAACTCTTGCCGTCGGTGCCGCCGGGGAGCCCCGGAGCGATCTGGTTCTCGAACTGCCAGCGGATGTCGAAGAAGGAGTGCAGCCGATAGTAGATCCCGCCATACAGCGGGCCGTGCAGCCGCCTGAGCGCCTTGCCCTCGAGCTTGATGAAGCGGTGCTTCATCCGGTTGCTGTCGGCCCGCTCGGCCTGGGACCCGACGCCGTAATAAATGAGAGGAAACGACGCCACCGCCGCCCGGCCGAAGAGCCACCAGTCCCCGCCCGGCAGGAAAGCGCTGGTCTCTGCGCCGGCGGTCCATTGGCCCTTGGTGGTCAGGGTGAAGGCGCCGGCCAGGTAGGAGGACCGGGTCAGTGGATCGCGGGCCGCCCCGGGCCACTTGAACTGCCACCCGCCGCCCACCCCGAACTGCAGCCCGGTCTCCGGGGCGTACGCCGCGAAGGGCAGCGCGGTGAGCTTGTCCTTGTAGACGCTGGTGTCGGCCACCTGGGCGGACAGTGCCCCGGCCGAGCCGGCCAGCCAGGCCGCCACCAGGAGTTGTGCTTTCGAACCCACCATCACCCCCTTCGACCGAATCACCCCGTCCGAACCGGGCTGCAAGCTAAGGGAACGCGCCCTGCCTCGCACTGGTTCACCGGTCCCTGTCCAGCCTCCGCCGGCAATGGTGCAGTCCGGGACGCCGAGGCCAGCCGGGTCGCGGCGGATGAGGCCGGGCCTGCCCGAATCGTCCTAGGTCAGTACGGGTGCCCGAGGTCCAGACTCGGGAGGAACGCGGGCGGCCGGCGGTGCCGGGTGGCCTGCTCATAGGCGTAGGCCATGGCGATGAGCGGACCCTCGCTCCACGCCCTGCCGAAGAAGGACAATCCGACCGGCAGTCCCATGACATTCCCGGCCGGGACGGTGATGTGGGGATACCCGGCGACGGCGGCGGGGGTGGTGACCGACCCGGTGAAGTGGTCCCCGTTGACGAGGTCAATCGGCCAGGCCGGGTTCCCGGTCGGAGCCACCAGGGCGTCGAGCCGATGAGTCGTCATCACGGCGTCAATTCCCAGTGTCCGTGACAGCCGGCGGCAGGTGGCGAGCGCTCGGCGGTAGGCCGGCGAGGTGAGCGGACCTTTCTCCTGGGACTGGTACAGGATCTCCTGCCCGAAGTGGGGCATCACCCGGGCCCGGTTACGCTCGTTGAACCCGATGACCTCCTCGAGCGACCGCACCGGGGCCTCCGAGCCGAGGCCTGTGAGGTACCGGTTGAGGCCGTCCTTGAATTCGTAGAGCAGGACCTCGTACTCCGCCTCGTCGTATTCGCCGGCATGGGGAATATCGGCCGGGTCCACCAGCACGGCCCCCAGGCCCCGCAGCACGCCGAGCGCCTCCTCGAAGACCAGGTCGGTGGCGTCGTTGTAGCCGGTGAAGCGGGCACGGGTGACCCCCAGCCGCTTCCCCTCGAGGCCGGCAGGGTCGAGAAACCGGGCGAAGTCGGTCCCCGCGTGGGGACCGCTGGCGCCGGTGGCCGGATCCGCCGGGTCCACGCCGGTGATCGCGGTGAGCAGCCGGGCGGCGTCCGCCACGGTGCGGGTCATGGGGCCGGCGGTGTCCTGGGTGGCGGAGATGGGGATGATCCCGCTCCGGCTCACCAGGCCGACCGTCGGCTTGATCCCCACCAGGCCCACGGTCGCCGCCGGGCAGGTGATCGAGCCGTCGGTCTCGGTGCCGATCCCGACCGGGGCGTAGTTGGCGGCGATGGCCCCGCCGGTCCCGGAGCTGGAGCCGCACGGGGTCCGGTCCAGCACGACGGGATTACGCCCCTGCCCCCCTCGGCTGCTCCAGCCGCTGGAGGAGCGGGTGGACCGAAAATTGGCCCATTCGCTCATGTTGGTCTTCCCGAGCAGGATGGCGCCGGCCGCCCGAAGCCTGGCAGCAAGAAAGGCGTCCTCCGGGGCCCGGCACCCCTCGAGCGCCAGGGACCCGGCCGTCGTGGTCATCCGGTCGCCGGTGGCCACGTTGTCCTTGAGGAGGACCGGAATCCCGTGGAGGACTCCCCGGATTCGGCCGGCCTTCCGCTCGGCGTCCCGCTCCGCGGCAATCCGGTCCAGCTCGGGGTTGAGCTCCAGGATGTGGCGGAGGTGGGGCCCCCGTCGGTCCAGGGATTCGATCCGGCCGGCGTAGAGCCTCACCAGATCGGCGCTGCTCCACCGGCCGCTGTCCAACCCGGCCACAATGTCGGTGATTTCGAGCTCATCAAGGTCGAACTCGGGGGGCCGGGCGACGGCTGCCGGTGTTGATAAGTGACGTTCCGAGCCTACGCCATTCCTGACCGCCGTATTGGCGGAGACCAGCGCGACGCCCCCCATGGCGATGAACTCCCGCCGAGTTACTTCTGAACCTGGAAGCCGGTGATCATGGTGGTTAAACACGGGAAGTCTCCTGAATAGAAACGCGACATTGGTTTGCTGTTCTGGGCGATGATTTGGGCCGTCAGAGCACCTGGAAAGCGGAGAAAAGCACCGGTGACTTCAAGTAGAATCTGAACACTGGAACCACACTATCAACAGTCATGACAATGATATGCACATATGCATATGAACTGTATTCTAGAGACTGGCGAGATCTTGCATAAAAACGTGCGCCAGCGCACTGCGCCGAGCCATCACTAGTGAGATACTGTATCGTTCCCGATGTCATGTCCCCGACAGATCCACCGAGGCTTCATGTACCGGGTAAGGCTCGAATGTGGAGAAGTCGCGGTCTTCAGGACGGTCCGGGAACTCTCCACCGCCGTCAGGAGCGGGGTGGTGCAGCCATCGGATCGGGTTTTCCACAACGACTCTCAGGCCTGGATTCCGATCCAGGATGACCCCGACTTCCAGCGCATCCAAGCCCAGCTCTCGCCGCCGTCAGCCAGGGTGGCGCGGACGAGTGGCGCGGTGGCGCGCCCTGCCGGCGCGGCGGCTGGTTCAGGGGCGGCCACGAGCCACGGAACGGGCCCGGCACCAACGGGCTCGCCGGGGAGTGAAGCTGGACCCGGTCCAACCCCCGGTCCACCGGCTGATGATGTCACTTCAGTTGCGGCCCCCGGGCTCAAGCCGCTCCCCCTGCCCCGACCGGCGCCCCGGAAGCGCCCGGCCGGCGGACAGATCAGCCAGGCCATAAGGGTGCTCGGAATCGCGACACCGGTAGTCGCCGCGGCGCTGCTGGCGTGGTCCCCGACAGGAGGGCTGGAGGATCAGGACAACTCCCCGGCGCCGGCGGTGCGGCGGGCCCAGCGAGCCGAGCGGACCCGGGCGGCGGAGCTTACCCAGGCCCTGTCGGAGGCCATCGCCCCATCCCGGCCCCTTCCCTTTGACAGTGACAGCCAGGAGGGACCGGACAGCCTCCTGCCCGTCACCGAGGATCTCCGGGCAAGCCAGGGGGCCGGGAAGGCCCGAAAGCAGACCTACGCGGAGGCGTACGCCGACGCCCAGGCCATGCTGGAAGAAGCGCTGGACCTGGCGGGGGTCCGGGATCTCTTCTCGTCGCGCCGTTTCACGGCGCCGGACAGCATGCGGGTGGCGCGCCGTACCATCGCGGCTGCCCTCAATATCCTCCGGACCTATCACGGCCAGGAGGTCATGCTGGAACAGAGCTTCCACCCCGGCGGCGGCGGAATCCCATCCCTCCGGGAGAGCTTCGAGACGGCGGAGTCGGGGCGGAACCTGCTCCAGGCGGGCGACACCCTGTTCGGCCTCCTGCTGGCCGGAGAGGGCCGCTACACTGCCGGCCCCGCTGGGCTTCGCTTCACCGACGCAGCGCTGGCTCGGCGTTACAGCGCCCTCCGGCAGGAGCTGGTGACCCTCGCCGGCTCCATGCCCGCCATCCCGAGGGAGAGCAGCGCCGCCGGGGCCACCGGGCGGCTCCGGCGCGCCATCGGCGAGGCCCTTCCTCCACCGCCGGCAAACTGACCCCCGCGACTGGCTCCCCGGCACGCCGGGGCGCTGCTAGTATTGTGGGGTATGTTCCGAGTCCGGCTGGCCTCCGGCGAGGAGGCCGTCTACCGCAGTGTTGACGAGCTCGTCCTGGGCATCCAGAGCGGCACGCTCACCAGCGGCGCGGAGATCTTCCACGGGAAAGCCCAAACGTGGCTGCCCATAGCCAACCACCCCGAGTTCGAGCTCGCGGTGGAGCGTGCGGCTGGGCGTGTCGCCACGGAAGACCCCCCGGCGGCGGCGGTGGACGAGGCCCGGGGGGACGGGATTCCGCAGGTCTACCAGATGTTCTCCCGGAGCGCCCGAGAGATCGCCGAGCGGCGCCGGCCGAGATGGCACGCCCGTCTGGGGGTGTCGCTGGCGGGACTGGCGGTGGTGGCGGCCGCGGTGGTCAGCACCCTTCCAGGACCCCCCGTCACCGATGAGGCGGTCCTGCCGCGCGGCGTCATCAGGGCCCCGTCCCCGCAGACCCCTGGCCCCCGGGCCACCCCGCTCTCTGAGCAGGAGCGGCGGGCGCTTCTGGCCCCGTACAACCTGGCCACCCGGTTCGCCCGGGCGCGGGAGTCGGCCTCGAGCGGGCTGGCCGACTCGGCCGCGAAGCTGGGTCTCGCCGGGGTGATCCGCGTCTCGAGGCTCGAATCCGCTGACAGCCTCCGCCGCAGCCTGGCCGGCCTGGCGGCACTCCGAACTCTGATCGGTCAGTACCGGGCAGAGCTCGACCGGCTCCAGGTTGCCTACGGAGACTCAGCGCAGGGGCTCATCCGGGCGGGCCGCTGGAGCCGGGCGGAGGCGCAGGAGTGGCGGGCCCGGGTCCTCTGGCCCGAGCCCCCCGGCGCGGCGGCGCGGGCGGACACGCTGCTGGTCACCCTGGCCCGGCTGCACAGCTTCCTGATCTCCCAGCCGACCCGGGTCAACCTCGCCTCGGGCGGCTTCATCCCGGGCAGCGACAGCGCCGCCGCCACCTACGACCGGCTCCGTGCCGACCTCACCCGGCTGCGCCAGCTCCGTCCGGAGCGCCAGGGCCACGCCGGAGTGCCGCTTCTGACGTTGCTCTCCCTGCTGGGGACCGACACTCTTCCCGAGCGCCGCCAGCCCTGAGCCGGCGGTTCAGGCCTCGGCGGGCACGCCGCCCAGCCGCTGCGCCTTGCGCCCGCTCCGCTCCATGGGCTTGTCCAACTCAAGGGTGTGGCGATTGAGCACGCCCCAGTAGTCCACCGCCCGCTCGGCCAGCTCCCCCGCCGCCACCCGGAGTGCCTCGCTGGCACTGACCTGCCGGACGTTGTTTTCCATGTCCTCCGCGTCCCAGCCGCGTGAGTGGGCGATGAACGGGAACTGGGGGAACACGAAGCCCAGCTCGGACCAGAACGTCAGCAGCCCGCCCGCCACCCCCTGCACGTTGTCCTGCCCGCCGGTGATGATGAACCCCGCCACCTTGCGGTTGATCAGGCAGCGGTTGTGGATCGTCATCTGGTTCTGGATGCAGTTGAGCCGTTCCGCCATCTGGTGGTACAGCGCGGCGGCCTGTCCCCAGCGGATGGGCGTGGCGATGAGCACGACATCGGCCCACTGCACCAGCCCCTCGTACACGCCGGTCAGCTGATCCTCGGGATCCCGCTCGGTGATGGCGCAGGGCCAGGTGCAGGCATGGGCGGCCTTGGAGTAGTTGCCCTCGCAGGGGCGGAAGGTCAGGTCCCGGAGCCGGATGAGCCGGGTCTCGGCGCCGGAGGTTTGGCGGACGTGGTCCAGCCCCGCCTCCAGCAGCAGCTCGGAGGTCGAGGTCCGGGGGTTCACCGCGTCCATGCCGGTGGTGGAGATGCCCAGGACCCGGGTGGGCGCGCCGGCGGGGCGCGGCTGGATGACGGTGAGGGGATGGGGCTCGTGCTTGACCAGCCGCCTGGGCGAGACCGGGTCGGTGTCGAGGTAGACCCCATCGGCGCGTTCCTCCACCGCGAACACCGGCACCGACTCTTCCTCGTAGCCGGGCGGGCCCTTGCCGGTGACCACGCTGTACTCCCAGGCATGCCACGGGCACATGACGAACTCGCCCCGGACCTGGCCCTCGCACAGCGGCCCGCCCTTGTGGTTGCAGCGATTGCCGATGGCCCGGAAGCGGCCCTCGTGGAGGAACAGCGCGACCTGCTGGCGGTCCAGCTTGAGGGAGAAGGGAACCCGGGCCAGCAGCTCCTCACGGGTGCCCAGTCGGTGCCAGGTCGGCATGAAGCGCCTCAGTTCTGGTCGAGTGCCCGGCGGACGGCGGCGGCGAGACCCGCCGCGGTGAAGGGCTTGAGCAGCACCACGGCCCCGCGGGCCCTACGGCGCCACGGCCGGACAGCTAGCGCTCGAACCGGCGCACGGCGAGGGTCACGTTGTGTCCCCCGAACCCGAAGGAGTTCGAGATGGCTACGTCCACGGGGCGCTCGATCATCGCATTGGGCGCCGACGGCAGGTCGCAGTCGGGGTCGGCCGTGAACTGGTTGATGGTGGGCGGGATCTTGCCGGTGGTGGCCACCATCATCGAGATGGCGAACTCCAGCGCCCCCGCCCCGCCGAGCAGGTGCCCGGTCATGGACTTGGTGGAGCCGAAGATCAGCTCGCGGGCATGGGCCCCGAAGACCGCCTTGACCGCCTGGGTTTCGGCGATGTCGCCCTGGGGGGTGCTGGTGCCGTGAGCGTTGACGTAGCCCACCCGCGCCGGGGCCACGCCGGCATCCGCCAGGCACATCTTCATGGCCCGCTGGGCCCCTTCACCCTCGGGTGCCGGCGCCGACATGTGATAGGCATCGCCGCTGAGGCCGTAGCCCAGCACCTCGGCCAGGATGGTGGCGCCCCGGCGCTCGGCGTGCTCCAGGCTCTCCAGCACCAGCACCGCCCCGCCGTCGGCCAGCACGAACCCGTCGCGGTCCTTGTCGAAGGGCCGGCTGGCGGTGGCGGGGTCATCGTTGCGGGTGGACATCGCCTTCATGTTGGAGAAGGCAGCCACCGTGAGCCCGGTGATGGCCGCCTCCGACCCGCCCGTGACCATGGCATCGGCCACGCCGGAGCGGATCAGGCTGAAGGACTCGCCGATGGCGTGGGCCGAGGCGGCGCAGGCCGACACCGTGGCGTAGTTGGGCCCCTTCAGGCCGTAGCGCATGGACACCAGGCCCGGCGCCATGTTGGCGATGAACATCGGCACGAAGAAGGGGGACACCCGGTCCGGCCCCTTCAGCAGGTAGGCCGAGCAGTTGTCCTCGTAGGTCTGCATGCCGCCGATCCCGCTGCCCAGGATCACGCCGACCCGGTTGGGATCGGGGACCTTGTCTTCCAGATTGGCCTGGGTCATGGCCTGGTGGGCCGCGGCCAGGGCAAACTGGGCGAAGAGGTCGTAGCGGCGGGCTTCCTTGCGGTCGATGTACTGCAGCGGATCGAACCCCTTCACCTCGCAGGCGAAGCGCACCTGGAGCCTGGAGGGGTCGAACTTGGTGATGGGCCCCGCGCCCGAGCGGCCCTCCAGCAGGGCCGCCCAGGTGCTGGCGACATCGGTACCGAGGGGTGAGACGACGCCGCACCCCGTGACCACCACGCGCCGGGCCAACTTTACTTCCCGAGCTTCTCGTGGAGGTACTTGAGCGCGTCGCCGACGGTCCGGAGCTTCTCGGCCTCTTCGTCCGGGATGTCGATGTCGAACTCCTTCTCGAACGCCATGACGAGCTCGACCGTATCCAGGCTGTCCGCGCCGAGGTCTTCCATGAAGCTGGCTTCGGCGGTCAGCTTCTCGCGCTCGACGCCAAGCTCCTCGACGATGATGTCCTTGACCCGTTCATCCACGTTACTCATGACGTTCCTCGAGGGAGGGGGTGAATTGCTGGCCCGTCAGACGGCGACCCCGCCGTCCACGACGAGCACTTGTCCGGTAATGTAGCCCGACAGTTCCGATGCCAGAAAGAGCACCGCGCCGGCGACGTCCTCCGGGCGCCCGAACCGCCCCAGGACGATCCCGGCCAACATCGCCTTGCGGAGGTCCTCCGGCAAGCTGGCGGTCATGTCGGTCTCGATGAAGCCCGGGGCCACGGCGTTGACCAGGATGCCCCGGCTGCCGTACTCCTTGGCCACCGACTTGGTGAAGCCGATCAGGCCGGCCTTGCTGGCCGCATAGTTGGCCTGGCCCTTGTTGCCGGTCAAGCCGATGATGCTGGTGACGTTGATGATCCGGCCGCTGCGCCGCTTCATCATGCCCTTGAGCACCGCCTGGGTGGTGTGAAACGCGCCCTTGAGGTTGGCCTGGATGACGTCGTCCCACTCGGCTTCCGACATGCGGAGGAGCAGGTTGTCCCGGGTGATCCCGGCGTTGTTGACCAGGATGTCCACCGGGCCGAGCCCCTGCTCGGTGGCGGCGATGGCGGCATCAATCTGGCCCCGGTCGCCGACGTCGCAAGCCACGCCGATGGCCCGGTCGCCGAGGGCCCCGGCCACCGCCTGCGCCCGGGCCAGGTCGCGGCCGACCACCGCCACCCTGGCCCCCGCCTGGTGCAGGGCCGCGGCCACCGCGTGACCGATCCCCCGGGTCGAGCCGGTCACGAAGGCCACCTTGCCCGACAGGTCCATCGCGGTCATGGGCTTCCCTCCAGGAACTTCTCCACCTCGTCGGCGGTGCCGAGCGGCACGCAGGCGGCGCCCGGCACGATCCGCTTGAGCAGCCCACCCAGCACCGTGCCCGGCCCGATCTCGTAGAACGTCGCCCCGGGCACCAGGGCGGCCGCCCGCTCCATGCACCCGACCCAGCGGACCGGCGCGGTGAGCTGCTCGGCCAGGAGCCGGCGGGCCTCGGCCGCGGTCTCGACCGGCGCCGCCGAGGCGTTGGCGATCACCGGGATCACCGGCTCGGCGAACGGGGCGCTGCCGAGGGCCGAGGCGAGCCCGGGAACCGCCGGCTCCATCAGCGGGCTGTGGAACGCCCCGCTCACCTTGATGGGGATCACCCGCTTGGCGCCCCGCGTCTTGCACCCCTGGCCCGCCAGCTCCACTGCCGCCGGATCGCCGGAGAGCACGGTCTGGTCCGGGGCGTTCAGGTTGGCTGCGACCACCACCTCGGTCTCGGAGGAGGCCGCCCGGCAGGCCTCTTCGACCTCGCCGGTGGCCAGGCCGAGCACCGCGGCCATGGCCCCCGGCCGGCCGGTGCCGGCGGCGTACATCAGCTCGCCCCGGCGGCGCACCAGCGCGGCGGCCGCCTCGGCGGTCAGCGCCCCGGCGACGACATAGGCGCTGTACTCCCCCAGGCTGTGGCCGGCGGCCGCCCGGAGCCGGGGGAGGAGCCGCTCACCCACGACGGCCCACACCGCGGCGCTGTGGGCCAGGATGGCGGGCTGGGTGTTGTGGGTGAGCATCAGCTCGTCCTCGGGGCCCTCCCACATCAGCCGGGACAGGTCCACCCCCAGGGCCTCGTCAATGCGGGCGAAGGTGTCCCGGGCGGCGGGGAAGCGCTCGGCCAGGTCCTTCCCCATCCCGACCCGCTGGGCACCCTGCCCCGGGCAGAGGGCGACAGCTACCACCGGATCACCGCGCTGCCCCAGGTGAACCCGGCGCCGAAGGCCACCAGCAGGACCACCATGCCCGGCTTGAGCCGCCCCGACGCCTCGGCGTCGGCCAGGGCCATCGGGATCGAGGCGGCGGAGGTGTTGCCGTAGCGGTCCACCGTGACCATCACCTTGGCCGGCGCGATCCCCGCATGCTTGGCGGTGGCGTCAATGATCCGGATGTTGGCCTGGTGGGGCACCAGCAGGTCGATTTCCTCAGGGCGGATGCCGGCCCGCCGGATGGCCTCGTCGCAGGCCTCGGCCATGGTGAGCACCGCGTGCTTGAAGACCTCGCGACCCGCCATCTTCATGAAGTGGGTGCGCTCCTGCAGGGTCTTCTCGGTGGTCGGGTCGAGCGTGCCGCCGCTGGGGATGTAGAGCAGCTCGGCCAGGCGGCCGTCGGACTTGATGAACGTGGAGAGCAGCCCGCGGTTGCCGTTGGCGCCGGCGGAGACCACCGCCACGCCCGCCCCGTCGCCGAAGAGGATGGCGGTGGAGCGATCCTGCTGGTCGGTGATCGCGGTCAGCTTCTCCCCGCCGACCACCAGCATGTGCCGGCCCTGCCCCGCCGCGATCAGCCCCTCGGCGATCGTCAGGCCATAGATGAAGCCCGAGCAGGCGGAGGCGATGTCGAAGGCCGCCGCCTGCTCCGCCCCGATCAGGGCCTGCAGGTAGCAGGCGGTGGACGGCAGGGTCCGGTCCGGGGTGGCCGTAGCCACGATGATGGCCGAGAGATCGGCGGGGGTGATCCCCGCCCGGCTGAGCGCCTGGGCCGTGGCGTCCTGCGCCATGGTGGCGACGGTTTCGTCGGTGCCGGCGTAGCGGCGCTCGCGGATGCCGGTGCGCTCCACGATCCACTGGTCGGAGGTCTCCAGCCGGGTCTCGAAGTCCCGGTTGGTGACGACCTGGGCGGGCACATGGACGCCGAGCCCGGCGATGTGGGCGATGGGACGGGTCATCAGGAGCGAACCTCGCCCTCACGCCGGGCAAAGTGGGCCCCGATATGGGCGCTGAGGTCGTGGGCTACCGACTGCACCGCCACCCGTACCGCGTTCTTGAACGCGTTGGGCGTGGACGAGCCGTGGCAGATGATGCTCACCCCGCGCACCCCCAGCAGGGGGCCGCCGCCGTATTCGCTGTAGTCGAGGTGCTTGAAGATGGCCTGGATGTCGGGCCGTTCCAGCACTCCCGGGGCCTTGACCTTGGCGAGCCGGACGATGAGCCGGCCCACCGACTCGTAGAACTTGAGGACGATGTTGCCGACGAAGCCGTCGCAGACCACGACGTCCAGCTGGCCGAACTTGTGGTGGCCGGCCACGATGTCCCGGCCTTCCACGTTGCCCACGTAGTTGAGCCCCGCCGCCTGCTTGAGCAGCTGGTGGGCTTCCTTGGCCGCGGCGTTGCCCTTCTCGTCCTCCTCGCCCACGTTGAGCAGCCCGACCTTGGGGGTGGGGCGCCCGAGCACGTCCTGCATGTAGATGGTGCCCAGCCAGGCGAAGCCCGCCAGCTCCCGGGCGGAGCAGTCAATGGTGGCGCCGGCATCCAGCAGCAGGGTGGGCACGTCGGCGGTGGGAAGGACGGAGGCCACGGCGGCACGGTCCACGCCGTCGTGCAGGCCCAGCATCATGGTGGACCCGACCAGGACCGCCCCGGTGTTGCCGGCGGAGACGAAGGCATCGGAGGCGCCGGCCTTCTGGAGCCCGAGGCCCACGGCGAGACTCGAGTGGGGCTTCTTCCGGACCGCGGCGAGGGGCTTCTCGTCCATGCCGATGACGTCCGGCGCGTCATGGACCTCGATGCGCGACCGGTCCAGGTCGGGATAGCGGGCCAGTTCCGCCTCGATGGGATCCCGGCGGCCCACAAGCTGGATCAGGAACCCCGGTGGGAGTTCCCTCAGGGCCAGGACCGCACCCTCGACCTCCGCCTGCGGGGCGTGGTCGCCCCCCATGGCGTCGAGAGCGATGCGGATCACGCTCAGGCGTCCTCGACCTCAATCATCTTCTTGCCGCGATAGTAGCCACAGGTGGGGCAGACCCGGTGTGGCAGCTTGGGCGAGGAACAGCGCGGACAGGCCTGGGTCGGGATGACCACGGCCTTGTCGTGTCCCCGGCGGAGCCGCTTGCGGGACTTGGA
>CAZCVG010000077.1:0-12048 GCA_964501735.1 uncultured Gemmatimonadaceae bacterium | reverse complement strand
CCCGCCGGATCGGACGCATGACCGTCGTGACCCACGAGCGATTCAGCTACTAGCCTCGCCCCCTACTCCCTGAACTGCTGCTGGTACAGCCGGGCATACAGCCCGTTCCGCGCCAGCAGTGCCTCGTGGGTGCCCTGCTCGACGATCCGGCCGTGGTCCAGCACCACGATCCGGTGGGCCCGCCGCACCGTCGAGAGCCGGTGCGCGATGATCAGCGTGGTCCGCCCCACCAGCAGCTTCTCCAGGGCGTCCTCGATCAGCCGCTCGCTTTCGGTGTCCAGGCTGCTGGTGGCCTCGTCCAGCACCAGCACCGCCGGATCCTTGAGGATGGCCCGGGCAATCGCGATCCGCTGCCGCTGGCCACCGGAGAGCTTGATGCCCCGCTCGCCCACCACCGTCTCGTACCCCTGGGGCAGGCGTTCCACGAACTCATGGGCGTGGGCCGCCCGCCCGGCCGCCTCCACCTCCGCCGCCGAGGCGCCCGGCCGGGCGTAGGCGATGTTCTCGGTAATGGTCCCGCTGAACAGGGCCGGCTCCTGCGGCACCAGCCCGATGGCCCGGCGCAGGTCGGCCAGCCGGATCCCCCGGATATCCACCCCGTCCAGCCGGATCGCCCCCTCGGTGACATCCCAGAACCGGGGCAGGAGCGACACCAGGGTGGTCTTTCCCGCGCCGCTCGGGCCCACCAGGGCCACGATCTCCCCCGAGCGGGCCTCCAGGTCCACCTCGCGCACCGCCCAGGGATTCTCAGCCTGGTAGCGGAACGAAACGCCCTCGAACCGGAGCTCTCCGCCGGGCCGGCCCGGCAGCGCCACCGCGCCCGGGGCGTCCTGGATGGGGCTGGGCCGCTCGATCAGCTCGAACACCCGCTCCGCCGCCCCCACCGATTCCTGGTACGCGCTGAAGAACGAGGCCAGCGCGCTCACCGAGCCCGCGATGGTGATGGTATAGATGAGGAAGGTGAAGAGCTGCCCGGCGCTCAGCCGGCCCTCGGTGACCAGCACGCCCCCCTGCCATAGCACCACCACCACCGCGGTGAAGGCCGCGAAGGTCAGGGCCCCGAAGAACACGCCCCGGACCTTGGCGCGGGTGACCGCGGCTTCCACCACCGCGTCCACCCGTTCGCTGTAGCGCATGCGCTCCCACCCCTCCATGGCGAAGCTCTGCACCGTGCGGATCTGGCTGAACGCCTCCTCCGCCACCGCGGTGGCTTCGGCCACCCGGTCCTGCACCCCGGTGGACATGCGGCGGAGCCGCCGCCCGAAGAACATCGCGGTGCCCACGGCCAGCGGCACCACCGCCAGCGCCGTGAAGGTAAGTCTCGGCTGGGTCAGGGCCAGCAGGATGATGGCGCCGATCAGCGTGATGATCTGGCGGGCGAACTCGGCGATCTGGTGGCTGACCGTTCCCTGCAGCAGCCCGATGTCAATCGTGAGCCGGCTGGTGAGCTCCCCGGTACGCCGGTCGGCGAAGAACCCGGGCGGCTGGTCCAGCAGCCGGGAGAAGAGTTCCCGCCGGAGGCCGGCCACCGCCCGCTCGCCGGTGGCGGAGAGCAGGTAGGCCTGGACGTAGTTGAGGGCGGCCTGCACCACCACCAGCCCCATGAGGGCCAGGGCGATCCGGTCGAGCAGGTCCCGGTCCCCGGGGCCGAACGCCACGTCCAGCAGCCGCCCCATGATGAGGGGCAGGGCCAGGCCCAGCCCCGCGCCGGCCACCAGGGCCACGCTGGCCGCCAGCAGCGCCCAGCGGTACGGCCGCACCAGCGGCAGCAGCCGCTTGAGGGCCGTGGGTGGCGGCAGGCGGCGGCTGGGCGGCTCGGCGGATGTCATGTCAGAGGGCTACCTGGGCGGCGAGGGGGACGATTGCGCGGGAGGCCGGACGCGCCGGTGCATCGCGGCGGTGGGGCACCGGTGGGAGGGGGCTGCAGGGCGCCGCCGGTGGCTGGACTAGTGTCCCTGGTGCTCGGCCCCCGCGCCCATCGCCTCCTGCTCCGGCTGGTCGAGGATGAGGATCTCGGATCGCTCGAACCCGTGCCCGAAGGGCACCGCCCGGTCCACCCCCATCGCCACGAAGAGCAGGGCGAGGTAGAGGAGCGAGAACTTGTACATCTTCCAGGCCGTGGGCGTCACCCCCGCCTCCCTGAGCACCCGGACGCTGTACCAGAGCAGCCGCCCGCCCAGCAGCAGCGCCGCCACTCCGTAGAACAGGCCCAGCGCGCCGAAGACCGCCGGCATCACGGTGAGCGGGATCAGCATCAGGGTGTAGGCCAGCATCTGGATCTTGGTCCAGCGCTCGCCCTGGACCACCGGCATCATGGGCACGCCGGCGTTGGCGTACTCGTTCCGCTTGATCAGGGCCAGGGCCCAGAAGTGGGGCGGGGTCCAGAAGAAGATGATGGCGAAGAGATAGATCGCCGTGAGATCCAGGGAGCCGGTCATCGCCGTCCACCCGACCAGCGGCGGGAAGGCGCCGGCCGCGCCGCCGATCACGATGTTCTGGGGCGAGAGCCGCTTGAGCCAGACGGTGTAGACGAAGATGTAGAACAGGTAGCCGCTGAAGGCCAGCCAGGCGCTGAGCGGGTTGACCTGGGTCCAGAAGATCCAGAAGGCCAGGGCGCCCTGCGCCAGCCCGAAGCCCAGGGCCACCGGCGCGGGGATCCGGCCCGAGGGAATGGGCCGGAGCTTGGTCCGCGACATCAGGGTGTCAATGTCCCGGTCGAACCACATGTTCACCGTGTTGGCCCCGCCCGCCATGAGGTACCCGCCCAGCATCACCCACAGGACCAGCATCGGGGACGGCAGTCCCCGGTCGGTGATGAACATCGGCAGCAGGGTGGTGAGCAGGAGCAGCGAGATGATCCGCGGCTTGGTCAGGGTGATGAGATCGGCGAGCAGAGAAGGCGATCGGGCGATTGGGCGATTGGGCGATTCGGCGACAGCCGGGCCGACCGGGCCGGTGTGCAGTCGGTCGGCCGAGTCGCCGTGTGGCCGAGTCACCTCCCCGATCGCCGAATCGCCCAATCGCCGAATCGCCCAATCGACTGTCCTGCCCCGGAACGCCACCACCAGCGCCGACACCCAGACCAGCGAGCCCACCAGCAGGTGGACCGCCCGGAATCCCGCCGGCATCATCTGGAGGATCATGGCGGCGCCGACGGCCACCTGCAGGAGGGTGAGTCCCGCCAGGGTCCAGGCGGCCTGGCGGTAGCCCGGAGCCTCCTCGCCCGCCAGCCGCCGGCTGGCCACCGCCACCCCGATGGTGTGGCCCAGGAACAGGAACGCCAGCACCCGGTGCACCCACTGCAGCCGCCCCAGCGCCGCCTCGGGCGGTGCCCAGGCACCGCCGCAGAGGGGGAAGCCGAGGCAGTAGAGGCCGGCGTCATAGTTGGCGACGAGTGCGCCGAAGAACACCACCACCAGGGCGAACACCGGCAGCAGCATCGCAGCTGGGCGGCCTGGAGCGGCCGGCTCCCGGCCGAGGAGGCGGTCACCCGAGCGGAGCACCGCGGTCACCAGCACCGCCAGCAGGATCATCGCGTTGGTGAGGTGGATGACCACGCTCGGGGCGGTGTTCCACAGCCACACCGTCACCGCACCGAGAAACACCTGCAGGACCAGCAGGACCGCCGAGAGGATCGCCGGGTTGCGGAGGTAGGGGTCGTGGCGGTGGCGCCGCCAGCCGATGAAGGCCAGTGCCGCGATGGCGGTGCTCACCATGACCGCCACCCAGCGGTGGCTCCACTCCAGGACCTCGAGCGGATCGGCCAGGTTGGGGAACAGCCGCCCGTTGCAGAGCGGCCAGTGGTCGCTGCACCCCATCCCCGCGCCCCGGATCCGGACGTATCCCCCCAAGGCGATCAGCCCGACGGTGAGCCCGGTCGCGATCCACGCCGCTCGGCGGTACAGCTGGGCTCCCTCGGACGGCTGCTGGCTCATTCCCGGCTCCACGACGTGCTATTAAGGAAAGGAGCGCCCGGGGGGCGCTCGGCTGGGGGGAAAGAACGGGTTCAGGGCGAGGGTTGTCAAGCGACCATTGGAGGGGGATCTTAGGGGCGCCGGAGGAAGGTTGGACGCCGGCGCCGGCCCCGGCTGGGCGGCAAGGTGCCCCCGGCCGACTCCCTGGCGGGACGCCAGTCCTGGCGTCACGCTCCAGCTTCCGAATCCCCAACCCCGAGCTCCCTTGACCGCTGACCAGTGGGGCGAACGGCTGCACCGCCGCCTGGGCCTCTGGAGCGCTGTCGCGGTGCTGGTCGGTTCCACGATCGGCAGCGGCATCTTCCGGACCCCGGCTTCCATCGCCCAGCGCATTGACGATGTCCCGCTCTACCTGCTGGCCTGGGTCATCGGCGGCCTGGTCTCGGTGTGCGGGGCGCTCACCTACAGCGAACTCGCCGCCATGTTCCCCCGAAGCGGCGGGATCTACGTGTTCATCCGCGAGGCCTTCGGGCCCCTGCCGGCGTTCCTCTTCGGGTGGGCGGAACTGCTCATCATCCGCCCGGGCGCCTACGGCGCCATCGGCATCACCGCCTCGGCCTACGCGCTGCGGACCGTGGGGCTCGACCCGGCGGCGGAGTTCTTCGGCCTGCCGGTGCGCGGCGACCAGCTCCTCGGCGCCGCGTTCATCGTCATCGTGGCCAGCGTCAACTGGTACGGCATCCAGCGCGGGGCGGTGATCCAGAACCTGAGCACCGCCTTCAAGGTGGGCGCCCTGGCGCTGCTGGTGCTGCTGGGCTTCACGCTGGGCGAAGGGATGAGCGCCGGGACGGTCCTGTCGCAGCGGGCCGAGGTTGCCGTCTCCCCGTTCCTGCTGGCGATGGTCTCGATCCTCTGGGCCTATGACGGCTGGGCCGACCTCGCCTTCGTGGGCGGTGAGGTAAAGGACCCGCAGCGCACCCTGCCCAGGGCCCTCTTTCTTGGCACCGCGATCGTGGTGGCGCTGTACCTCAGCATCAGCGTGGTGTACCTGCACCTGATCCCCATCCAGGCCATGAAGGGCGCCGAGCTGGTCGCCGCCGACGTGGCCCAGCTCCTCATCGGCGCGGCGGGCATCGTGGCGGTGTCCGCGGCGGTGGCGGTGAGCACCTTCGGGACCCTCAACGGCTCCATGATGACCGCGCCCCGGATCTTCTTCGCCATGGCGGACGACGGGCTGTTCCCCAAGGCGATCGCCCGGGTGGACCCCAGGACCGGGGCGCCGACCGCGGCGATTCTCCTGGCCGCGGTGCTGGGCGTGGTCTTCATCCTGATCCGGACGTTCACCGAGCTGGCGGACCAGTTCATCATCGGGATCTGGCCGTTCTACGCGCTGGCGGTGGGGGCGGTGTTCGTGCTGCGGCGGACCCGGCCGGAGGCCGAGCGTCCCTACCGGACCTGGGGCTACCCGGTGGTGCCGCTCCTCTTCCTGATGGCCTCGCTGTTCCTGATGGGGAACTACCTGGTGTCGGAGCCGGCCATCTTCGCGATTGACGTCCTGGTGATCCTCTCCGGGGTGCCGGTGTTCTACGGGTGGAAGCGCTGGGCGCGCTGACGCGGCGGGGGTGAGCGGAGGCTGAGTCTGCTTGAAGAGCGGGGCTGCCTGGGCCGAGAAGAGCGGGCGGCCTCAGCCCGCCCGGATCTCCAGCGAGATGTCCGCGGCCTTCACGCTGTGCGTCAGCGCGCCGATGGAGATCCAGTCGGCGCCGGCCTCGGCGTACTGCCGCACGTTCTCCAGCGAGATCCCGCCGGTCGCCTCGATCTCGATCCCGGGAGCGAGGGCCCGGGCCTGGTCGCCCCATTTCCGCACCGTGGCCGGCGTCTGGTTGTCAATCAGCAGCCGGTCGGCGCCCGCCTGACACGCCTGAATCAGCTGCTCCGTGGTCTCCACCTCCACGAAGCACTCGTTGATGCCCTCCGCCCGGGCCCGCTGGAGCGCCGCCGCGAGGGTCCGGCCGCTCTGGGCCAGCGCCCACCAGTGGTTGTCCTTCACCATCACCGTTTCCCCCAGATCCAGCCGGTGGGCGTGCCCGCCGCCGGCAAGCACCGCGGTGACGTCGAGGAGCCGGAGGCCCGGGGCGGTCTTCCGGGTATGGAGAATCCGCGCCCGCGTCCCCACGACCCGGTCCACGAAGGCCCGGGTGGCGGTGGCAATGCCGGTGGCCCGGAGCAGCAGGTTGAGCATCGGCCGCTCGGCCCGGAGCACGCTGGCGAGCTCGCCCCGCACCAGACCCGCCGTGGCCCCCGCGGGGACCGGGGAACCGGGCGCCTGGTACCAGGTGGTGGGCTGCAGCCCGGCGGCGAGGGCCACGGCGTCCGCATAGGGAGTTCCCGCCAGCACCCCGGCCGAGCGGAACTCGAGCGCGCCGGTCGCGGCCAGGCCCTCGGGGACGGTGATCCGGGTGGTGAGATCCTCGGGTCCATCCTCGGCGAGCGCCTGGTCGGCCACCCGCTGCGCGTCGGCACCGATCCGGATGCGG
The DNA here is from genome assembly GCA_964501735.1 of uncultured Gemmatimonadaceae bacterium. Lineage (GTDB taxonomy): Bacteria > Gemmatimonadota > Gemmatimonadetes > Gemmatimonadales > GWC2-71-9 > JADJOM01. The sequence continues at coordinate 5,597 of CAZCVG010000077.1, read as the reverse complement.
AGGTCGCGTTCGATCATGGACAGACTCCGGTGCCCAGCGCCTGTCCGGTTACGCCGGGCTTCGGGCCAATCGAAATGCGGAGGTCGCGTTCCATCATGGCTTGCCCCTAGGGCATGGTGTCCGGCGGGCCTTGCACCACGAGCCGGATCCGGGTCCGCTCCCATTCGAGGAGCATGTCTGTGACCCCGTTCCGCGGCTCGCTCCGGACGGTCAGGGTCTCGACCGGCGCGGCCAGCAGCTCGACCGGCACCGTGGCCTGGCCGACCTCCCCCTCCCGGACCGATTCCGACAGGTCGTTGCCCCAGTGCAGGGTGGACCGGCTGAAGAAGATGTCCCAGCTGTCAGTCCCGGGCCGGCTGTAGACCGAATAGCGCCCCGGCTCCAGCAGGACCCCCGCGACGACGATCGGCCGCCCGGTGTAGAGCCGGGTGGGTTCGTTGGCGCCGGTCCGCCACAGCTCGCCGTAGGGCACCAGCCCGCCGAACACCTGCCGTCCCCGGGCCGAGGGGCGGCCGTAGCAGAGCCGCACGGTGCCCCCGTCCACCGCGACGTCCACGGTGGCCAGGGGGCTGGTGCGGGGCCGGTAGGAAGAGGGGCTGGTCCAGTCCTTGAGGCAGGGGCCCAGCGCCACGGACGTCGGCATGAGGGACGTGCCGGTCACGGCGCAGGTGCCGAAGAGCAGGCCGAGGATCCCCAGTCCGATGAGGGCAGAGCGTTTCGGCGGCATGCGGCTCGTTAGTCTCCCGGCTTCCGGGCCACCGCCGGCCCGAGCGCCACCATCCGGTCGAGTGCCGCCCGGGCCCGCCGGGCGATGTCCTCCGGCACGCTGATGTGATGCTGGTCCAGCTGGAGCGCGTCGAGGGTGCTTTCCAGCGTGATGGTCTTCATGTAGGCGCAGACGGCGGCGCGGTCGGCGGCGAAGAACCGCTTCTCGGGCGCCTCCAGCTGCATGCGGTGCATGATCCCCGTCTCGGTGGCGACGATGAATTCCGTCGCGGGGCGCTCGCGGACCAGCTGCACCATCCGCTCGGTGCTGGCCACGTGCACCCCTTCCTTCGGGATGTCCCCCTGGCCCATGGCGTAGATGAGCTGCCCGGCGCAGCCGCACTCGGGGTGCACCAGCACCTCGGCCTGCGGGTGCTCGGTCCGCATCCGCTCCAGCGTGACCGGGCTGATGTCCCGGTGCACGTGGCACTCGCCCATCCACACCTCGACCTTGCGGTTGGGCCGGATCCGCCTGACGTGGGCGCCGAGGAAGAAGTCCGGCAGGAACAGGATGCCCTGGTCCTCCGGAATCGCGTCAATGACCTCGATGACGTTGCCGCTGGTGCAGCAGTAGTCCAGCTCGGCCTTCACCTCGGCGGTGGTGTTGACGTAGCCCACCGCGATATAGCCCGGGAACTGGGCCTTCCACCGGCGCACGTCTTCGGCGGTGATCGTGGCGGCCAGCGAGCAGCCGGCCTCGAGGTCGGGCAGCAGCACCCGCTTGGCCGGGGCCAGGATCGCGGCCGTCTCGGCCATGAAGTGCACGCCGCAGAAGACGATCACGTCCGCCTCGGTCTGGGCCGCCTTGCGGGAGAGGCCCAGGCTGTCGCCCACGAAGTCGGCCACGTCCTGCACCTCGGGACGCTGGTAGTTGTGGGCCAGGATGACGGCGTTGCGCTCCCGGGCCAGGTCCCGGATCTGCCGCTGCAGCTGGGCGATCTCGGTGGCGCTCAGGCGGGTCGGCTGGATGACCGGCAGCGGGAGGGTCATGCCGGCGTCCGGTCCGGGGCAGGGGCGCCCAGCAGCGGCCGGGCGATGGGCGGATAGTCGAGCCGGCGGTGCCCGCCGCGGCTCTCCCGCCGGCGGAGCGCGGCGTGGGTGATGAGCCGGGCCACCAGCAGCTGGTTGGTGCTGCGCCACGCCTCTGCCGGGATCTGCCGGGCCAGGTCGGCCAGCGCCCGGCGGGCGTGCCTGAGCCCCGATTCGGTGCGCACCAGCGCCACCTCGGTGGTCATGATCTCCCGCATCCGGGCCAGGATCCCGGCGGCGGCGTCATCGGCGGAGCGGCGGCCGGGGTCGCTCCGCGCCGCCGGCGGGAAGGCCGGCACGGGGTATTGCATCGGTGGCGCCTGGCGCCAGCGGGCGGTGAAGGACTCGGTCCGCCGGGCCGGCACCGGGCGGCGGGCACCCTCCGCCCACCCCGACCCCGACCCGCCGCCGCTGGCCACCAGGGCGCGCGCCACCCGGTCGGCGAACACCAGGCCTTCCAGCAGGGAGTTGCTGGCCAGCCGGTTGGCGCCGTGGACACCGGTGCTGGCCACCTCGCCCACCGCCCAGAGCCCCTCGCGGAAGGTCCGGCCGTCGAGGTCGGTGCGGATGCCGCCCATGGCGTAGTGGAGCGCCGGCGCCACCGGGATGAGGTCCCGCGCCGGGTCCAGGCCGTGGTCGTCGAGGATCCGGGTGACGCCGGGGAAGCGCACCGCGAAGTCGCCGATCTCCCGCGCATCCAGCCAGGCGCCGCCGGTGGCGTCGGCGGTGGCCACCGCCCGGGCCACGACGTCGCGCGGGGCGAGCTCGCCCCGGGGATCGGCGTCGAAGGCGAATCGCCGGCCGTCCCGGTCCACCAGGATGCCGCCCGCGCCCCGCACCGCCTCGGTGATCAGCGGGGCCGGGTTCACGCCCGGGAGCTTGAGCGCGGTGGGATGGAACTGGAGGAACTCGATGTCCCGGAGTTCGGCGCCGGCCCGCCAGGCCAACGCCCAGCCGTCCCCGGTGGCCACCAGCGGGTTGGTGGTGACCGCGTAGAGCTGTCCCACGCCGCCGGTGGCCAGCACCACGTGCGGCGCCTCGAGCTCCACCGCGTCCCGGCCGCGGATGGCCAGCACGCCGGTCACCCGGTGGCCGTCGTGGCTGAGCGCGGCCACTTCCGTGTAGCGCAGGATCTCGATCAGCGGGTGCCGCCGCACCTTCTCCGTCAGGAAGGCCACCAGCGCGGCGCCGGTCTGGTCCCCGCCGGCGTGAATGATCCGCGGCCGGGTGTGGGCGGCCTCGAGGCCGAAGCGGAGCGCGCCGTCGGGCCCGCGGTCGAACCGCGCGCCCAGCGCCAGCAGCTCCCGGATCCGGTCGGGGCCCTCGTTGGTGAGCACCCGCACCGCCTCCGGATCGCTCATCCCGTCGCCGGCGGCGAGGGTGTCTGCCGCGTGCTGACTGGGACTGTCTCCCGGGCCGAGGGCCACGGCGATGCCACCCTGGGCCCAGGCGCTGGCGCTGTCGGCCAGCTTCCCCTTGGTGAGCACCAGCGAGGGCTGCCCTTCCGCCGCCAGCCGCCAGGCGGTCCAGAGCCCGGCGATGCCGGAGCCGATGATGATCGGGCGGGGAGTGGAGGCCATGGCAGGAATATACGGGCGGGCGGGGCGGGCGGCAGAGCGGGCGCCGGTGTTCGCCGCCCGCGCCGGGGAGCGCCCTGTCCGACCGTCTGACCGTCTGACCGTCGGTCCGTCGGTCCGTCGGCCGCTACGTTCGCACCCGGAGCATCAGCCAGATGGCCGCGGCCAGGAAGATCACGTTGGGCGCCCAGGCCGCCGCCACCGGGTTGACGATGCCGGAGACGCCCACCGCCTTGGAGAGCTGGATGAATGAGAGGAAGACCACGGTGGTCCCCAGGCTGATCGCGATGCCGATCGCGGTGCCCTGCCGGGGGCTGCTCACGGCCAGCGGTGCCCCGAAGAGGGCGATCACCAGGCAGGTGGCCGGGAGCGCGATCTTGAGCGCCCGGTCCACCTCGATCTTGCTGGTGTCGTTCCCGGAGCGCTTGAGGGCCTCGATGTACCGGGTCAGCTCGGCGTAGCGCATCTCCTCGGGCGCCTTGGGCTCGGCCAGCAGGTCCACCGGCTCCTGCGACAGCGCCTTGAGCCGCGCCCCGGCGAAGCGGAAACTCAGCTGGCCGCTCGGGCCGGTCATCCGCCGGCTGGTGCCGGACCACAGCCGCCACGCCTTGAGGCTGTCATCGTAGGTGGCGCTGTCGGCGGTGATGGCCAGGCTGGGGTACTCGGGCCCCCGGCCCTGGCGCTCGAATACCAGCTGCCGGAGCGAGCGGTTCTGGACGTCAAGCGACCGGATGGTGTAGACCCAGCCCTGGTCGGCCCGGAAGACGAAGTTGTACCGCGCCGTCCGCGGCTTGGCGATCCGGGTCTTCTGCAGCTCCAGCTGGCGGGTGGTGGACTCCGGGGCGAGCTCGCCCACCACGAAGGCCAGCCCGGCCGCCAGGGCCGCCGCGAGGTAGAGCGGCAGCGTCAGGCGCAGGAAGCTCTGCCCGCCGGCCTTGGCGGCGGTGAGCTCGGAGTGGCGGCCCAGGTTGCCCACGGTGAACACGGTGGCGAACAGCACCGCCGCCGGCATGACCAGGAAGACGTTCTCCGGCAGGGCGTAGATGTAGCTGACGAAGATCTCCGGCAGCTTGAGCCCCCGGTCCAGCAGCCGCTCGAGGTTGTCCGTCATGTTGATCATGATGGACACCACCGGGAAGCCCAGGGCGGTCAGGACGAAGATCAGCAGCCAGGAGCGGAGGACGTAGCGGTCGAGGAGCCGCACTCAGGCCGTCCTTCGCCGGCGAAACCGGCCGGTGAGGTTCTCCCACAGCTCCGCCAGGTCGCCGCCGCGGGTGGAGCCGGATTCCTTGTTCACCCGGAGCAGCCACACCAGGCCCACCGCGGCGAAGATGATGTTGGGCGCCCACATCGCGGCCCAGGGGGCCACGATGGCCTTGTTGCCCAGCCCCTCCCCGGCGATGAGGCCCACATAGTAGATAGAAAACACCGACAGCCCCCCGCCGATCACCAGCCCCATCCCGCCGCGCGGAAACCGCAGCGCCATCGGGATCCCGACGATCGTGAACACCAGGCAGGCCACGCTGATGGCCCACTTCTTGTGAACCTCGACCAGGTACTGGTTGGCCCGGGTGCCCGAGGTCTTGATCTCGTCCCGGGCCGAGGACACCTCGGCCCAGGCGGTGAGCGTGAGCGGCCGCTGGGGGACCGGCTGGGCGCCCGGCGCCCGCGGCTCGCCGGTCAGCACCCCCGCCGCCAGGTTCCCCGCCACCGGCCGGGGCGGGGGCTGGGCGCTCACCGCGTCGGGATAGCCCGTGAAGTCCTCCTCCAGGCCCCCCTGTGCGCCGGATCGGGCGGAGTCCGTCCCCAGCCGGTGGGCCAGCGCGGCGAAGGCCCGGCAGTAGGCCGCACGCTTGGGCGGCCCGGGGCGGGTGGGCGCTTCGGCCGCCGGCAGCCCCAGCAGGCTGCGCAGGTCCCGGTTGGCCGCCACCCGCCGCCGGTACTCGGCCAGGCGTACTTCGTACCGGGCCCCGCGCACGACTTCCATCATCTCGCAGGTGCCCATCTCCCGGTCGCCCCGGACCCCGTCGTTGGCCTCGAGGTCCAGCCGGTTGGACACCTCCTTCACCAGGATGGTATTGGTGCGGAAGTCGGTCACCTGCATCAGCGCCGGGTCGCTCTGCTTGAAGGCGTGGATCGCGCCATCGTACAGCCGGAGCTGCAGGTCGGTGCCCTGGTCGGTGAAGCCCATCGCGCCGCTGTCGGCGTAGATCACCCGCCGGTTGT
>CAZCVG010000076.1:0-12068 GCA_964501735.1 uncultured Gemmatimonadaceae bacterium | reverse complement strand
CGGCCAGCTGGCCGATGCTGTCGAGCTTCTGCACCTTGGCGAGCTGCGACTCGAGCCGATTGCGCTCCGATGCCTCGATGGCCAGGGCCACGAGGTTGCCCACGGCCCCCGCGAAGGCCTGTTCCTCGGCGGTCCAGCGGTGCGGCTCGCCGAGGTGCTCGTGGGTCACCACCGCCACCAGCCGGGCCCCGGCCCGGACCGGCGTGTCGAGGGCAGAACTGACCCCGGCGCGCGGACCGTCGGGCGCGACCAGGGCGCGGGTCCGCGGGTCGTGCGGCGCATCGTGCGCCGCGATCGGCTCCCCGCTCACGAGGGCCTCGAAATACGCCGGCTGCTGGCTGGCGAGGATCTCCGCCCCCTGGGTCCCGTTCGGCGAGGCGCGGTTGACGCATTCCATGCACCGCAGGCGGCCGGGGGTGTAGATCCACACGCTCGACCGGGCCGTCCGGAGGGTCTCGGCGGCCATGCGGGCAATTGCGCTGAGGGCCGGCGACAGGACCCCGCCACCGATCACCCGCTGCTCGGCCAGCGCGAACTGGCGCAGCCGGTCGTTGAGTTCGCGGACCCGGCTCCGCTGGCTGACATCCTCCACCACCGCCACAAAGACCGGGCGGTCGCCGCTCTCGGAGAGCTGGAGACTCATCTCGACCGGATAGCTGCTGCCGTCACGCCGGATCTGGGCGGCCGAGAGCAGCACCCGCGGCTGCTCCCCCCGTCGCAGCGCGGCCAGCGCCCCGAGGAAGGCCTCACGGTTTTCTTCGGGGAGGAAGTCCAGGGGGGTGAGCGCCAGCAGCTCCACGGCCCCGTAGCCGAGGTTGGTGCGGGCTCCCCGGTTGGCCTGGGTGAATCGCAGGGTCTCGGCGTCGAAGAGGTAGATCTCGTTGGAGGACTCGTCCACCACCCGGCCGAACTGTTCCACCAGGCTCTCGCGGCGGCGGGTTTCCTCCTGGGCCCGCTCCCGGAGCATCGCGGTCATGTCGTTGAAGTGGGCGGCCAGCCGGCCCAGCTCGTCTGGCCTGAGCACAATGGCCTCAACGTGCAGGTCCCCGCCCGCCACCTGGCGGACCACCCGCTCGAGGTCCCCGATTGGCTGGTAGAGCCGCCGCCAGACCAGCCAGCCCCCGAAGCCGAGCAGGAGGACCGCGCCCACCGCCGACCAGACGGCGATCCGGGTGATCGTGTGGGCGGTGAGCAGGAGTTCGTTTTCCCGCTCGACCACGTCCCCGATGGCCACACGCTGCGCCTGGGAGAGCACCCGGGCCGTGGCATCGAGATGGTCCTCCGCTCGGGTCAGGGCGGCGCGGGCGGCGGGCTTCCGTCCTAGCTGCATCTCCCGCACCGCCTCCACCATGGCGAGGGCCGCGCCGGTTTCGCTCTCCACCGCCTCCGCCAGCCGGACCCGCACCTCCTCCGGCACCTGGGCCAGCCCCAGGGCGGCGCGCACCGCTACCACGCTGTCGAGCCGCCCGCGCACCTGGCCCGCCAGTTCCGCCGCGCGAGATGAGGGAAGCGCGCCTGCACGCCTGACCTGCAGGTCGTACTCCGCCGAGACCGAGTCGAGGGTGGAATAGAGCGCGAGCATCCGGGCCCGGATGAGGTCGTGCTCGGCCAGCAGGCTCCCGGCCCGGCTCCGGAGCACGGCCGCGTGCGGGCTGACCAGCGTGACGGTGGCCAATGTGACGACCAGGAAGAACAGCACCGCGACCACCGCCATGGCGATCAGGGTCTGGCGGACCGACAGCACCGGGCGGGTCACGGGAACGGCACGGGCTCGGGCCGCCCCTGTCTGACGCGGGTCATCAGCATCGGCCGCCGGGCATCCGGGGTGAAGGCGATCGGGCCGGTGACCCCGGCATAGGGGGGGCGGCTGCGGCCCAGCGACTCGAGGAACCCGCGGACCGCGGCACGGCTGGGACCGGCTTCGCGGACCGCCTCAGCGGCCAGCATGGTGGCATCGAAGAACATGGCATCGTCGGACCGCGGCTCGCGCTGCGTCACCGCCCGGAAGCGCTCCACGAAGTCCGCCGAGCGGGAGTCGCCGGCGCTGGCTACCCAGAACGCCACCACGTAGAGCGAGTCTATCGCTGACCCCGCCATCTCAGTAAACAGCGGCTGCACCAGCACCCCGTCGCCGGCGATGAACCGGGCCCCGGGGACCCTGTCCCGAAGCGCCCGTGCCAGGCAGGCGCCTTCGGGGGTGCGGGTCGCGAGAATGACCACGTCGGGCACCCCGGAGAGCAGGGCCGCCCGGACCACGTCGTCGTACGGGTTGGTGGGGCGGCGGGGCCGGCAGAGTTGGGTGGGCTGTACCGGCACCTGGTCCACCAGCGCAATGCCCCGGGCGGCAAGTGAAGCGCCGGCCCCAGCGGCGAGACCGACCCCGTATTCATCGGGCACGTAGAACAGCAGCGCCCGGCGGGCCAGCAGGAACCCGGCGGCAAAGGCGCCGATGAAGTCCCCCTGGAGGGAGTCGTTCGGCGCCAGGACGTAGGTCCCCTGCCCGAGGTCCCGCAGCCGGCGGCTGGTGGCGGTCGGAATGACGTGGGGGATTCCCGCCTCCCGGTAGATCGGGGCGCTCTGCAGCGCCTCACGGCTCCCGCCCGGCCCCACCACCGCCACCAGATCCGGGCGGGCGGACAGCCGCAGGGCGCGATTCACCTCGCCCGGCAGGGTGGCCGCCGATGGGCTCCCCTGTCCGGTGTCTCCAAAGGCGATCTCGATGCGGGGCGCGTACGGTGGCTCGGCGGCGTCGATCGCGGCCTGCGCCACGGAGCCGGCGTTGGGCTGATACACTCCCGAGGCGTACCCGATGGCGACCACCTCCGGCCGGCGCTGGCAGCCGGCGACCCCGGCGAACAGGACCGCAAGCAGCAACCCGGGTGCGGCGCCCCCGGCTGACAAGGCTGAGACCATGAGCAAATATGGGCGGTGCGGCCTCCCCGGCAACGGGGCCTCACTGGCGGCTGGGTTCGGCGCTTCTCGCCCGGACCGTGAGGACATTGTTATGATGCGCCTGAGAGTGGCCAGGTCTTTTCGCCCACCGACTGGAGCCCCGCATGATTCGCATGTTCGTGGAACCGCTGCTCCGCCAGTTCGGCGCCGCCACCGCACACTCCACCCCGACGCGCTACGAACTGGCGCTGGTCCACGGGATGTACCTGGCGGGGCTCGGGGTGATCGCGGGGTTTGGCGGGGGGATCGTGGACCCGGGCTACCGTCTTCCACCGGGCACGGGGCTCAAGATCATGGGCGCCTGCACCGCCCTGGTCTACCTCGCGCTCGTGTGGGTGATCCGCTTCCGCCGGGTGCCACCGGAGAAGTGGTTCGTGTCGCACCTCCTCTGGCTGACGCTCAGCTACGCATTCGCCCTGCTGGCGGGGTTCGCGGCGGTACTCCTCATCCTCGTTGGCCTGCTCCTCGTGGCCGCCATCCGGGCGGCGGCCGGCCTGCTGTTCTACGGCCCGGTGCTGGTGGCGATCCTGGTGGCGCTGTGGTTCGCCTGGCGCATGTTTTCCGGCTACCGGGCCCTTTGGCGGCGGGAGCCGGTTGGCGGGTGGTAAGCCGCGCTACCGGCGGGATCCGCCGGCGAGCGGTGTCCCGGGCACTCCGCGGGTCGCGGGAGTCTGGGCGGTACATCGGGCGGGATTCACGGGGAGCGGTTTGCCAGGACCTTCGGCCGGGCAACATCCGGCTTTCGCCGGCGCAGCGGGAGAGTGGCCAACCCGGCTCCGGCGCGCAGGCCTGCCGACGACGAATCGGGGCCGCCCTCTGGTGAGGGCGGCCCCGATTAACCTCCAGCAAGCCGGTCTCAGTAGGTGAACACGCTCACGGTGTCATCCGGGATGCCGGAAGACGGTCCGGCGAAGGAGCCAGTGAAAATCTGGGGCTGCGCGCCCTGGCGCTGGACGGTGACCACCCAGTCGGTCTGGGCCACGCCGCAGTCGGACCAGTAGTCCAGCACCACCTTGTAGGTGCCATTCGGCGCCGAACCCACCGGCCAGACCACGTTCTCGTTGGAGTAGAAGACCCGTGGCGAGCTCTCGTTGGGGGTGCAGGCCGCATTGGCGTCGAGGTCGAGCGTCCCGCCGCTGGCCGCAGTCTTGTGGCCGAAGTAGATCTCCTCGCCGCTCGGGTCAATGACGTGGAGGTCCACATCGGCCGAGTCGGTCCAGGAGGCGCTGATCTGGATATCGCCGCTGCCCACCTGGATGACGCGGAGCGACTGCCGCGCGTAGGTACCCAGGGTGCCGGCATCGCCCACGGCGTAGAGCACGTACATGTTGCCGGCGGTGGCCCGCTGGCTCAGGCTCAGGATGACCCCTTCCGCGGACACACCGCCCGGCAGGGTCAGCTCGTAGTAATCGTTCAGGCCCTCCACCGAGACGATGACCCGGGTGAAGGCCGACGCGCTGGACACCGTCTGCTGCCCGCTCCCGCCGTTGATCATCACGCTGATGCCGCTCACGGCGGCCGCGGCCCCGCTGCCGGCGTTGGGGGCGGCGCCGTCCCGCAGGGTGGCGTGGACGGTGCCGGAGGCGTCGGTGACGCCGGAGATGAAGTCGGAGATGCTGAAGCTGGCGCCCTCCCTGAGCTGCGCCTCGCAACCGGCGAGGAGCATCACGGTGGCAGCCAGGCCGCTCAGCCCGAGTCGTCTGATCTGTGAGGTCACCTTCGGTCCCATCCTGTCCGAGAAAGCGGTACGTGCCGGAGAGTTTGCCCCTCAGAGGGCAAGCGGAGGGCCAGATCGGGGCCGGCCAGCCGGCGGTGGACCTGCCCCCGGGCCCTAAGTCCAAGGTCCGCTTGTGATTATCGGCCGCTGCCGGGGCCGGGTTTAGCCCCCGCCCTCGCCCCGATCGGGGGCAGGGGGCCACTACACCGGGACCCGCCCGTGGCTTAAGTTCTTGCGCCATGCCAATGCGGATTGCTGTCTGCGTCTCCGGCCGGGGGAGCAACCTCCTCGCCCTGCTGGAGGCCCTCCGCGGCTCGGCGCTGGCCGAGGTGGCGCTGGTGCTCAGCAATCGGGCAGACAGCCCGGCCCTGGAACGGGCCAGGGAACGCGGCATCGCGGCGGAAGTCCTGGCCCGGTTTGCCGATCCCAGGGAGTGGCTGGAGCGGCTTGGCCGCCACCGGGTGGACCTGGTGGTCCTGGCGGGGTACCTCAAGCTGGTACCCGCCGGTGTCATCGCCGAATTCAGAGGACGGATCCTCAACATCCACCCCGCCCTGCTGCCCGACTTCGGCGGCCCGGGGATGTATGGCCACCGGGTGCACGAAGCGGTGCTGGAGAGCGGCCGGCCGGTCTCCGGCGCCACCGTCCACCTGGTGGATGAGGAATACGACCGGGGCGAGATCCTCGGCCAGGCGCGGGTCCCGGTCCTCCCCGGCGACACCCCCGAGCGCCTGGCGGCCCGGGTGCTCGAGGCGGAGCACCGGCTGCTCCCCGCGGTAGTATTGAAGGCGGCCGAAGCGGGACGGCCGGTTCCCCTGAGCCCAGTCCAGGAAATCACATCGTGAGGAGTGCCGCGTGCCCCGTGCCCTGATCTCGGTGAGCGACAAGCGGGGCATCGTCCCCTTCGCCAAGTCGCTGGTGGACCTGGGCTGGGAGATCATCTCCACCGGGGGAACCTTCAGCACCCTCAGGCAGGGTGGCGTCCCGGTCCTGGCCATCGAGGCGGTGACGGGGTTCCCGGAGATCCTCGACGGGCGGGTGAAGACCCTGCACCCGGCGGTGCACGGCGCCCTGCTGGCCCGGCGTGACCTGCCGGAGCACCTGGCCACGCTGGCGGCCTGGAAGATCACCCCGGTGGACCTGCTGGCGGTGAACCTCTATCCCTTCCGGGAGACGGTCGCCAAACCGCAGGTCACCTTCGAGGACGCCATCGAGAACATCGACGTGGGCGGGCCCTCAATGCTCCGCTCGGCGGCCAAGAACCACGCCTCGGTGATCGCGGTGGTGGACCCGACCGACTACCCCCGGATCATCCAGATGCTCAAGAACGGCGGCGTGGACCCCGAATGCCGCCTGGCCCTCGCGGCCAAGGTCTTCAGCCACACCGCCGACTACGACGGGGCGATCGCCCGCTACCTGACCCCGCACGAGGAGGGCCTGCCGGGCCGCATTGCCTTCACCTTCGAGCGCCTGATGGCGCTGCGCTACGGCGAGAATCCCAGCCAGCGGGCGGGGCTCTACGTGGACGAGGAGCCGCGGGGCCTGCGGGACCTCAAGCAGCGCCAGGGGAAGGAACTCTCCTTCAACAACATCCTCGACCTCGACGCGGCCGCCTGGACGGCGTCGCTGTGGCCGACCCGCCCGGCCTGCGCCATCATCAAGCACACCACCCCCTGCGGCATCGCGGTGGCGGCCAGCGCCGAGGAGGCGTTCGCCCGGGCCCTGGCGTCCGACCCGCAGTCGGCCTTCGGGGGTGCGGTGGCGTTCAACACGGTGGTGAACCGGGCCACCGCCGAGCTGATGAAGGATCTCTTTCTCGAGGTGGTGGTGGCCCCGTCGTTCCACGAGGAGGCGCTGGAGGTCCTGGTGGCGAAGAAGAACCTCCGGGTGGTGGAGCTGCCCGTCTCCCGGGACCAGACCGGCCTCGACTTCAAGCGGGTCCGGGGCGGGATCCTGCTGCAGGACCGCTTCGTGCACGACCCGTCCGAGCAGGGCTGGACCACGCCGACCAGGCGCCAGCCGGAGGAGCGGGAGATGATGGACCTGCGGTTTGCCTGGGCGGCGGTGGCGGCGGTCAAGTCCAACGCGGTGCTCATTGCCCGTGACGAGCGGACCATCGGCATCGGGGCCGGGCAGATGAGCCGGGTGGACAGCTCGTTCATGGCGGTCCACAAGGCCCGGCAGCAGCAGCACGACACTCGCGGCGCGGTCATGGCCTCCGACGCGTTCTTCCCGTTTGCCGACGGAGTCGAGGAAGCGGCCGCCGCCGGCATCACGGCGATCATCCAGCCCGGCGGCTCGGTGCGGGATGCCGAGGTGATCGCCGCCGCCGACCGGCATGGGATTGCCATGGTGGTGACCGGTACCCGGCAGTTCCGGCACTAGGTCACCGACGCGCCCGGCTGGCGGACCCGGCTCCCAGCGCGAGACACTCCCGGCGCCCGGCGCCTTCCCACGGACACTACCGAGATCCATGACACCGACCGATGCCCGGCGCGACCCGCCACCCTACCTCTGGGCCGCCATCACCGGCGCCGTGGTCCTGCTGGTCTACCTGCTCACGCTGTCCCCCACCACGGCGTTCTGGGACACCTCGGAGTACATCGCCGCGGCGTACGTGCTGGGCATTCCCCATCCGCCCGGCAACCCGTTCTTCGTGGTGCTGGCCCACGTCTTCGGCGCCATCCCCCTGGTGGCCGACTACGCCGTGCGGATCAACATCCTGGGCGCGCTCAGCTCGGCCGCCTGCGCCAGCCTGCTCTTCCTGGTGGCGGACCGCTGGATGCGGGACGTGGTCACCGTGCGCTGGGCCCGGCTGGCGGCCGCCTTCGCGGGGGTGCTGGTGGGTGCGCTCACCTGGACGGTGTGGAACCAGTCCACCGTCAACGAGAAGGTCTACACCGTCTCGATGCTCTCGACCGCCCTGGTGCTGTGGCTGGGGGTCCACTGGGCCGACGACGAGCCGGGCCAGCACCGCGACCGCTGGCTGGTGCTGATCGCCTATGTGATTGCCCTGAGCTCGACCAACCACATGATGGGGGTCCTGGCCGGCCCGGCCGTGGCCGTCTACGTGTTGCTCACCGAGCCCGGCATGCTGCTCAAGCCCTGGGTGCTCTGGCTGGGCGTCCTGCTGGGGCTGGCGGTGTCCAACAAGTGGACCGTGGTGGTGGATGGCCCCCCCGAGGATCGGGTGCTGATGCTCGCGGTGGCCGCGGTGCTGCTGGCCTACACCGCCTGGCGGGACCTGGGCGAGTTCCGGCGCCCGATGCTCTACCTCGCCGTCCTGGCGGTGGTGGTCGGCATCTCGATGAACTACCTGTTCCTGCCCATCCGGTCGGCGCAGTATCCCCCTATCAACGAGGGCGAGCCGACCACCTGGACGCTCCTGATGGAGATGCTGAACCGGGCCCAGTACGGGAAGCCGTCGGTGCTGGAACGGCAGGCCCACTTCACCGCCCAGCTGGGCAACTACTGGCAGTACTTCAGCTGGCAGTTCGCCCGCGACTGGGGCGGGATGGGGAGCCGGCTGGCCACGGTGCTCTTCACCGTGCTGGCCGCCACCGGCGCGGTGGCCCTCTTCCGGCGGGACCGGCGGGCCTTCTGGGCCTCCAGCGTGCTGATGTTCACCATCACCCTGGCGCTGGTGTTCTACCTCAACTTCAAGTACGGCTTCTCCTATCCCACCGATCCCGCCCTGGGCCGGGTGGCCCGGGAGGTGCGCGAGCGGGACTACTTCTTCATGGTGTCCTTCTCCGCGGTCGGGCTGTGGGTGGCGGTGGGCTTCGGGGCGCTGATGCAGGGGCTGGCCAGCCTGGCGCGCCGGCCCCTGAACCAGGCCGCCGGTGCGCTGATGGCGGCTCCAGTCCTCTGCCTGGCGCTCATCCCGCTCTTCGGCAACCGGATCACCGCCAGCCGGGCCGGCGAGACCCTGGCCCGCGACTTCGCCCGGGACATGCTGGAGTCGGTGGAGCCCTACGCGGTGCTGGTCACGGCGGGTGACAACGACACCTTCCCGCTCTGGTATGCCCAGGAGGTGCAGAAGATCCGGCCGGACGTGACGCTGGCCAACCTGTCGCTGATGAACACCCGGTGGCACATCAAGCAGCTCCGGCGCCGGGTGACCCCGGACTTCAACCCGGCCACCGCGGCGCCCATCTGGCGTGACTGGAAAGGGCCGAAGCCCACCACCCCTGTGCTGTCGCTGAACGAGCAGCAGCTGGACGAGCTGCCCGAGGCCCAGCTGCTCCCCCCCAACTCGGGGATCCGGCTGGACTCCCTCGAGATCGGCTTCGGGCGCGACACCCTGGTCCTGTCGGACCTGATCGCGGTGTTCCTGATTCGCGACAATCTCGGCAAGCGCCCCATCTACTTTGCGTGGAGCGCCGGCGGCTATCCCGACCAGATGCTCAGCCTCACGCCCTACCTCACTACCGAGGGGCTGGTGCGGCGGCTCCACCCCGCCCCGCTCAAGGAGCGGCCCGGCGGCCCGGTGGTGCTCAACCGGGGGCTGGCCTACGTGGACATCGAGCGGAGCGGCAAGCTGATGTTCGAGACCTACAACTTCGACGCCGCCAGCCGGGCCCGGCCCCGGGGCTGGGTGGACCGGCCGTCCCAGAGCATCCTGTCGCTCTATTCCGTGGTGTATGGGACGCTGCCGGCCTCGTTCCGGCAGGTCGGCGACACCGCCCTGGCCGCCCGGGCCGATTCCATCAACCAGGCCATCGAAGCCAACATGGACCGCTGACCCCGCTTTGACCGGGAAGCCTCCGGCCCGTAAGTTCTGACCGTCCCCTGAGCCGCCTCCGGCTCGACCGCTCCAGACCGACCAACAGCCCAGCACCGCCAGCCGCTCCCGGGCCAGACCCGGGACGGCCCCGGGCCAGCCTTGGAGTCCACATGCCGGTCGCCCAGGTCCGCCGCCACGCCTTCCGGGCTCTCCGCTTCCTCCTCGCGACCCTGATTGTCGCCGGCTGCTCTGACAAGACCGAGATCGGCCCCGGCGCCATCGTGCGGGTGCGGGTGGACCCTGACACCCTTCAGGTGGTCATGGGCACCAGCGACACTGCGCTGGCCTTCCCGCTGGACGAGCGGGGCTCCTTCCTCCCCGGGCGCCGGGTGACGTGGTCCAGCGACGACGAGAGCGTGGCCACCGTGGACGCCGCCGGCCAGGTCACGGGCGTGGGACTCGGCTCGACCATCATCACCGCCACCCATGACAGGGTGGCCGGGACCGCGGTGGTGCTGGTAGTGCCGGCCCCGGCCATCGCCGCCAGCCCGGCCACGGTACAGTTCTCGGCGGTGGGGCAGAGCGGCGCCAACCCGATGGACACGGTGGCCATCACCAACTCGGGCGGCGGGCTCCTCGACCAATTGGCCGTGGGAACGATCCTCTACGGTCCGGGCGGCACCGGCTGGCTCACTGCCGTGCTCGACCAGCCCGCCGAGCCGGCCAGCCTCGAGCTGACGGCATCGGTCACCGGCCTGGCGGTGGGCACTTACACCGCCACCGTGCCGGTCACGGAGCCTGACGCGACCAACACCCCGTTCAATGTTTCGGTCACCCTGACGGTCACCGCCGACGTGGCCACGACCCTTGCCGCGAACGCCGGGGACGGCCAGTCCGCCACCGTGGGCACCGCCCTGGCGACCCCGCCGAGCGTCCTGGTGACCGACCAGTTCGGCAACCCGGTGGCCGGGACGGCCGTGACTTTCGCCGTCGCGAGCGGCGGGGGATCCATCACCGGGGCCAGCGCGGTGAGCGGCACCGACGGCATCGCTACGGTGGGCAGCTGGACCCTGGGTTCCACCGCCGGGGCCAACAGCCTGACAGCCACCGCCACCGGCCTGGCCGGCTCCCCGGTGACCTTCAACGCCACCGGCACCGCGGCGGCCGCCAGCCAGGCCAGCATCAACGCGGGCAACGGCCAGACCGCCGTGGCCGGGCAGCCGGTCAGCACGCCTCCCTCGGTGCTGGTCCGTGACGGATTCAACAACCCGGTGCCGGGGGTGAGCGTCACGTTCGCCGTGGCCAGCGGGGGCGGCAGCGTGGCGGGTGGGAGCGCCACCACCAACGCCGGCGGCATCGCCAGCGTGACCTCGTGGACCCTGGGCACCACCGCCGGCGCCAACTCGCTTACCGCCACCGTGGCCGGCGTGGCCGGGCCGCTCACCTTCACCGCCACTGGGGTGGCCGGCACGCCGTCGGCGATGGTCATCCAGGCCGGGAACGGACAGACCGCCCCAGTGGGGACCGCGGTGGCGACCGCCCCCTCCGTGCGGGTGAACGACGCCAACGGCAACCCCGTAGCGGGGGTGGCCGTGACGTTCGCCGTGGCCAGCGGCGGCGGCAGCCTCACCGGCGGGAGCCAGTCCACCAGCGCGGGAGGCGTGGC
Source organism: uncultured Gemmatimonadaceae bacterium (assembly GCA_964501735.1). Classification (GTDB taxonomy): domain Bacteria; phylum Gemmatimonadota; class Gemmatimonadetes; order Gemmatimonadales; family GWC2-71-9; genus JADJOM01. Next base: position 1,007 of record CAZCVG010000076.1, on the reverse strand, counting down.
CACTGTCGGGAACTGGACCCTGGGCACCACCGCCGGGGCCAACACCCTGACGGCCACCGCCGCCGGGCTGGGCAGCGTGGTGTTCAACGCCACCGGCACCGCGGGCGCGCCGGCCAGCATCGCCGTCAATGCCGGAGACGGCCAGTCCGCCGCCGCCGGTTCCCCGGTCGCGGTGGCGCCGAGCGTGCTGGTGAGCGATGCCAGCGGGAATCCGGTGCCCGGGGTGTCGGTGAGCTTCGTGGTCACCGCCGGGGGCGGGAGTGTGGTGGGCGGGAACGCCACCACCAGCGCCGGCGGTATCGCCCAGGTGACCAGCTGGACGCTAGGGCCGGCCGCCGGGACGGGCAACAACACCCTCCAGGCGTCGGTGAGCGGCCTGCCTGGCAGCGTCACGTTCACCGCCTCCGCCACGGCCGCCGCCGCTGCGACGCTGGCCATCTCCGCCGGGAACAACCAGACGGCCACCGCCGGCGGCGCGGTCGGGATCAACCCCGCCGTGCTCCTGACCGACCAGTTCGGCAACCCTGTGGCCGGGGCAGCGGTCACATTCGCCGTGACCGGCGGGGGCGGCTCGGTCACCGGCGGCAGCGCCACCACCAATGCCCAGGGCATCGCCACGGTGGGGAGCTGGACGCTCGGCACCACCGCCGGGGCCAACACCCTCGGCGCCACCTCAAGTGGGGTCACCGGGGTGAGCTTCACCGCCACCGGGACCGCTGGCGCCGCCAGCCAGCTGGTCATCAGCGCCGGGAACAACCAGAGTGCCCCGGCCGGCACCGCGGTGGCAGTCGCGCCAGCCGTCCAGGTGCGGGACCAGTTCAACAATCCGGTAGGAGGCGTCACGGTGACCTTTACCGTGACCGGTGGCGGTGGCAGCATCACGGGCGCCACGCCGGTGAGCAACGCCAGCGGTGTCGCAACCCTTGGCAGCTGGACGCTGGGCCCGAGCCTCGGCGCCAATTCGCTTTCAGCCACCGTCGCCGGGGCGCCGCCGGTGGCCTTCTCCG
>CAZCVG010000075.1:0-12131 GCA_964501735.1 uncultured Gemmatimonadaceae bacterium | reverse complement strand
ACCCTCGGTACCGCCCAACCGCCCAACCGCCCAACCGCCCAACCGCCCAACCGCCTACGGCACCACCTCGAACGCCGCCGACTGGCCCCGCAGGGTCAGGGTGGGGAGCCCCGCCAGCCGGAGCACCAGCCGGCGGGCCCGGTCGGCCAGGCTGCCCGCACCGGTCCCGCGCGGGTCGAGCCCGCTCCGGATCAGGCGCTCGAATTCATCGAGGTCGGATTCCGACAGGGTGGTGACCTGGAGCACCGCCGAGTAGTAGTAGTGGCCGGGAACCGCGGGCGCGATGCGCAGCGGATAGGCCACGCCCAGGGCCTGGGCCAGCACCCCCGGGGTCGCATAGCGATTCTCCAGCACCCGGCCCGGCGGCAGGAACCGCACCACCGAGAACTGGTCCAGCAGGGGCTCGTGCCGCACCACCACCGTCCACTCGACCTGCCGCACCAGTTCATCCAGCCACCCGTCGCGCGACCGCCACAACTCGGTCCGGTACTGCAGCCGGATGGGGAGCCCCTGCCGCAGGGTGGAGAGCCAGGGCGTGTCCTCGAGCAGGTTGCGGGTGCGAACCACCGGGTCCCGGGTGCCGGCCCGGGCGCTGTCGAGGCTCACTTCCAGGCGGAGGCCCGCCTCCTGGGCCGGCAGCACCGCGGGGCCGGCCAGAAGCGCGAGCCACAGGGCCGGCCCGGTCCACCGAATCCTGTCTGCCTGACGAGGTCCGGGCCGCCGGGGTGGCACGCTCAGAACCGGCGCCCGAGGCGGAGGTAGACCCGCACCGGCTCCCCGTCGGTGACCGCCTTGGTCAGGTAGACCGCCAGCCCGCCGGCGTCGAGGCCCACGCCCACATCGGCCTTCCACTCGGTGAGCGAGCGGATCCGGTCGCTCGGCACCCGGCCCGGTCCATCGCCGGCCAGCCAGGCGGAGCCCGCGTCCCCGAAGAGCACCAGCTCGGGATCCTCGACCCCGACGAACCGGGCCAGTTCCCGCTGCTCGGGATCACGCACGGTGTATCCCGCCCGGAGCCCGAGCCGATGGCGGAACTCCGCCTGGGTGATCAGCGCCCGGTCGCACAGGGCCGGCCGGCCGGCGCTGTGGAACCCCGCCGGTGCGCAATCCAGCGCCCGGAACCCGTAGCCGGGCAGCAGGTCCAGGCCACCCAGCGAGAGCCGCCGCTGCAGGGGAAGGGGGTCGCCGGACAGCCAGCCACCCGCCCACAGCCGGGCATTCAGCTGGACATCCGGGGAAAGCCGGTTGTAGCGCCGGATGTCCAGGGTGAAGCGGTTGGTGCCGTACCCGCTGGTGGGCAGGGGGTTGCGGACGGTGGCCGGCAGGCTCACCGGGGCGATGTCGCCGCTGGTGGCATGCTCCACGCCGCCGCGGATCCACCAGCCCGACGAGGGCTCGCCGCGCGAATTGCGGGAGTCGTACTCCGCGCTCAGGCCGAGGATGGTGAAGTGCCCGTCGTCCACCAGCGGGTTGGGGCGCCAGCGGTCACCGTTGCGGAACAGCGACCAGGGATCGTTGGCCCGCACCGAGCCCTGCTTCTCGTACCGCGCGCTCCCGTCCACCCGCAGGCGGCGGGTCAGGTAGACGTAGGCGCTGCCCGCCACCCCCTCGCTCGAGAAGTAGTCCCGGTTGTCCCGCTGCAGCAGAAAGGCGTTCCAGCCCACCTCGTCCTTCGGCAGGGAGTGCTCCTCGATCCCCGCGATCACCGAATAGGTCCGGGCCCCGACGCCAAAGCGCTCCGGGCCCAGCACCCGCCAGTCGGTGCGGACCAGCCAGCCGAGGTCGCGGCGGAAGGACGATTCGTCGGGCGCGGTGCGCAGGATGCCCCGCAGGTCAAGGGTGCCCACCAGCCGGCTGGAGGGCCGCCACTCGAACGCCGGCCCGAAGACGATCCCGAGGCCCTCGATGCGGTTGTAGGTCTGGGTGGTGGTCAGGCGCAGCGTGGTGCGGATGCGGCCGACGCCGAAGGTGCGCTCGGCGGTCGCCAGCTCGCCGATGGGCCGGCGCCGCTCGCGCAGGGCGAGCAGGCCATCCGACTGCCGGCTGACCGGGGCGGCGTCCCAGTACACCCGGGCCTCTCCCTCGTGGCGGCCACCCTCGGCCACGGTCATCCGGCCGCCGGCCACGAGCACCTCACCCCGGACCACCCCGCCGCCGAGGATCTGGAGGTCGCCGTTGATGACGGTGAGCCGGCCTTCGATGGTGCCGGCTACCCGCAGGGTGCCCCGGAAGGTGGCGACGGGACCGGAGAGCTGGACCCCGCCGGGAAGGGTGAACCCGCTGGGCAGCCGAACCGTGGCGGAATCGTTGTAGGCGAGCAGCAGCTCGTTGAGGACCGCCGGAGCGAGCCCGGTGGCGTTCGAGTCCACCGAGGGGACGTCCGGGCTGATGACGATCACGCTGTCCTGTCCCGCGGCGGCCGCAGGCAGGCAGGCCAGGGCCAGGATCGTGCCGTACCGCCAGCGCCTATTCACCCGGCGCCTCGGCCCGCACCAGTCCCAGCCGCTTCATGCGCCGGTACAGGTTGGCGCGGTCGGTGTGCAGGCTCCGGGCCGCCTCGGCCACGTTGCCCTTCGCCTGGTCCAGGGCCTGGCTGATGATCTCACGCTCGTAGGCGTCGAGCGCTTCGGTCAGCGGGCGCCCGTTGGGACCGGCGTCCCCCGCGCCGGGCGGTTTCCCCCGCCGGTCGGCGCCCGGCCCGGCCGGGCGGTCTGGGAGCACCATCGCCACCTCGGCCTCGCCGATCTCTTCACCGCCGAGGATGGCCAGCCGCTCGACCAGGTTGGCCAGCTCCCGGATGTTGCCGGGCCAGTGGTAGGCGCTGAGGCGCTCCAGCGCGGCGGGGACGTAGCGCTGGCCCCGGCCCGGCCGGGCCCGCTCGGCGAGGTGGGCCACCAGCGCGGGCAGGTCGCCCAGGCGCTCGCGCAGCGGCGGGAGGTGAATGGGAAAGATGTTGAGCCGGAAGAACAGGTCTTCGCGAAAGCCGCCGGCCTGCACCGCCTGTTCCAGTCGGCGGTTGGTGGCGGTGACCACCCGGACATTGACGTGGGTCGGCTGCTCGGCGCCGAGCCGCTGCAGGACCCCGGTCTCCAGGGTGCGGAGCAGCTTGGCCTGGGCCTCGAGGTTGAGGTCGCCGATCTCATCGAGGAAGAGCGTGCCGCCGTCGGCCAGCTCGAACCGGCCCAGCCGGCGCTCGAGCGCGCCGGTGAACGCGCCCCGCTCGTGCCCGAACATCTCGGACTCGACCAGCTCCCGCGGGATGGCGGCGCAGTTGACGGTGATGAACGGTTCCTGCGCCCGCAGGCTGGCCCGGTGAATGGCGGCCGCCACCAGCTCCTTGCCGGTGCCCGACTCGCCCGTGATGAGCACCCGCGCCTCGGTGGGGGCGACCTGTGCCACCAGCTGGCGGACCCGCTGGAGGGCGTCGCTGTCGCCTACCATCTCCTCCCGGGGTGCCAGGGCCCGGAGCAGCGCCCGGTTCTGGCTCCGGGTGCGGGCCAGCTCCAGGGCGGCCTGCAAGGTGACCAGGACGGTCTCGGGGGAGAGCGGCTTCTCGAGGAACTGGAAGGCGCCCAGCTGGGCGGCCCGCACGGCGTCGGCCAGCTGGGCCTTGCCGCTCATCATGATCACCGGCGTCTGGATGCCGCGGGCGCGGATCTGCCGCAGCGTCTCCAGCCCGTCCGGGCCCGGCGGCATCAGGAAATCCATGAAGATGACGTCGGGCTCGAGGCGATCGAGGGCGATCAGCCCCGCCGAGCCGTTGCCGGCCTCCTCCACGGCGAATCCCTCGGCACGTAGCAGCGCCGCCAGCATCCGCCGGATGTTGGCTTCGTCATCAACAATCAGGATGTGGGCGCTCATGCGAGAAACATAGTCGGGACCGGCGCCGGGCCACGGGCCGCGCTACCCCGCGGCGAGCGGGAGCCAGACCACGAACGTGGCCCCGCCCCCCGGGGTCTCCTCGTGGTGGATCCGGCCGCCGTGCGCCTCGATGGTCTGCCGGACCAGTGCCAGCCCGAGCCCGGTGCCCCCTTCCTTGCCGGCGGTGACGTAGGCGTCGAAGAGGGTGTCGCGCAGCTGGGGTGGAACACCGGGTCCCCTGTCCGCCACGCGGACTTCGACACCTCCGGCGGGATCGGGCCGGCAGGAGATCCGCAGGGGGGACCCGGCGGCGCCAGCCTCAATCGCATTCCGGAGCAGGTTGGCGAAGGCGCGCCGGAGCGGTTCGTAGTGCCCGGTCACTGGCCGGGTGCCGGGGTCGACCTCCAGGACCACCTCCACCTCGGGTGGCAGGCTGTTCCGCGCCAGGCTGGCCAGCAGCTCGCCAAGATCAACCTCGGAGGTGGGCCCCTCGGGCAGCCTGCCCATCTCGGTGAACTCGCGGGCCAGCTGCTCCAGCCGCTCCGACTCGGCCTGCAGCACCTCCAGTGGCTCCCGCTGCTCCGGGGTGGCGTTCCGGCTCAGGGAGGAAACCGCGAAGCGGATGGGCGTGAGCGGGTTCTTCATCTCGTGGGCCACCCGGCGCGCCACCTCACGAAAGGCCCGCAGCCTTTCGGCCTCGAGCTGCCGGGCCCGCGCCTCCGCCAGGCCGTCCGCCATCTGCCGGAACGCGCCCCGAAGCGCGGCGAACTCGGGGGCGCCGCCTTCGCGCTCGCCCGGGGGCAGCGGCTCCCCGCGCCCGAGGCGCTCGGTCCAGCCCACCAGCTCGCTGATCGGGCGGCTGAGCTGCAGGGAGAGATAGCCGCCGAGCCGGAGCGAGGCGTACACGACCATGCTGCCGAGTCCGAGGATCACGGCGGCGAGGATGGCGGAGTAGTAGGCGGAGTAGGTCTCCTGGCGCTGCACCCGTGAGAGCGCGGCGTTGAGGGCCGCGGTGTGGGCGGTGAGCGCCCGCCGCTCCGCGGGCGTGAGCCGGAGCGAGTCCACCGTCGTGACCAGGGTGCGCCCTGTGGTGGCCACCAGCCCCACCGCATCGCGGGTGGCTTCCGCCGGGCTGGCGGGGGAGCGCACCGAGAGCGCCCACCCGATCACCGCGATGGCCGTGGGCACGGTGCCCAGGGCCACCAGCGCGAGCAGCAGGCGGCGCCGGTAGGTCAGGGCCATGGCCCGCCCTCCGCCTGCCGCCGACCCATCCGCCGGGCGGCCAGCCAGCCCGCCAGGCCGCCCATCAGGGTACCCAGCCACTCGTTCCAGCTCCCCGGGGGCAGGTCCACCGCCATGGTCAGTCCGGCCAGGCCGAGCCCGGCGGTGGCCACCACCCATGCCAGGGCGGGGAGCCCTCCACCGCCGGCGGCCAGCCAGTAGCCGGCCGGCAGCATCAGTGCGCCGAGCCACAGGGCGGTGACCAGGGGCGCCTCCGGCCCGATGCGGTGCCGGAACGGGAGCAGGCCGGACCAGGCCCAGCCGGCGGAGAAGGGCACCCGGAGTTCCTTCGTGCCCGTCCGCGCTTCGGCCCGCAGGAGATAGTGGTTCCGCACGACGCCTCCGGTGATGCGAACGGTGTCGCCGGGGAGGTGACCGGGAAAGTCAGGCATCCGGATCATCTGGCCGGCCAGCTCGGCGGCCACCAGGCCGTTGCGGATCCGGAAGATGAGGTCGTTGTGGGCCTGGCCCAGGATGAAGATCTCCTGCTGCAGGCCATCGTACACGCTGGCGATGGGCGCCGGGTCGTTGGGCGGAATGCCGCTGACCACCGTGGTGGTGATCAGGACCGAGTCCTGAAGGAGCAGGCCGCGCAGGTGCTCCGAGTCCGGCACCCGGCCACTGGGCAGCGGCTCGCCGGCCACCCGGATGTCGAGCACCGTGCCGGCATAGATGGCAAACTGTCCCAGCACCGGAGCCCACTGCCCCCAGTAAACCGTGGACGGCAGGTCGCGCCGCATCCCCGCCGCCGAGCCGCTCACGATGCCCAGCCACGCCAGGAGCGAGGCGGCCGCCAGGCGCCGGGACAGCGTGGCCGGCGGCCGGAGCAGGGTGCGGTGGTGGCGGACCGCCAGCGCGCCGAGCGCCCCTCCAAGCACATTGGTCAGCACGTCCCGGAGGCTGGCGTCCCGGCCGAAGAGCCACTGGTACTGGCTGAACTCGACCACCAGGGTGACCACGAGAGGCGTCAGCCAGAGCCGCCAGCCCGAAACCCAGGTTGCCAGCGCCGCCCCCAGAGGGATGAACAGGAGGATGTTCAGGACCGCGTCCCGGAATCCCTCCACCCCACAGGGATAAATGCACAGAAACGGGCTTCGCGCCACAAGTTCCGCGTCCTCGGGAGAGGAGCGGAGGGTGAGCGCCCCGATCGCTGCCAGCGCCAGGACGGTGAGTCCCGCGCCCCACCACTTGCGTTGTTCCAAAGCCACAGCTCCGAGGGAGGAGGCCCGCTTGCGCGGGTGGCATCATAACTGCACTATCCTCTCTTCAGATAGTGACATCCCCTCTCCTCCCCGGAACTCGTATGGTGCGACCCTGTAGCCCCAGGCATGGCTGGCGTGCCCTGGTGTTGGCGATGCTGGTAGGCCTGGGGGCACCTCCCCTCGCCGGCCAGAGCCTCACCGGGGGAGCCCTCCGTGGAGAGATCCTTCTCGCCGACGGCACGCCGGTGGGCACCGTTTCCATCACCCTGGAAGATGAGTCGGGGCTTGGCATTCGCCAGTTCCAGGCCGACTTCAAGGGCCGCTTCAGCGTACCCCTGCTGCCGCCCGGCCGCTACAGCCTGCTGGTCGAGAAGGCCGGCTACCAGCCGCTCCGGCAGCGCGGGGTGGAGATCATCGCCGACCTGGTGACCATCCTCCGGGTCCGGGTGGTGCGGCGCCCCCCGCCCATCACAAGGGTGGAAGAGGTCGAGGTGGCCGAGCAGCGGTACTCCAGCAGCGCCCCGCGCATCGCCGAGGTCACCGGGCGCCCGGCCACCACCTGGCAGGCCCCGCGCAACGAGCTGGGTTCCGACGGCCGCAATTCCGCCTTCACCGCCAGCCCGCGCGACACTCGCTGGGGATTCGCCAATACCCTGGGGGGCCTGCCCCAGGACCGGTCCAAGCTGCTGGTGGACGGGCTCCCGGGCTCCTGGTTCCGCCACCCTGGGGTTGAGCCCGAGCCAGGAGGGGCCGTGGTCTATCCGCGGTTCCTGTTCCAGCAGTCCCAGGTAGTTCCGCACGCCACTGACGTGGAATGGCCGGGCGGGAACGGCGGCATGCTCGGCGCCGTTTCCCGGGCGCCAACCCAGCAGTTCCGGCTCGAACCCTTCGCCTTCTGGAGCGGGGCGCTGGGCCAGCCGGCGTCGCAGAATCCCGGTGACTCCTCCCTCACCTCGATCAATGCCGGGGCGACCATCTCGGGGGCGCTGGTTCCCAACAAGGCGGGGTACGTCATCGGGTTCGGGTACGAGGAACTGGAACTGCCGTCCGCGGCGCCGTGGGAGGTGGACACGGCCCGCTTCAACGGGGCCACCGTGCCGCTGGTCGCTGCGCTCGAGGGCATCGCCCAGGACAGCCTGGGCACCTCGATCGGGAGCCACGTCCGGCCGGTGGTGCGGTCCTACCGGGGCGGTTCCGGCGGGTTCCGGCTCGACTGGCGGCTCTCCCGCTCGGTGAATGTCGTCACCCGGGCGAACCTGGCCCGCTTCAGGGAGTGGAATCCGGAGGTGGGCCAGGATCCCTCCAACGGCAGCAGCGCCCGGCTGGACTCGCGGGACTTCTCCGGCGCCACCACGGTGGAGTTCGCCAGTGGCGCCTATGGCAACGAGTTCCGCCTCGGCGTCCGGCGCACCAAGCGGGAATGGGATGGCTCGGCCCTCCCCTCCACCACCCTCGCGAACGAGGGAGTCGGCCTGGGAGGGCTGCCCATCCTGCCGGCCGACTTCGAGCTGACCACGGTGGATGTGGCGGACGCGGTGCAGTACTCCTTCGGCAACCAGGGCGAGCATCGCCTCAAGGCCGGGTTCCAGTACAGCAGCGGCCACTGGACCCAGGACTACCTGTTCGGCGCCGACGGCGGCTACGCCTTCGGTGACTTGGAGAGCTTCGCCAACCGGCGGGGCGCCTTCTTCGTGACCGAAGCGACCGACGCCCGGACCCGGTTCACGCTCCGGGAGGTTGCGCTCTTCGGTCACATCACCTGGCGGCTCATGCCGAGCATCTCGATGCTGGCCGGGCTCCGCTGGGACCGGCAGATCTTCCCCCGGCGGCAGGAGAACCCCATCCGCCTGGACCAGGCGTTCTTTGCGGCCTTCGGCCTTCCCAACTCGGGTCCCCCCGACGACAACAACAACGTGGCCCCGCGCATCGGCTTCGTGTGGGATCCCGGCGGGAACTCCCCCTGGGCGGGGAGCTTCAGCGCCTCGCGGCACTTCGGGCAGCTCAACCCGGCCCGCTACGCCGAGGCCGCGCTGCACGACGGCGCGGTGACCGTGCGCCGGGCGGTGGGCGACCTGGGCTCCTGGACCACGCTTCCCGATGCCACCGTCGCGCCGCTCGCGGGGAGGCGGTTCACCCTGTTCAGCCCGCGGGACGAATACAAGAATCCCCGGACCACCAAGGTGGATGTCGAGCTCACCCGGGTGCTCCAGGGGCTCGGGACCGTCCGGCTCACCGGCGGCTATCACCACACCGACTTCCTGCTGCGGCGCACCGACCTCAACCTGCTGGGTGCGCCGGCCGGCGTCACCCAGGAGGGGCGGCCGGTCTTCGGCACCCTGCTGCAGGAGGGCGGGGTGCTGGCCGCCGATCCCGGCTCCAACCGCCGGATCGGCGGGTACGACATGGTGTCGGCGCTGAGTTCCACCGGGTTCCAGGATCACTATGAGGTCGGGGTGCTGTTCTCCCGCGAGGCCGCCCGTGGCCTGTCCGTCTCGGGGGGGTACATCTGGTCCCGGACTCGGGACAACTGGCTGCAGAGCTGGAGCGGCGACCCGGCGGACGAACTTTCCCCCTTCCCCGGCGACCAGCTGGGTGACGAATGGGCCGAGGGGCGGTCCGACTTCGACCTGCCGCATCGCGCCACCGCGCTGGTCAGCTGGACCACCGGGAGCCGGACTCCGGTGACCATCGGCGCGCGCTACCGGTTCCGCTCCGGGCTGCCGTTTACGCCGGGCTTCCGGCCGGGCGTGGACGCCAACGCCGACGGCTCCGGCCGCAACGACCCCGCCTACCTCGACCCTTCCGTCCCCGGGATGCCCGGCCTCCTGGCCACCAACCCGTGCCTGAAGGAGCAGTCGGACGAGTTCGCCGGCCGCAACAGCTGCCGCGAGCCGGCCAGCCATGCCCTGGACCTGAGCGCCTCGGTGGGCCTGCCGCTGCGGTCGCTGGGCGGCCGGCTGGAGTTCATGGTGGATGTGTTCAACCTCGCCGCCACGGCGACCGGCGTAGTGGACCGGGCCGTGCTGCTGGTGGATCCGGCGGGGACCGTCACGACCGACGCGCTGGGGAACGTTACCCTGCCGCTCATCGCCAACCCGCGGTTCGGCAAGCTGCTCAGCCGCCGCACCGAGCCCCGGATGGTCCGTTTCGGGCTCCGGCTCGCGTACTGATCGAGGCGCCCATGTCTTCCCTCCGTCCCGCCGCCCTGGCCCTGGTCGCCTTCGGGGCGCTGGCCTGCGACAACGCCGGCAGCGACCTCGGCGTTGGCCTTCCCGCCGGGCGGGCGCTGAGCGCCCAGGTCTACTTCGACTCCGACTTCAGCGGCACCGCCACCGCGGCCGACACCACCATCGCGGGGATCCGGGTGTATCTCATGGTCGGCGGCACCCAGGTCGTCCTCGACAGCGCGACCACCGACGCCACCGGGCTGGTGGGGTTCACCAGCCTCGAGCCCGGCCCGTACACCATCTCGGTGGACTCGGCGCAGGCCCTGGGCGACTCCCTGCTCACCACCCTGACTCCGGCGGTGGTCACGGTGACCAATACCGGCCCCACGCCGTTCATTTCGGCCCGGCTGGGATATCCCGAACTGACGGTCGCCGGCGCCAGGAGCGCCGCGGCCGGGCGGCGGGTGGTGGTCGCGGCCACCGTCCTGGCCGGCGGCCAGCTTTTCGCCGACACCTCGGCTTTCGTCCGGGACTCGACCGGCGCGATCCGGCTTCCAGGCTCGGTGGTCAGCCTGGGCGGCTCCGTGGTTCCCGGCGACCTGGTCCGGGTGCTCGGCCGGGTCGGCAGCCGGGGGGGACAGCCGGTGCTCGAGGCCGCCCGGATCGCGCTCTTCTTCCCGGGCTTCGCCAACCCGGCGCCCGATACCCTGACGAGTGCCGAGGCGGCCGTCGCCCTCGCGGGGGTCCGGGACGCCGACCTGGCCCGGGTGCTGGCCGGCGAGATCACCGATACCGTCACCCAGGGTGCCGACTTTCTCGTGACGATTGACGACGGCAGCGGCCCGCTGGGGGTGCTGATTGATGGGCTGCTCCAGCTGCCCACGGCCCCGTTCGTGCCGGGCGATTCCCTGAACGTGCTCGGGGTCCTGGCGCCGCTGGGTGGCGGCACCTGGCAGCTTCGGCCCAGGGCGCAGCAGGACATTACGGTGTTCTAGCCGCGCCGGGCTGGCGCGGCCCGGGCATCTCATTACACTGACTCAACACTCGTCCCCTCCCCGGACGCGCTCCGGCGCGCCGGCCTCCCTCAGTGCAAGGAGCCGAGATGGATCACGCCCCCGCTGCCGGCGATGACCACTTCATCTGGCGGTGTGTAGGCATCGTCGGCCTGGTGTTTCTCCTTCTCGGACTGGCCACAATGGGGACCATCTGGTTCCCCCTGGAGCTGGGGGACCCGGAGTGGGAGCTGGGGGCCACCAGCCAGTTTTTTGACACCTTCCCCACGTTAGGCCTGGGGATGGCTTTCGTCGTGGCCCACGGCGTGGCGGTGGGTCGGCGGTGGCAGATCCGAAGCATCGCCATCCTGTGCATCACCATGGCGGTCTTCATGTGGCTCGCCCTGACGCTGTACGCCACGGTGCTCCCGGCGGCGCTACGGGCCGTTGGGGACCCGTTCGCGCTGACTCCCGTCAAGAAGGCGGCGGCCAAGACCGGGGTGCAGTCCCTGCTGTATCCGTTTGCCCTCCTATGGCTTGCGGGGGCCAGTTGGCGGGCCACCCTGAAGCGGAAGGCCGGGACCTGAGAAACGGTTTTGTTGCGGTGATGCGACAACACCACGATCTGGAGAGGCTTGCCTGGGGCCGGTCTGATGATTTAAACGGTTGTTGTGCAATGGTTTAGTGACACACGCCTGGGCCTCTGATGTTGGCCTGAACCCTGCGTTACATCATGGCGGCCGAACGGGACCGCCAACCGAGGATGCAATGACCTCTTCGCGGATCCTGATCAAGACCGACGACAAAAACCGAAGCGCGCTCGACCCCTCCCCGTCCACGGGGTGGTACCTCCTCGGAGGAATCGGGCTGGTTTTCGCGGTGGTGGCGCTCTCTGACCTGGTGCTGGTGTGGTACCCCCTGCGGTTCGGGGACCCGGAGTGGGAGTTCGGTACTGCCACGTCGGTATTCGGCGGCCTGCCCCTCCTGACCATGGGCCTGATGCTGGCCCTGGGGGCGGCGGTGGCCAGGGGAAACCTCCGGCTGTTGCAAATCTGGTCGGTGGTGTTGGCGGTGATCGGGCTGGCGCTGGTCGGGGTGCTGCTGATGTACTCGCGAAGCGTCCCGGTCGCCCTGGAAGTCGTGACCGACCCGATCCTCAAGGTCGGGGTGCAGAAAGCGATCCTGAAAACGGCGTTGCAGGGTGTGCTCTATCCCACCGCCTTCTTGTGGATCGCCTTAGTCGGATGGAAGCATGCCCGCCGGGCATGATCCCATAGTTCACCAGTTGACGACGAGGTGCTTATGAAGTGGACTGGCCGGTTGGTTGCCCTGCTCGGCGCGCTTGCCGTGGGTCTCCCCGCGACCGCGCATGCCGACGGGTACACCTCCTACAAGGTCTGCGGGGGCGACCAGTTCGCCACCTGCGCCGCTGTCACCATCAACGTGGTGGGCAGCAACGTGACGGTTCGCCTGTGGAATCTCTCGGGCAACGGCGCCGCCACCTACGGGCAGGGCGCCAACACCTGGGCCGGCACCGTCATCAACGGCATCGGCTTCTACAACACCAGCGGGGTCAGCGCCATCGCCGGCTCCCTGAACGTCACCGGGCCGGCGCGGGCCGGCGACAC
>CAZCVG010000074.1:0-12311 GCA_964501735.1 uncultured Gemmatimonadaceae bacterium | reverse complement strand
CGCCATCGGCGAGCGCATCCACGTACACCGCGATCCCGGCCATCCGCTCCGCCGCGGCGCCCTGGGCCTGCTGCAGCAGCTGGCGGCAGAATTCCCAGCCCGAGTGCGCCACCGCCAGCTGGATGTCCCGCCACCGCGTTCCCAGGGTCCAGGCCCAGGCGGTGGCCGCGCCGAAGGCGAAGACGCTGGCCACCAGGGCGCCCGTCACCGCGCTCCGCCGGCCGGACAGCATGATCAGCACGAAGGCGCCGGTGGCGAACAGCGCCCAGGCCCGCATCATCTGGGTGGCGATGCCCCCCGGCTCCAGCAGGGTCAGGGCGATCCAGAGCCCGGTGACCAGCACCCAGGACCACTCCCGCAGCGTGGCCGGGCGCGATGCCAGCAGCAGCCCGGCCAGCGGTCCCAGCACGAACAGCGGCGGGAAGAGCAGGAGGTACGCTCCCAGCAGGAGCAGGGCCCGCCCGTTCACCGCCGGCCGCACCGGGGGTGCTGTCAGCTCGCGCCCCGCTTGATGTACGGCAGCAGCGCCAGGTAGCGCGCCCGCTTGATGGCCACGCTGAGCTGGCGCTGGTGGCGGGCCGTGATTCCCGAGAGCCGGGACGGGAGGATCTTGCCGCGCTCGGTCAGGAACCGCTGCAGCAGCTTCTCGTCCTTGTAGTCGATGTAGCGGATCCCGGACTCGGCCAGGGGATCGCCCTTGCGGGTGCGCTTCATTCGTCATCCTCCTCGAGCTTGCGGTCGGTCAGGTCCCGGCTCGGGGTGTAGTCGTGCTCGTCGGCCACCACCAGGAAGCGGAGCACGCCCTCGTCCAGCTTCAGGGCGCGCTCGAACTCCGGCAGCTGGGCCGGCTCGGCGGCGAAGTTGGCCACGACGTAATAGCCGGTCTCGCGCTTCTTGATGGGATAGGCGAGGGTGCGCTTGCCCCAGACGGTGAGCCTGGGCGGCTCCCCGGACGGGTTGGGGACGAGCGTGTGGAAGCGGGTGAGCTTCTCGGTGATGGCGGCCTCTTCGAGGGCACTATCGAAGATATAGACCGCCTCGTACGGACGGGGCATGTCACCTTCCTTTGGTCTGGGCGCCCCGGACCTGGTGGGGTTCCGGGGAGGATGAATGTGTGGCGCAAAGGTAGCCGGGCGAACGGGTTGGCGGTAGCCCCGGGCTACCAGTCGCGGTCGGCCCCCCCGCTGGTTCGGGGACGCCGGCCCTCGTGGCTGGAGAGCTGCTGGCGTTCGACCGCGTCCAGCAGGGAGCGGGCCTGTTCCTCGTTCATCTCCTCGACCGATTCTCCTTCATCGCCCCCCTGGCCGCCGCCGGCCATCGCCCCGACCTGGGCCTCCCGGCTCTGGTCATAGCCCTCCTCCCGGCTCCCCCGGCCATAGTCCGCCCGGCCGCCCCGCCCCCGGCTGCCCTCCTGCGGGACGTCGCCCCGGCGGAGCAGGGCGAGTTCCAGGTTCCACTTGGCATCCCGGTCGTTGGGGTCCAGTCGCAGGGCCTCCTCGTAGGCGAGCACGGCGCGGTCGAGGTACCCGCTCAGGGCATTGGCATCCTCCGCCGCCCGCACGAAGGCATTCCCCATGTTGTAGTAGGACTCCTGCCGCAGCCGGTCGGGTCCCGACATCGCCTCCCGCCAGCTCCGGGCCGCTTCGCTGTACTGCTTCATCCGGTAGAGGCTGTTGCCGGCGTTGTAGCGCACGGCCGGCCCGCCCTGCTGGCGGAGCAGCTCCTGGTAGGCCTCGTAGGCTTCGAGGTACTTGCCCTGCTCGTACAGCTGCCGGCCGCGATTGGCGTGGGAGACCGGGGTGCAGGAGAGCAGGGCCGCGGCCAGCCACACGCCGGCCTGCCGGAGCCGAAGCAGCGGGCTGGTGGGCACGCGGGCCTCGCCCGATCCGGCCAGCGGCCGCCCGGGACGAACCGATGGCGGCCCCGCCCGGCGGCGCCGGGCCTCGAGCACCAGCTCCAGCAGCAGCGCCCCCAATGCCAGGGCCAGGGGCCACTGGTAGCGCTCGGTGGGCTCGTCCGCCGGCTGACCGGAGAGGGTGCGGGCCTGCAGGTTCGCCAGCGACGCGCTGAGCCGGTCCAGCGCCGTCCGGTCGTCCCACCGGGCGTAGGCCCCGCCCGACGCCGACGCGATGCGGACCAGGTCCTCCTCGGCCAGCTGCGAGACCACCGGGCGCCCGATCCCATCGAGGTGCCACGGCCCGGCGGCCCCGGAATCGGCGGGAATCCGGCTGCCCTCCAGGGTGCCCACACCCACCGCGAAGACCGGGAGCCGGGCGTGGCGGTAGAGCTCGAGAATGGGATCGAGGGCCCCCTCGGAGCGCTCCCCGTCGGTGAGCAGCAGCACCCCGCGCGACCCGATCCCCGCCCCCTCGCGCCGCAGCACCCGCTCCGCGACCCGGAGGCCGGCTGCGACGTCGGTGGCGGGGTCGGCGATGTCGTCGTGGCTGGCCGCTTCGAGGAACAGCTGGAAGGTCCCGAAGTCGGAGGTCGGGGGAAGCTGGAGAAAGCCACCTCCGCCGAAGATCACCAGCCCCACGCGGTCCCCCGCCCGCACCGCCGCCAGCTGCCAGGCCAGGCGCTTGGCCAGCGACAGCCGGTCCCGGCCCACGTCTTCGGCCCGCATGGACCGGGAGAGGTCCAGCGCCACGATGAGGTCCCGGCCGGTGCGGGCCATCTCGGCCGACTGGCGGCCCCACTGGGGGCGGGCCAGGGCCACGACTGCGGCCGCCAGCGCGATCCAGCGCAGCGTCCGCCGCCAGGACGGCGCCTCCGGCCGGGAGAGGACCGAGGTCCGGGCCAGCAGCGCCGGGTTGCCGAAGCGGGACAGCGAGTCCTGCCGGGTGCGCCCGGCCGCCCGGAAAAGCAGCCACAGGGCGGGAAGCACCAGGAGCAGGATCAGCGCGCCGGGAGTCGCGAAGAGGCTCATGGCAGGCGGCTCAGCCAGGTGGCGCGGAGGAGCATCTCGAGGAGCAGCAGCGCCACGCCCCCCGCGACCAGCCAGGGGAACAGCTCGTGGTACCTGCGGGTCTCGCTGATTTCGACCTCGATCCGCTCGATCGGGTCAATCTCGGCCATGACCTGCTTGAGCATCTCGGGGTCGGTGGCCTTGTAGTACTGGCCGCCGGTGCGGGCGGCGATGTCCTTGAGGGCGGCCTCATCGCGGGTGGAGAGCCGGCCGGAGAGGCTCCGGAGGCTCCAGACCCCGTTCAGGGCGATGGAGGTCGTGTCGGGCGAGGAGACCCCGATGGTGTGGATGCGGATACCCAGCGCCTTGGCCGCCTCGGCGGCCTGGCGCGGGGTCGGCTCGCCGGTGTTGTTGGCGCCGTCGGTGATCAGGACCACCACGGAGGCCTTGGCGGGGAGGGTCTTGAGCTGGCTCAGGCCCAGCGCCATGGCGGTGCCGATGGCCGTCCCATCGGGCAGCATGCCGATCTCCACCTGGCCTACCAGCCGGTCGAGGACGTCAATGTCCGTGGTGAGCGGCGCCTGCACGAAGGCCCGGCTGGAGAACACGATCAGTCCCATGAGGTCGCCCTGGCGGCCCTTGATGAACTGGCGCAGGACGTCGCGGGCCACCGCGAGCCGGTTGCCGGGCTGGAAGTCAGTCGCCTTCATGCTGCTCGAGACATCGAGGATCAGCATGATGTTGCGCGACCGCACCCGGGTCGGGTCGGCGTCGCCAGGCACCTGGGGCCGTGCCAGCGCGCTGATCAGGAGGACCGTTCCAGCGAGTGCGAGGGCCGCCGGGAGCCGGTGCCACCGGCTTCGGGCGGTGGTGCCCGCGGCCCGGACCAGCCGGAGCACCGGGAAGGCCAGGCGCTCCGCGGGCGGGTGCCGCCGCGCGCGCCACCGCTGCCAGGCCAGGCCGAGCGGCACCAGCAGGAGGGCAAGAAAGAACGGAGAGGCGAACCTCACGGCCTTGGCTCCCCGGCCGCCGCGGTCGCTTGCTTCCAGGCCGCCAGGAGCTGACGGGCTCGTTCAAGATGCGCCAGGGCGGCCGGGAGGTCGGGGCGCACCCGCGCGAACTTGACCAGGTCGGCGTCGGCGAGGAGCAGGTGGAGCCGTTCCCCGCTGTCGTCCAGGCAGAGCGGCGGCGGCAGGTGGCTTACCGCCTCCTGGGTGGTCAGCCCCTCATGGCGCAGGGCCCCGGAATCGAGCAGGCACCGGCGCAGCACGCCGGCCACGTCGGCATACAACGGCAGGGCGCCGTTGCCGCTGGCGATGGCCTGCTGCTCCAGCGCCGCCAGCTGGCGCATGGCCCGGTCGAATGGCCCGGCGTCCAGGGGCGGCGGAGGGGCGGCGTCGCGCGGGGTCCGGGCGTGGCGCCGACCGCGGACCCAGAGATACGCGAATCCCAGCGCGGTCAGGACGCCGAGCAGGACGGCCGGCCCCCAGGCGGGCCCGCCGATGACCTGCAGCGGGCGGATGTCCTTGAGGGCGGGATTGCCTGCCGGGAGCAGCGACCCGATCTCCATGGCCACGGGGGCGTGGACCAGTGTGTCAGGCAGCGCCCCGCTCCGCGGCCGGAACAGCACCGAGAAGGTGGGGATGGGCTGGGGGCCGACCCGGAAGAAGGCCATCCGGACCCGGCCCGAGAACTCTCCCTCCCCGACGGGGCGCAGGGAGTCGATCTCCAGCACGCGCACCCCGGCCGGTGGCGGGAGGATGTTGCGCGGCGTCAGGTCGAGCAGTTCCTGCCCGGGGCGGAGCTGCACCCGGAGGGTGAGGGTGATCTCGTCGCCCAGGAGCGCACGGGGCCGGTCCGGCGTGAGGTCCAGGCTCTGGGCGGCGCCGGCGCCCGGGCTCGCCGCCAGGAGGGCGAGTGCCGTCCAGATGGCCGGGGCGCGCCGGCGCTCAGCCATAGGGCGCCGTGCGGCGGCTAAAGAACGCCGCCAGGGTCACGCCGTAGGGCTGGGTGATGTCCAGGCGGAGCAGGTCAATGCCCCGCTCGGTGCAGCGGGCCTGCAGCGCGTCGTCATAGGCGGCGCGGGCTTCGCGGAAGCGCTCCCGGAGGCCCGGGTCGGCGGTGTCGGCCACCAGCCAGTCGCCCGATTCGGGATCCCAGAGGGTCGCCAGGCCGACATCGGGCAGTTCCCGCTCGCGGGGATCGGTGAGCTGCAGCGCCACGACATCGTGCCGGGCGGAGAGGCGCTCCAGCGCCGGCCACTGGGCCGGATCGAGGAAGTCGGAGATCACGACCACCAGCGAGCGGTGGCGGAGCAGCGGCTCCACCGCCCGCAGCACCCCGGGCAGGTCGGTGCCCCGGCCGGCCGGCGCCAGCCCCAGCGCCTGCATGACCACCTGCATGGCCTGGCCCCGGCCGCTCCTGGGGGGCGAGGACCACTCGACCCGGTCCGAGTAGAACACCGCGCCCACCCGGTCGCGGTGCCGCGCGGCCGACAGCGCCAGCACGGCGCACAGCTCGGCGGTGAGGTCCCGTCTGGTCCGCAAAGCGGTGCCGAACTCCCCGGACGCGCTCACGTCCACCAGCAGCATCAGGGTGAGCTGCCGCTCCTCGATGAACCGCTTGACGTAGGGGGTGCCGAGGCGGGCGGTGACGTTCCAGTCAATGGTGCGGACGTCGTCGCCGGGGAGGTACTCCCGGACCTCGGTGAACTCCACGCCCCGGCCGCGGAAGATGCTGGCGAAATCGCCGGCGACGAGGTCGCGCACCAGGTCCCGGGTGGCGATCTCGATCCGGCGGGCCTGCTCCAGCAGGGCGGGGGAGAGCACGGTCATGGTGAGGCGCCCCGGCGGTGCCGGGGAGGCGAGGTCAGGGCACCGGCACCGCGGCCAGGATCTGGTCGATCATCTGGTCGGCGCTCACTCCGTCGGCCTCGGCCTGGTAGGTCGGGATGAGGCGGTGGCGCAGGGTGTCGTGGGCCATGGCCTTGATGTCCTCGGGGAGCACGTACGCCCGGCCCTGGAGGAAGGCGTGGGCCTTGGCGGCCTTGACCAGGTTGATCCCGGCGCGGGGCGAGGCGCCGAACTGGATCAGGGCCTTGAGGTGCTTGAGCCCCCGGGCGGCGGGGTCGCGGGTCGCTGCCACGAGGTCGAGGACGTACTCCTTGATCTTCTCGTCCACGAAGATGCCCCGGACGATCTCCCGGCAGCGCAGCACGCTGTCGGGGTGGATCACCACCCGCGTGGTCGGCTCGTCGCGGTCGGTCATCCGGTCGATGATCTCGCGCTCCTCCGCCCGGGTCGGGTAGCTCACCACCAGCTTGAACAGGAACCGGTCCACCTGGGCCTCGGGCAGCGGGTAGGTGCCCTCGTGCTCCAGCGGGTTCTGGGTGGCCAGCACCAGGAACAGCTCGCTCAGTCGATGGGTCTCCCCGCCGATGGTCACCTGCCGCTCCTGCATGCACTCCAGCAGCGCGCTCTGCACCTTGGCCGGGGCGCGGTTCACCTCGTCGGCCAGCAGGATGTTGGTGAAGATGGGGCCCTTCTGGACGGTGAAGTCGCCGGCCCGCTGGTTGTAGATGAGGGTGCCGAGCAGGTCGGCGGGCAGCAGGTCGGGGGTGAACTGCACCCGGCGGCAGTCGCAGTCAATGGTGGCGGCCAGGGTCCGGACCGCCAGGGTCTTGGCCAGTCCGGGCAGGCCTTCGAGCAGGAGGTGCCCGTCGGCCAGGAGCCCGATGAGCAGCCGCTCCAGCAGCACCTGCTGGCCTACGATCACCCGGCCGATCTCGGCCAGCACCTCGCGGAAGGCCGCGCTCTCCCGGGCAATCTCCGGCGAGCGCGCCAGGGCGGAATCGGGACTGAATGGGGCGAGGGCCCCGCTGCCGGCAAGGCTCATGCGTCGAGGATCCACCGAAAAGGAGCGGCGCCAGCGGGTGGCGCCGGAGTGAGGAGAGCCGGGAGGCATAAGTATACAGCCGGGCCGGGCCCGGCCAGAAGTGCCCGGGTCGGGAGCCTTGGACAACGCGCGGGCTGGCTGCACTATTCCGGGATGACCGCCGGTCCCCGCAGCCCCGAGTCCGCCCCGCGGGGCTTTCCCCCGACCCGGCTCTCGCTGATCGATGCCCTCGGTTCGGCGGACCAGGCCGAGCGAGAGCGGGCGGTCGGCATGCTGGTCACGATCTACTGGCGCCCGGTCTACTTTCACCTCCGCGGCAAGTGGCAGGCTACCCGGGAGGATGCCGAGGACCTCACCCAGGAATTCTTCGCCCGGGCACTCACCAGTGGGCTGCTGGCGGCCTACGACCCGCACGAGGCCCGCTTCCGCACCTACTTGCGCGGCTGCCTGGATCATCTCGCCGCTAATGCCCGGCGGGCCGCCGGCCGGCTGAAGCGCGGCGGCGGCGCCACGATGCTGTCGCTCGATTTCGCGGGGGCCGAGCACGAACTGGCGGCCATGGCCGGCACCGCCACGGCGGACGCCGAGGAGCAGTTCCACCGCGAGTGGGTGCGGGCGCTCTTCACTGTGGCGGTGGGCGCCTTGCGGGAGCTGGCCGCTTCCGGCGGGCATGACGTCCGCTTCCGGCTGTTCGAGCGCTACGACCTGGCGCCGATGGAAGACGCGGCCCGGCCATCGTACAAGGAGCTGGCCGGCGAGTTCGGGCTTCCGGTGACCCAGGTGACCAATCATCTCGCCTGGGCCCGCCGGGAATTCCGGCGGCTGGTCCTCGAGCAGCTCCGCGCCATTTGCGGCAGCGAGGCCGAGTTCCGCGAGGAGGCCCGGGAACTCCTCGGCGTGGATCCGCCGTGACCCGGCTCTCTGACGCCACCGTGCGGCGGCTGCAGCGAATGCTCGATGCCCCCGAAGTGGCAGGTGGCCGCTACCAGGTCCTGGAACTCCTCGGCGAAGGCGGGATGGGCCGGGTCTACCGGGCCCGCGACACTACCCTTGAGCGGGAGGTGGCCCTCAAGGTCCTGCGGCTCGAACTCGAAGGTCCCGACCTGGCCCGCCGCCTCGGGCAGGAGGCCCGGATTCTCGCCCGGCTGGAGCACCCCGGCATCGTGCCGGTGCATGATGCGGGATTGCTGGCCGACGGCCGGGTGTTCTATGTCATGAAGCTGGTGCGCGGCACCCGGCTCGATGCGTACGCGCGGGACCGGAGCGAGAGCGAAGTACTGCGGGCCTTCCTGAAGGTGTGCGACGCGGTCGGGTTCGCCCACGCGCGGGGGATCATCCACCGAGACCTCAAGCCGGCCAACGTCATGGTCGGCGCGTTCGGGGAGGTGCTGGTCCTGGACTGGGGCATCGCCCGGATCCTGGAGCAAACCGGTCCTGCGGGAGGCCACGGTCCGGCTCCGGAGGGCGGCACCGACACGGGCGCCGGGGCGGTTCTGGGCACCCCCGGATTCATGCCGCCGGAACAGGCCGGTGGGACGGGAGAGGTGGAGGCCCGTTCCGACGTCTACGCCCTCGGCGCGATGCTCAGGGCGGTGCTCCCCGGGTCACCGCGCGCCCCCATGGCTTCGATCATCCGGCGGGCCACCATGCCGCGGATCGACGAGCGGTACCCCGGGGTGGCCGACCTGGCCGCCGACCTGACGCGCTACCTCGACGCCGTACCGGTCCTGGCGCACCGGGAGACCGCGCTCGAGCGGGCCGGGCGGCTGTACCAGAAGTACCAGACCGCGATCCTGCTGGTCCTGGCCTACCTCGTCATGCGGCTGGTCTTCCTGGCCGGGCGGGGGTTTTAAAGGACTGGGCCCAGGGGGGTAATACCGTAGCAGGACCACCCAGGCGTCCCAACTCTTTCCGGAGGTCGGTGATGAACAAGCCGGTGCTCGGTCTCGTTCTTGGCGGTGCGCTGGGGGCCCTGGACGGCCTCAGTGCCCTCGTGTCGGCGCCGGAGGTGGCGCCCGGCATCGTCGGCATCATCATCGGCTCGATGGGCAAGGGCCTGGTGGCCGGGCTGATCATCGGTTTCGTGGCGCGAAAGCTCCAGAACCTCCCGCTGGGGATCCTGGTCGGGCTGGTGGTGGCGGCGCTGATGGCCCTGCCGTTTGCGCTGGCCGTGGACCCGGCCACCGGCAAGCAGTACTTCTGGGAGATCATGATCCCGGGCTCGATGGTGGGGATCATCGTGGGGTACGCCACCCAGAAATTCGGCCGGGCCCCGGGACAGCCGGCCTGACCAGGCGCCTGGCCATCAACCCGGCCGGACCCGAAGGCGCATCGAACCTGCCGGACCTTCAACCACGGAGAATCGCCATGCGGAGAACCGGAATGTTCTGCACGCTCGGGCTCGCCGCCGCCTGCGGCCTCGCCCCGCAGGCCTCGGCGCAGGGCCTGCCGATTCCGCCGACCTGGCGCTGGGTGACCGACGCGCCGGCCACTATCACCAACACCCAGCAGGTGCCGGAGGGCGGGTTCCGCTTCGTGCAGATGGCCCCGGGCTGGCATGTAACGATGGGTCCGGGCGGGCTGCTGTTCGAGCCGCGCTATTTCCTCGAGGGGAACTACGTGCTGGAGTCGGAGATCTTCCTGTTCCCCGACTCCCTGAATGGCGAGTACGGCTTCTTCGTGGCGGGGAAGGACCTCGACGGGGCCGCGCCCGCCTACGTGGTCTTCGCGGTGCGCGGGGATGGAGCGGTGGCGGCCTGGCAGCACGCGGGCGGCAGCTCGCGCATGCTGTCCGACTGGCGGCCGGCCGACGCGGTGCGCCAGGGCAGCCCCAAAGCAGTAGTGCGCAACGTGCTTCGGCTGACCGTGTCCCGGACGGAGGCGGTGTTCAAGGCCAACGGGCTGGATGTCCTGATTCTGCCGCTGGAGGGGCTGTCGCTCGACGGCCAGTTCGGCTTCCGGGTGGGCAGGGCGGTGAACCTCCACGCCTCCACGCTCAACGCCACCAGCCGGCTGGCTCCGGTGCGGGAGTAGCCTCCCGCCGGGCGGGGGTCAGCTGCTGAAGCGGAACAGCAGCACGTCGCCGTCCTGCACCACGTATTCCTTCCCTTCCGCCCGTGCGAGACCCTGCTCGCGGGCGGGCTTCCATCCTCCGACCCGCACGAAGTCGGCATAGGCCACCGTCTCGGCGCGGATGAACCCTTTCTCGAAGTCCGAGTGGATCACCCCCGCGGCCGCCGGGGCCTTGTCGCCCTTGTGGATGGTCCAGGCGCGGACCTCCTTCTCCCCGGCGGTGAAGTAGCTCTGCAGGCCGAGCAGGTGATAGGCGGCATGAGCCAGGCGGTCGAGCCCGGACTCGGTGGCGCCGAGGGAGGCCAGGAACTCGCCCCGGTCCTCCGGGGGCAGCTCCGCCAGCTCGGCCTCCACCTTGCCGGAGAAGATCACGATCTCGGCGTCCTCGCCGGACGCCGCGACGGCGGCGCGGAGCGCCTCGACATGGGCGTTGCCGCCGGCGAGTTCGGTCTCCAGGACGTTGGCCGCGTAGAGCACCGGCTTGGCAGTGAGCAGGTTGAAGTTCCGGTAGGCGGCCATCTCCTCGTCGGTGGGCACCACGCTCCGGGCCGGCTTGCCGTCGGCCAGGGCGTCCCGCAGCTGGGTCAGGAGCCGGGCCTCGATGCGGGCCTGCGGGTCTCCCGACTTGGCGGCCCGGGCCGCCTTGTCGAGCCGCTTTTCCACCGATTGCAGGTCGGCCAGCTGCAGCTCGATGTTGATCACCTCGCGGTCGCGGGCGGGGTCCACCGAGCCCATGACGTGCTGGATGTCGTCATCATCGAACGCGCGGACCACGTGCACCACCGCGTCCACCTCGCGGATATTGGCGAGGAACTGGTTGCCCAGGCCCTCCCCCTGGCTGGCGCCCTTCACCAGGCCGGCGATGTCGAGGAACTCCACCGCGGCGGGCACGGTGCGCTCCGGCTTGACGATCGCGGCCAGGGCATCGAGCCGGGGGTCCGGCACGGTCACCACCCCGGTGTTGGGCTCGATCGTGGCGAACGGGTAATTGGCGACCAGCGCCCCCGCGGAGGTGAGGGCGTTGAACAGGGTGGACTTGCCCACGTTGGGGAGGCCGACGATACCGAGACGAAGCATGATGGTCTTTCCGGGCGGTCCCTACGAGTTGAACCGGTTCATGGCGACCTCGATGCCCTCCTCCAGCCAGCACTCCACCGCCTCGGCCATCGGGTCGAGCAGGCCGGTGAGCGCGGCGCGCTCCTCGGGGGTGAACTCGGCCAGGACGAAATCGGCGGTGTCGCCGGTTCCCGCGGGCAGCGGACCGATCCCGATGCGGAGCCGGGCGTAGTCCTGGCGGCGCAGTGAGCCCTCGATGCTCTTCAGGCCGTTGTGCCCCCCGGCGGAACCGGCGCCCCGCAGCCGGAAGCGGCCGAGCGGCAGGGCGAAGTCGTCCACCAGGATGAGGAGGTCGGTGGCGGGATCGAAGCCGGGCAGGGACCTGAGCGGCGCCAGCGCGGTGCCGCTGCGATTCATGTAGGTCTGGGGCTTGAGCAGCGCCACCTCGCGGCCGGCCACCGGTCCCCGCGCCTCCCGGGCGGCGGGCACCCGCCGGAAGGGCGGGAAGTGCCAGCGGGCGGCGAGGTGATCGGCCAAGAGAAACCCGGCATTGTGCCGGGTTGTCTCGTACTCGGGGCCGGGGTTGCCCAGGCCGATGATGGTCCGCAGGGGCTAGGCCTTCTCTTCGGGCGCCTCGTCCTCGGGCTTGACCTTGCGGATGAGCTCGGGCTCCGCCGTGGCCTCGGCGGTGGCCACCGGTGTGGCCGCCTCTTCGGCCCGGGGCGCCACCACCGAGCAGACCGGCAGGCTGGGCTCGTTGAGGACTTCGACTTTCTCGAGCTTGATGTCCCGCACGAAGATGGACTTGCCGATGCCGAGCGCGGTCACGTCCACGTCAATGCTGGCCGGGATGTCGGCCGGGAAGACCCGGATCTGCAGCTTGTGCAGGACCTGGTCCAGCACGCCGCCGAAGTTGCGCACCCCGTCAGCCGTGCCCACGATGTGGACCGGCACCTCGAGGGTGATCTTCTCGTTGGCGCTGACCTCGTAGAGGTCCACGTGCAGGATGTCGGTGGCCTTGAGCGGGTTCCGCTGGATCTCGCGGATGAGCGCCTTGACCGGGGCGCCGGTCCCCACCGTCACGTCGAGGATGGTGCTGCCGGCGGTGATGGTGCCGAGCAGCTTGAGGAAGGCGGCGCTGTCCACCGCCAGGGTTTCAGGCTGCCGGTGGTGGCCGTAGATGACCGCCGGGATCTTGCCGCTGCGGCGGAGGGAGCGGGCAGTGCCCTTGCCGCTGGTGGCGCGGGGTTCTGCCTGGAGCGAGGCCTGCTGTGCCATGGTCTGGTCCTTCGTCAGTCGAACAGCGAGCTGACCGACTGGTCGCTGTGGGTGTAGCCGATCGCCTTTGCGAGCAGCGGCGCGATCGAGAGAACCTTGAGCTTCT
>CAZCVG010000073.1:7562-12448 GCA_964501735.1 uncultured Gemmatimonadaceae bacterium | reverse complement strand
CAGCGCCGGCTCGAGGTGGTACTTCCCGTCCCGCCAGGAGATGGCGCCGCAGGTGCACTCGTCAATGAAGACCCACGGGCTGAAGGTGGCCAGGAAGCCGCTGTGGCCATCACAGACCGAGTTGTCGCCGTCGCGCACCCGGAGCTCGGTGACCTCGTCGAGCAGGTGCTTGGCGGCGTAGGCCGCGTACACGTTCGAGGTCCCCGGGTCGGCCCCCATGCCGAGCAGGGCCAGGCGGCCGGCGGCGCGGAACTCCGCGTCCAGCGCGAACTGGTCCATCAGCTTCGGGATGCCGTCATCCTCGGCCCCGCCCGAGGCCATGTCGATGTAATCGCAGCCCGCGTCCAGGCAGGCGCGCATCACCACCAGGTTGGTGGCGGGCAGGGCGGCATTGAGCAGGATGGTGCTGCCGGTGTCGCGCAGGGCGCGGGCCACGCTGACCCGATTGCCCGCGTCGAGAGTGAGGGCCCGCACATGCGGGCGGCCGATCCGATCAGCCAGCTGTTCAGCCCGGCCCGGAACGGCGTCTGCCACGATGAGCTGCGCTACCGTCGCCTCGGCGGCGAACTTGAGGGCGGACACGGTCCCCACCGCGCCACAGCCCAACACCAGGACTTTCACAAACTCCTCTTTTCATTGTGGAGCGGGCCTCGGTCTGGCGGCCGTTCGAGCCAGCGGTCTTCGCTGTCTCCCCAGGCTCACCTCGCCCCCCCCGCTGACAGGGGTCGCGACTCAAGGGTGTCGTCAGTCGCGAGATCGAACCCCCGGGTTGTCCGGGGAATCAAACACGCCACCCACCGGAGCAGGCGCCGCACAGCCAGTCTGGCGCTGGACCCCGCAGTCTGTCCACCCCCCTTGCGGAGACCCGAAGTGGGTGAAAGTCGGCCACGGCCGGTATAAGATTCGGCAGGCAAATGCCTTGGCAGCATCATGTTTCAGGTAGCGACGTCGAGACTCTGGTACCTCTCGGGACGCCCAATGACCGGCATCCCTCAGAGCTCCGCCTGCGGCGTCGAGACTAGATTGGAACAGCGCCCAGCGACGACGGAGAGTCCGTGAGCCAATCCGCCGAGTCAGGCAGTCCAGAGTCCGGGGACCAGGAGGCCGGGAGCCGCCCGCAGGCGGTTTCGCCCCCGCCGTGCGTGCTCGTGGTGGACGATGACCCCGACATGATCCGGCTCCTCAAGGCCGCCCTGGCCAGCCGGGGCGTGGTCTGTGTCGCCGCCTACGATGCCAAGCAGGGGTTCATGGCGGCGCAGAAACACCGTCCCCGGCTGGTACTGGTGGACTGGCACATGCCCTCGGGGGGCGGGCAGCTCATGATCCGGCACCTGCGGGGCTACGAGCCGACCCGGGAAACCCCGGTCTATGTCGTCACCGCCGACGGCTCCCCGACGGTGGACGAGGAGGCGGCCCGGCACGGCGCCCGCGGGGTGCTCCGGAAGCCGGTGGACGTGATGCAGCTGCTCGACCTGATCACTCCGATCTCCCAGGCGCCTGAGCGCGCGTAGCGCCGGGCCGGTGCGGGAGTCACCAGGCGCTCGCCTCCGGGATCCCCCGCCTGCCCTTCCGGGCCTGGAGAGGCAGCCGGTCTGTTTCGCGAGTCATTCATCGACGCACGCCGCTGGGGACCAATGCCCTCCAACTTCTCCCGCGCCGATCTCTCTCCCCGCATCAAGGTGTGGCTGGTGTGGAAGGGCGGGTTCCTGATGGGCCCCAACTACTTCCATTTCCTCGAGGCGGTGGACCGCGAAGGCACGATTCGCGGCGCCGGCGAGGCGGTGGGCTGGAGCTATCGCACCTGCCTCAATCGCATCAGACGGATGGAATCGGTGCTGGGCGCGCCGGTCCTTGCCACGACACGCGGCGGGCGGGAGCACGGCGGCGCCCGCCTGACCCCACGAGCCCGGCAGCTTGTCCGCATGTTCGCCCGCTGGCGCAAGGAGATGCACCGGCTGTCGGACCGGTCCTTCCAGCGCATTACCCGCCTGAGCCGTTGACCCCACCGACCCCCGAGTCTTGCGCTTTGTGTTTCCCTGGATAACCTAGTGTTCCCTCGCCCGTCGGTGGTGAGGAACAATGAGGTTCGCCATGGACTTGCTCAGCGCCCAGGAAACCGGCCGGCTGCTCCGGCTCAATGTCAAACGTGTGCAGGCACTGGCCCGTTCCGGCCGGCTTCCCGCGGTTCGGGTCGGCCGCAAGTGGCTCTTCCCGCGGTCGCGGATCGAAGCGCTGCTGGGTGAGTCGAGCACGCCGGTCACCCGGACGGTCGAGCTGAGCGCCCGCAACCAGCTCCGGGGCCGGGTACTCCACCTGAGGACCGATGGCCTGATGAGCGAGGTTGCGATTGACGTGGGCGGGCAGGAACTCGTGGCCGTGATCACCCGGGCCTCGGCCGAGCGGCTCCGGCTGGCCGCGGGCGAGGAGGTGCTGGCGGTGGTCAAGTCCACCGAGGTGATGATCGGGAGGGAGGCGTGAAGCGGCTTCGCCGCCGGCTGGCCCCTCTCCTGGGCCTGGCGGCCCTGCTCGCGTGGCAGCCGCCAGCCCGGCTGGTGGCCCAGGATTCCCTGACCGTGTTCGCGGCGGCCGACCTGGCCCACCCATTCGAGGACATCGCGGCCCGGTTCGAGCGCCGGACCGGGGTCGTGGTCACGCTGGTCTTCGGGGCCTCGGCGTCGCTGGCCCTGCAGATCGAGCGCGGGGCGCCGGTGGACGCGTTTTTCTCCGCCAACGTCGGGTATGTGGACCGGCTGATCGCCTCGGGCGCGCTGGTGCCCGGCACCCGCACCATCTACGCCCGCGGCCGGCTGGCGCTGGCCTGGCCGAAGTACGGCGCCGCCCTGTTCCGGCTGGAGGATGTGCTGCGGCCGGAGGTGCGCCGGGTCGCCATCGCCAACCCGGAGACGGCGCCGTATGGGCAGGCCGCCCGGGAGGTGCTCGAGGCGAGCGGGCTGTGGCCGCGGGTCGAGCCCAAGCTGGTCATCGCCGAAAATGTCAGGCAGGCGCTGCAGTACCTGCAGACCGGCGCGGTGGAGGCGGGGCTGGTGGGCCCATCGGTGGTGCAGGCGACCGAGGTCGGCCACCTGCTGGTGGACGACCGGCTGCACCGCCCCATTGACCAGGCGGCCGCCGTCGGGGCGCGCTCCCGGCGGTCGCGCGCCGCGACCGAGTTCGTCGCGTTCGTCACCGGGCCGCAGGGCTGGCCGGTCATGGCCGCCAACGGTTTCACCCGTCCCCCCGCCCGCTGATGCCGGCCGTCATCCTTTCGCTCCAGGTGGCCGGGTTGGCCACCCTCCTCACCGTGTGCACGGGCCTGCCGCTGGCCTGGCTGCTGGGGCGGCATCGCTTTCCCGGCCGCACCCTCCTGGAGACCGCCCTGGTGCTTCCGCTGGTGCTTCCCCCCACGGTGCTGGGCTACTACCTCCTCGTGCTGGTGAGCCGCCAGGGCCCGGTGGGCGGGCTGCTGGAGAGCTGGGGCATCGAACTCGCCTTCACCTGGAAGGCGGCGGTGCTGGCGGCCTATGCCGGATCCTTCGGGATGTTCACCCGCGCCGCCGAGGCCGGGTTCGAGCTGGTGGATGGCCGCCTCGAGCAGGCGGCCCGCACCCTGGGGCGGAGCGAGTGGAGCATCTTCTGGACGGTGACCCTGCCGCTGGGCTGGCGGGGCGTGGTCGCCGGGACGATGCTGGCCTTCTGCCGGGCGGTGGGCGAGTTCGGCATCACGCTCATGGTGGCGGGCAACATTCCCGGGCGGACCCAGACGATCCCCCTGGCGATCTACGACCAGGTCCAGGCCAACCGGCTGGGGGCGGCGCACCAGCTCTCGCTGATGACGATGATCGTCGTGGCCATCCTGCTGGTCTTCGTCGGCCGGCTCACCGGCTCCCGGACACCCGCCTGATGCTCTCGGTCGAGCTGCTCAAGCACTTTCCCGGCTTCACGCTGGATGTCCGCTGGCAGGCGGAGGAGGGGGTGGTCGCGCTGTTCGGTCCCTCCGGCGCGGGGAAAAGCCTGACCCTGCAGTGTCTCGCCGGGCTGACCCGGCCCGATGGGGGGGTGCTGCGGGTGCGCGGCCGGGTGATCTACGACTCCTCCCGCGGGATCAACCAGGCCGTGCGCGACCGGCGCCTCGGCGTGGTGTTCCAGGGCTACGCGCTCTTTCCGCATCTGACAGTCGAGGAGAACATCGCCTACGGGCTCAACCAGGACACCCGGGCCGCCCGCCGCCGCCGCACCGCCGAGATGCTCGAGCGGCTCGGCCTGGCCGACGTGCGCGGCCTCCGCCCGGCGGCGCTGTCAGGCGGCCAGCAGCAGCGGGTGGCGCTGGGGCGCGCCCTGGCGGTGGACCCCGACCTGCTCCTGCTGGACGAGCCGCTGGCCGCGCTCGACAGCCCGCTCCGCCGGGCCCTGCGGAACGATCTCCAGGTGGCGCTGCGGGGTTTCGGGAAGACGGCCATCGTGGTCACCCACGACCTGGCGGAAGCCTGCCAGCTGGCCGACCAGATCGTCATCTACGATCGCGGCCAGGTGCTGCAGTCCGGTGCCAAGGCCGAGGTGCTCGCCCGGCCGGCGTCCCCGGCGGTGGCATCGGTTCTCGGCATCCGGAACGTGCTCGACGGGACGGTGCTCGAGGCCACGCCGGAGTTCATCCACATGAAGTGGCGCGGCCACGAGCTGGTGGCGGCCAACTGGCGGGAATCGCCCGACCGTCCGGCCCCCGGGGCGCGGGTCGGGTTCTTCGTGCGGCCGGAGAACGTGCGCCTGATGCGGAAGGACCGGCCCGGACCGGCCGGGGAGCGGCGGACCAACATGGTGAGCGGGTCCATCGTGGGGGAGACCGACCTCGGGAGCGTGGTGGCGCTGCACTTCGTGGCGCGGGGCGAGGG
>CAZCVG010000073.1:3640-7462 GCA_964501735.1 uncultured Gemmatimonadaceae bacterium | reverse complement strand
CACCGTGTGGGTCAGGGTGTCGGCGCCGAAGCGCGCCAGGGCGGTGGTATCGCGGGGGCCCGGGCGGCGCACCTGGCCGTCGAGGGTGAGGACCGGGCCCTGGGCCAGGACCGGGCCGGGGAGGAGGGCGAGGGACGCGAGCAGCACCAGGCGATGCATGGGTCTCCGGGGGTGAGCGATAGGCAGCACGTTGCCTATCGGACCGGAACCTAGCAACTTCCCCGCGTCCTGTCGCCTCTCTCCCCGAACCCCAATGGTGCCTATGCCTCCTGGCCTTCTCCGGCGTGTCTTCGTCTGCGGGCTCGGTTTGCTGGCGGGTCCGGCCGCGGCCCAGCAGGGGCCGGCGGTGCCGGCGGTGCGGCTCAGCGGCTACCTCCAGGCCCGGGAAACCTGGCAGGAGCGGGTGGGCCTGGCCGCGACGATCAACCGGGCGCGACTGGCTGCCTCCGGGCCGGTGGGACGGGGCTTCTCCTGGCGGCTGCAGGGGGAGTTCCGGACCGGCAACGTCGGCAACGGGAAGGCGAGTGTGTCGCTGCAGGATGCCTATGTCCGCTGGACGCGGGACGGCCTGGGTATCCAGGCGGGGCAGTTCAAGACGCCCTTCGCCCGCGAGTTCGTGACTCCGCTGGCGGACCTCGAGACCCCCGACCGGGCCACCGTGGTGGACAGCCTGGCCCCGAAACGGGATATCGGGGTGATGGTGGACTACGATCATCACCAGCGGGTCCAGCTCCTGGCGGGTGTGTTCAACGGCGAGGGGATCAACACCACGGCCAACCGGGACTCCACCCTCCTCGGCGTCATCCGGGCGGTGGCCCGGCTCCACCGGCGCGTGACCCTGGGGGCGAACGTGGCCCGTTATTTCGGAGACAGCACCCGGTTCGGCGCCGACGTGAACTACGAGGGGCCGCGGCTCACCCTCCGGGCCGAGGCGCTGGCGCAGGCCCGCGACAGCATGGGCGGGGCACGGGACCGGGGCTGGCTGGTCCTGGCCGCGGTCAAGCTCCGGGACGATGTGCAGGTGGTCGCCAAGTACGAGGACTTCGAGCGCCCCGCGCTCGGGCCGGCCCAGGACAACCGGGCCTGGACGGGCGCCGTGAATGTCCTGCTGGCCGGGACCGCCGTGCGGCTCACGGGCGCGTACATCAACCGCGAGGTCGGGAACGCCGGGGCGACCGGGACCGTGCTCGCCCAGCTCCAGGTGAGGTTCTGATGCGGCGCCCCGTTCGTGCCCTCCGCCGCATTCTCGGCGTTCTCCTCATCCTCGCGGCCGGGTGGGCCGGAACGGTCGCGGCCCAGGCGGGCCGGGATGTCATCCTGGCCACGACCACGAGCACCCAGGACTCCGGGCTGCTCGACAGCCTGGTCCCCCGGTTCGAGCGGCTGTGCGACTGCCGGCTCAAGACCGTGGCCGTCGGCACGGGGCAGGCGCTGGCGATGGGCGCGCGGGGCGAGGCGGACGTGGTGCTGGTGCATGCGCCGGCGCTCGAACGCCGGTACCTGGCCGAGGGCCGCTTCATCAATCGCCGGCTGGTGATGTCCAACGATTTCGTCATCGTCGGGCCCCGCGAGGATGCGGCCGGCATCCGCGGGATCGCGGCGGTGGACGAGGTCTTTCGGCGGCTGGGGACGGGGCGCGCGCTGTTCGCCTCCCGGGCGGACAGCTCGGGGACCAACATCCTCGAGCTCGCCCGGTGGAAGGCAACCGGGCTCGCGCCAGCGGGCGCCTGGTACCTGCAGGTGGGGCAGGGCATGGGCGCCACGCTGCGGATCGCCTCGGAAAAGCGGGCGTACACCCTGAGCGACCGCGGCACCTTCCTCGCCCTCCGGCCGACGCTGGACCTCGAGATCCTCCACGAAGGCTCGCCGGAACTGCGGAACCTCTACCATGTCATGGAGGTCAACCCGGAGCTCCAGACCCGGGTCAACGCGATCGGGGGGCGCGCCTTCGCCGACTTCATGCTCGCGCCTGAGACCCAGGCGATCATCCGGACCTTCGGGGTGGCCCGCTTCGGGCAGCCGCTCTTCGTGCCCCAGGCCGGCCGCCAGGAATCCGACCTGGCTGGCGCGCCGGTTCCCGCGCCGTAGGCCGCCGGGCATGGACCTGATCGTGGACGGTGTTCGCCAGGCGCTCGGCCTGATCTTCCGCGGGGACCCGCAGGTCATGGAGATCATGTGGCTCTCGCTCCGGGTGTCCGGGGCGGCCACCCTGATCAGCGTCCTCCTCGGCGTTCCGCTGGGCGCGGCGCTGGCGAGCCGGCGGTTCGCCGGGCGGCGGGTGCTGCTGGGGCTCATCAACGCGGGGATGGGGCTGCCGCCGGTCGCGGTCGGGTTGTTCGTGAGCCTCATGCTCTGGCGGAGCGGCCCGCTGGGAGTGCTGGAGCTGATCTACACGCCGTCGGCCATTGTCATCGCCCAGGTGATCATCGCGCTGCCGGTGGTGACGGGCCTGACGGCGGCGGGCATCCAGCAGCTCGATCCCCGGCTCCCGCTCCAGCTCAAGGGGCTGGGGGCGTCGCGGTGGCAGGCCTTTGTGCTGCTGGTCGGGGAGGCCCGCCTGTCGGTGGTTGCGGCGGTGATCGCGGGATTCGGGGCGGTGATCTCCGAGGTTGGCGCCTCGATGATGGTGGGCGGGAACATCCTCCATCACACCAGGGTCCTGACCACGGCGACGGTGCTGGAGACCGGCAAGGGCAACTTCGACCTGGCGATCGCGCTCAGCGTGGTGCTGGTGGGGCTGACCTTCATCATTGCCATGGGGCTCACCCTGCTGCAGCAGCGGAGCGCAAGCCGTTGAGCGTCGTGCGCGCCGAGGGCCTGGTGGTCGCCCACGGGCGCCAGCGGGTGCTCGACCTCCACCGGCTGGACCTGGCCCAGGGCCAGACCCTGGCGCTGCTCGGTCCCAACGGGGCCGGCAAGTCCACCCTCCTCAGGGTGCTCGCGCTGCTGGAGCGGCCCGGGGCGGGACGACTGGAGCTGTTCGGCAGCACGATTCCCGAGCGGGAACGGGACCGGCTGGCACTCCGCCGCCGGCTGGCCATGGTGTTCCAGGATCCGCTGCTCACCGACCGCACCGTCTACGACAACGTGGCTCTCGGCCTGCGCCTCCGCCGCTACGCCGGCGGGGAGATCCACCGGCGGGTCACCCGATGGCTCGAGCGGTTCGGCATCGGGGCGCTCGCGGCCCGGCATCCGCGCACCCTCTCCGGCGGCGAGGCCCGCCGGGTGAGCCTGGCGCGGGCGTTCGTGCTGGAGCCGGAGCTGCTGCTCCTGGACGAGCCGTTCGCGTCGCTGGACGTGCACGGGCGCGAGGCGCTGGCGCTGGAGCTGGAGCTGATCCTCCGTGAGGCGCGCCTGACCACCATCCTCGTCACCCACGACAGGACCGAGTCGCTGCTCCTGGCCGACCGGGCCCTGGTCCTGCTCCGCGGCAGCGCGCGGCAGGAAGGCCCGGTGCGGGAGGTCTTCAGCGCCCCGGCCGACGCCGAGGTGGCGGGATTCCTCGGGGTGGAGAACCTGCTGGCGGCCACCGTGGAGGCGGCCGGCGCCGAGGGGCTGGCGCTGCGGCTCGGGGGCCAGGCGTTCTCGCTGCCGCCGGGGCCGGTGCCGGCCGGCCCCGTGCTGGTGGCGCTGCGGGCCGAGGACGTTCACTTCGTCGCGCGCGGGAGCGGCGATGAGCCCGGACGACTGCGGCTGGCGGCCCGGGTGACCCGGGTGGTTCCGTATGGCGTGCCGTATCGGGTGGAGCTGGATGCCGGTGTCCCGATCGTGGGGCTGGCGGCACGGCACACCGTGGACCGGTTCCAGCTCACGCCGGGGCGG
>CAZCVG010000073.1:0-3540 GCA_964501735.1 uncultured Gemmatimonadaceae bacterium | reverse complement strand
CGGGCGAGGAAGCGGTAGCCGAGGAGCAGGAGGAACACCAGGAGGATGACCTGCGCGGCGCGCCAGGCCACGTGGTCCACTAGGCTCCGGCCCCCTGCCGCGATGCCCTCGCCGCTGGCGAGGGCGCTGTTGAGGGCTTCGAGTGCGGCCCGGAGGTCACCCACGGTGGCGGCGTAGTGGGCCACGTTGAGGTCCACGGCTCCGCCGGGCGCGGTGCTGTCACGCAGGGCGGCCAGGAGCTGGTTGACGGCCTGGACCGTCTGGGTCAGCGACGCCGCGGTGCGGTCGGAGAGCGCCATGACCCGTTCGCCGCTTTCCGCCGCGGCCCGGCTCTGCTCGGCGAGGTGTGAGGCCTCACGCAGCAGCCGGCGCAGGGTTCCTTCACGGGCGTCGAGGTCGGCCAGGAGGCTCTGGCGCTGCCGGTCCAGGATTACCGGAAGGCTCTCTATCTGGGTACCCATCCGCGCCATCCCCGAAGCCATCACCGACAGTCCGGTGAGGGCCTGGCGCGACTCCGGCGTGCCGAGGGCGCCGGCGGCGAAGGCCTCTGCCTGCCACCGTGAGAGCAGAGGCAGGCGTTCGGTGAGGAAGAGCAGTCGCTCGCCGAGGAGGCGGGTCTCCTCGATCTGCCGGTTGGCCTCATCCAGCGGCGCGAACAACCCCTTGGCTCCGGCCAGCGCGGGTCCCGGGGCGGGTGGGAGATCCGCCAGCCGCACCAGCCCCTGAGTCGGGCCCGGCTCGGCCGACTGGGCAAAGCGCCCGGCACGGCTCCGGAGCTGTGCCAGTTGCTCTGCGGAGTGCACCTTCGCGCCGATGGCCCAGGCGCTCTGCTCGAGCTCCGCCAGGGCGGCGACCAGCGCTTCCCCGCCGGTGCCCGCGACGACGGCCCGTGACGCCACCTGGTGCTGCACCGCGGTCGAGACCATGAGGTCGAGGAGAGCGTTGCCGGCATCGGGCTCGACCGCCAGCCCCACGGCGGCGGAAGCCACGCTGGTACGCCAGAGCTGCAGGGCCAGGCGGGCTTCGGGGGCGGAATCGGGAGTGCGGCCAGGCCCACCCACCCGCTCCAGTGCCGCGATGGTGCGGTCGGCGTGGGCCATGAGAAGCACCCGGAGCTGCCCGATGGTCATCGGGCCGGCCGGGCCGATGCCGGTGCCGCCCTCACCCTGCTTGAGGTCGTCCAGTGGCTGGACTGGCCGAGTGGCCACGCCCTGGCGGGTCCCGCAGCCGGCAAGTCCGGCGCACAGGAGGGCAACTATATGGAAAGGGGCGCACTTGGTCATGGCGAAAACCGGACAGGCCTGGGTGAGCTTAGCGTTCGGGCGTGTCCGCCGGAAGGGCAGGGAACCGACCGCCGGCCCGCGGCGTTGCTGGCTGGTCCTGCCTGGAGCGTCGCGTGTCCCAAGATTCACTGTTGCCCGCCCACCCTGCCTGGAGAGTCTCCGTGTCCCATCGTTCATTGCTGCTGCTGACCGCGGTGCTGCTCGCCGGCCCGGCGCCGGAGCTGGCCGGCCAGGCCACCACGGACCGAGTGCTGGTCAATGTTGATTCCCGCGGGGTGGCCCTGGAGGGCTACGATCCCGTTTCCTTCTTCTCGGCGGGGGCGCCCGTGAAGGGCCGGGCGGAACTGAGCGTCAGTCACGGCGGGGCGACCTATCACTTCTCCACCGAGGAGAACCGGGCCGCCTTCGAGCAGGAGCCGGCGCGCTACACTCCGCAGTTCGGCGGATTCTGCGCGTGGGCCGTATCCCGGGGGTACACGGCCAAGGTGGAGATTGACACCTGGCAGATCGTGGACGGCCGGCTGATCCTCAATTACGACAAGGGCGTGAAGCGCCGGTTCAACGAGGACATCGCCGGCAACCTCCGGCGGGCCGACGGCAACTGGCCGGGTCTGGTGCAGGAGAAGGGCCGGGCGCCCTAGGAAGCCGGGACCCACAGGGAATGACAGGAGCGGGGGCCGAGCTTGCTCAGCCCCCGCTCCTTCGCTAACGTCCCGGCCTCCCCGACCAGGTCCGTCCGATGAGTGGCGTCTCCAACATCCCCAAGCCCCGCAACGAACCCATCCTCGCCTACGCCCCGGGCTCGGCCGAGCGGGCCGAACTCAAGGCGGCGCTGGCGCGCATGGCCGACGAGACGGCGGACATCCCGATCATCGTCGGCGGCAAGGAGATCCGCACCGGCAAGCTGCAGGACGTCATCAGTCCGCATGATCACCGCCGGGTGCTGGGCCGGGCCCACATGGCCGATGCGAAGATCATCGCGCAGGCCGTCGAGTCGGGCCGGGAGGCCTGGCGGAGCTGGTCGGCGATGCGCTTCGAGGACCGGGCGGCGGTGCTGCTCAAGGCAGCGGACCTGCTGGCCGGTCCCTGGCGGGCCACGGTGAATGCTGCCACCATGCTGGGGCAGAGCAAGACGGTGTTCCAGGCCGAGATTGACAGCGCCTGCGAGCTGATCGATTTCTGGCGCTGGAACGTGCACTTCGCCGAGCGGCTGTCCCAGGAGCAGCCGGAGTCGGGGCCGGGGATGTGGAACCGGATGGACTACCGGCCGCTGGAGGGATTCGTCTACGCCATCACGCCGTTCAACTTCACGGCGATCGGCGGGAACCTCCCGACGGCGCCCGCGCTGATGGGCAACGTGGTGGCATGGAAGCCGGCCCACTCGGCGCTGCTGAGCAACTACTACGTGATGCGCCTCCTGATGGAGGCGGGGCTGCCCCCCGGCGTGATCAACTTCCTCCCCGGCGACGCGGTCCAGGTGAGCAACACGCTGCTGGCCGACAAGGAGCTGGCGGGGATTCACTTCACCGGCAGCACCGCGGTATTCAACACCCTGTGGCGGACGGTGGGTGAAAAGCTGGGGCACTACAAGGGCTACCCCAGGGTGGTGGGCGAGACCGGCGGCAAGGACTTCGTGCTGGCACACCCCAGCGCCGACGTGGACGCGCTGGCCGTGGCGCTGGTCCGGGGCGCCTTCGAGTACCAGGGCCAGAAGTGCAGCGCCGCGTCCCGGGCGTACGTGCCCAGGAGCCTGTGGCCGGCGGTCAGGCAGCGGGTGCTGGGGATGATGGCGGAGATCCGCATGGGGGACGTGCGCGACTTACGCAACTTCATGGGCGCGGTGATTGACCGGAAGGCGTACGAGCGGATCACCGGGTATCTGGCCCAGGCCCGCAAGGACCCGGGCGTCACCGTGCTGCAGGGCGGCGGGGCGCGGGATGACGTGGGGTTCTTCATCGAGCCCACGCTGCTCGAGGTCGAGGATCCCCAGTACCGGACCATGTGCGAGGAGCTGTTCGGGCCGGTGCTGACCCTGCACGTCTATCCCGATGCGCGCTGGACCGAGACCCTCGCGCTGGTGGACGGCACCAGCCCCTACGCCCTCACCGGCGCGGTCTTCGCGCAGGACCGGCAGGCGCTGGTGGAGGCGGACCGGGCGCTCCGCCACGCGGCGGGGAACTTCTACCTCAACGACAAGCCCACGGGCGCCGTGGTGGGGCAGCAGCCGTTCGGGGGAGCCCGGGCCAGCGGCACCAAC
>CAZCVG010000072.1:0-12593 GCA_964501735.1 uncultured Gemmatimonadaceae bacterium | reverse complement strand
ATCTCCACCGCGGCCAGGCCGTTGGTGCCGGCCTCGACCTTGTAGGGCACCCGGCGGCTTTCCTCGGTGATCTCGTTCATCCGCCGGCCCATGAAGCGCTTGATGGAGAAGATGGTCTGCTTCGGGTTGGTCACCGCCTGGCGCTTGGCCACCTGGCCCACCAGCCGCTCCCCGTCCTTCGTGAAGGCCACCACCGACGGCGTCGTCCGGCCACCTTCCGCGTTGGGGATGACGACCGGGTCGCCCCCCTCCATCACCGCGACGACCGAGTTGGTCGTGCCGAGGTCGATGCCGATGATCTTTGAGCTCATGAGGATCTCCGTTTCTGGTCTGGGGGCGGGCCCTCCGTGGCCGGAAGCGCCCACCGAGGCATATCGGAATACCCCTTGGGCAAGGGATGTACCGGGTTTTCGCGCCAGATTGGCAGAAAATGGCAGGACTCGGGGCGGGGATCGGGCCGAGAGGCCGGTGATGGCAGGGATTGGGGCCGGCACTCGGCGCGGTGCCCTTGTTTGGGCGCTGGGTCCGGCGCCGCCTCCGGCACCCGCATGCCTCTTGTTCGGGCGCCTGGCCGCAAGGGATCGGTGAGATCGCCGAGCGGCGGGCGGCGCCCTCCGCGAGGCACGCGGGCGCCGGTTGCGGCCGCCCAACCGCCCAACCGCCTAATCGCCCAATCCCCTGCCATCGGCCACCGCCTCCACCACCATCTGGACGGTGTAGGAGTCGAACTTCTGGGGCGAACCATAGCCCGTTGCCGGCCCGTACACCGCCAGGAGGGGGATTCCCACCCATTCCAGCTCCTGCAGCTTGGCGCTCCCGGCCGGGTTGTCCGAGGTAAGGTCCACCCGCATCGGCACTACCCACGGCGAGGCGAGCAGGGCCACGATCTCCCCGCGATGGAGCACCGCCGCCTCCAGGGCCTTGCAGTTGAGGCACCACTCGGCGGTGAAGTCGAGGACGATGACCTTCTCGTCGGCCACCGCCGCCGCGAATCGCTCGGGCGTGTAGTACACCCACGCGATCGGTCCCGGGCTGCTGAGGCTCCGGCCCAGCCCCAGTGCCGCCACGATGCCGAGCCCGCCGATCAGCGCGCCGGCCCACCGCCGGCCGGGGCGCTGGGCCAGGCGCCAGCTTTGCCAGCCCAACCAGCCGGCGGCCGCCGCCAGGAACCCCGCCACGGCCCACCAGTAGGCCCGGCTGGCGGGGTCCGGCGGGGTCTGGAACCAGGCCGACACCGAGCTGCCGATGAAGAACGCCGCCACGGCCAGCATCAGCAGGCCGATGACCTCCTTCACCACCACGCTGGCGGGACCAGCCTTTGGCAGCCGGCGGATGAGCCCTGGATAGAAGGTGAGCAGGAGGTAGGGGAGCGCCATGCCGGCGCCGATGGCCGAGAAGGTGAGAAGCGTGGTGGCCGGCGCCTGGGCGGCGGCCCAGGCCGCCGCTCCGGCCATGAAGGGCGCCGTGCAGGGGGTCGAGAGCACCGCGGTCATAACCCCGAAGGCCAGCGAGCCGCCGACCGTGTCCTGGCGGGGTGCGTAGCGATAGATGCCCTGGGGCAGCCAGACGCTCATTCCGCGGAACATCCCCAGGGCCATAACCGCCACGATGATTCCCACCAGTGGTGCAAACCAGGCTGTCTGGAAGAGGCTGTTGATCGCGGTGAAGCCGGTCACGAAGGCAATCGCGCCGCCCAGCGCCAGCCAGAAAAACACCACCCCCGCGGACATGGCCAGGCCGAGCACCCGGAGCCGGGCCGGGGCCTGGGCGGCCTGGCTGAGCCCCAGCACCTTGATGGGAATGAGCGGGAGAACGCACGGCGTGAAGTTGAGCGCCAGCCCGCCCAGGGCGGCCAGGAAGAGCAGCAGGGACAGTCCGGCCGCGCCGTTGGGGTCAAACGAGAACGACCAGCCGAACACGTTCATGGAGACCGGCGGTGCCGGCGCCGACCCGGTGGCCGCGAAGCCCGTGATGCCGAAATCGCGGAACAGCTCCGGCTCGTTGACGGTCGCGGCCACCTCCTGGCCGGCGGGCACCACGGTGAAGTCGGCCGAGCGCTCCACGGTCTGCGGGAAGTAGCAGATCCGGTCGTCGCAGGTTTGGGTGCGCACCGAGACCGCGACCCGCACCCGCCCGGTCGGGGTCCCGGCGCCGAGCTGGATCGGGACGTACACGATCGCCCGGCCCACGTACGACAGCAGCGGCACCGGGCTGCCGGTGTAGAAGACCGTCACCGTGTCCGGCGTGGGCCACTGGAGAGGCCGGAGTTCGGCCCCCGCTGGAAGCGCACCCACCGACACCGTCGTGGCGATCGGCACCACCCCGGCAAACTCGGGCGGCACCACCGGCTGATTGGGCCAGGTGTGGAACCCATCCCGGTGCTCCAGCACCACGGCGATCACCACCTGGTCGCCCGGCCGTACCGAAGGGCGCGCGGCCACGGCGCGGATCTCCAGGGCACCCGCCGGCGGCGCCTGCGCCGCGAGGG
Organism: uncultured Gemmatimonadaceae bacterium; assembly: GCA_964501735.1. Classification (GTDB taxonomy): domain Bacteria; phylum Gemmatimonadota; class Gemmatimonadetes; order Gemmatimonadales; family GWC2-71-9; genus JADJOM01. The sequence goes on along the minus strand of CAZCVG010000072.1, from coordinate 10,105 downwards.
CGGGGGCGGCCATGAGCAACAGCGCGGGGAGAATCGGGCGGATGGAGAAGTGCCTCATGAGGGCGGGCGAAAAAGGGCGGTTTCGGTCACCGCGCCTCCCGAGGCCCGGCGAATCGCCGAACAATAATCTCGCCCCGTGCCGTGCGGCGAGCTAATATCCGGCGTTCCCGGGATCGCGACGGCCCGACCCCGCCGATCCCGCTGTCCACCCCAGCCGAGCCGGTGCCGTGTTCCCGATTCGCGACGACAACCCGACCCTGCGCACTCCGGTGGTCACCTGGCTGCTCATCGCGGCCAACGTGGCCGTCTGGGTCGTGGTGCAGGGGATGGGGAGCGAACCGGGATTGAGCCGGTCGGTGTGCCAGCTGGGGCTGATTCCCGGCGAGTTCCTGCAGCGGCTGCCGGTCGGGTTCCAGATCCCGCTTGGCGGAGGAATGGCCTGCGTGGTGGTTGAAGGACGTTCCTGGCTGGCGCCCCTGACTTCGATGTTCCTGCACGGGAGCTGGGTCCACCTGCTCGGCAACATGTGGTTCCTTCACATCTTCGGCAACAACGTGGAGGACGCGATGGGGCGCGGCCGGTTCCTGGGCTTCTACCTGCTCTGCGGGCTGGCGGCGGTGGCGGCGCAGGTGGCGGCCAACCCGTCGTCGGCCATCCCGATGGTCGGCGCCTCGGGCGCGATCGGCGGGGTCATGGGCGCCTACATCCTGCTCTATCCCGGCGCACGGATCCACACCTTCGTGTTCATCTTCTTCCTCGAGATTCCCGCGTTCATCATGCTGGGCTACTGGTTCCTGCTGCAGCTGGCCGGCGGCTTCGTGCCCAGTGAGGGTGGGGGCGTCGCCTTCTGGGCCCACGTTGGCGGGTTCCTCGGCGGGGTCTTCCTGCTGCCCCTCTTCCGTGACCCCGAGCTGGTGGCCCTGCACCGGCAAGCCACGAGGCTCCGGTTCCGGTGAGCCCGGCTCCCCTTCCCCCCTGGCTGGCCCGGCAGGGCGACCGGCATGGCATCGGCGCGCTGGTGGACCACACCCTGCTCCGCCCCGAGGCCACCGAGGCCGAGATCACCCGCCTCTGCGACGAGGCGATGGCGCTGGGGCTGGGCCATGTCTGCGTAGGCGGGCAGTGGGTGGGGATCGCCAGCCGGCGGGTGGGCGCCTCCCCGACCAGGGTGGCCACGGTGGTCGGCTTCCCGCTGGGGGCGAGCGGCCTCACCCAGAAAGCCGCCGAGACCCGGCTCGCGGTCGCCGACGGCGCCGCCGAGATCGACATGGTGATCGCGCTGGGCTGGGCCCGGTCCGATCGCTGGGACCAGGTCGGCGACGAGATCGAGGCAGTGGTGCAGGCGGCCCAGGGCCGGGCGGTGAAGGTGATCCTGGAGACCGCGGCGCTCAGCCCGCGGGAGGTCACCCTGGCGGCGCGCACGGCGGTCGAGGCGGGGGCCCGGGCGGTGAAGACCTCGACCGGATTCCACCCCGCCGGGGGGGCCACCCCCGAGGTGGTGGCGCTGCTCCGCCAGACGGTGGGGCCGCTGCTCGGCGTGAAGGCCAGCGGCGGGATCAGGACCCCGGAGATGGCGGTCGCGATGCTTCGGGCGGGGGCCGACCGGATCGGGACCTCCGCGGCGGCGAGCTGGGCGGGCATAATCGGGCCGGACGCGCCGACGCTGGCGGACTTGCTGGCGGGGGAGGGAGGACGGTAAGACGGTCGGGCGGGAGGGTGGGCGGTCGGCTAGGCGGTGAGGGGGCGCTTCCCGGGGGCGTGGGGTTGGCGGGGCATGGCCGCGCCCCCGGGAAGCGTCGCCGAACCGCCCGGGATCCGCCTACCCGCTCGCCGGTCCTTCCGACTCGACACTCGCCAGGTCCGCCGGTTCCACCACCACCTCGCGGGCCATCACCTTGGCCAGCACGTCCGCCAGTTCCTCCGCGCCCCAGCACTCGAGGGACAGGTCGGCGCCGGCGTAGCGCGGCACGGCCTTGATCGTGAGGCGGGTGGGGCAGAGCTCGACGCTGACCTTCTCCACGATGGCGGTGTGGCCCCGGTCGAGCCCCTCGGCGAGGCGGAGCATCGCCGCCAGGCGGCGGACGATCGCCTGCTCCTCCCGGGGGAGTGCGGCGAACTCGGCGTGCCGCTTCCTGGGCCCGGTGCGCTGGTGGTAGCGGGCGATGAGGGCCACCAGCTGGCGCTCCCGGGGGGAGAAGGGCAGCCGGTCGCCGTGCATGATGAGCTGGTAGCTGTGCTTGTGGTGGCGCCGGTAGCTGACCAGCTGGCCCACGTCGTGGAGCAGCGCCGCCGCCTCCAGCAGGCCCCGTTCCTCCGCGCCGGCATCGAGCTTGTCGCCCAGCAGGTCGAAGAGGTTGAGGGCGAGCTGGCGCACGTGCTCGACGTGCCGCCGGTCGGAGTGGCAGCGCTCCGCGAACTCGCGAATCAGGCGGAGTGGCTCCACCGCGGCCGGGGCGGCATCGGCGCCCGCCATCTCCAGCAGCAGCCCCTCCCGGAGGCCGAAGGCGCTGATCTTGACCTCCCGCCCGTCAATCCGGTCCAGCAGTTCGGCGGTGACCGCCAGCCCGGCCAGGATGATGTCGCTGCGGTGCGGGCTCAGGCCCGGCACCTCGGCGCGGCGCTCCGGCGACATGCTGGACAGCCACTCCAGCAGGTGTTCCACCTCGCCCACCGTCACCCCGGTGGCGTGCACCGGGTCGGACACCGGCAGTCCCCGGCGGGCCGCCGCCATGCGGCCGAGGTTGGTAAAGGAGCCGCCCGAGCCGATGAGGGTGAGGGCGCTCCAGTCCCGCATGGGGAGCTTGCGCCGGAACTGGCGCCGGAGGTAGTCGCGCAGCTTCCGCACCGCCGCCCGGGTGTCGTCCTTGCCCGCGAGGTGCAGTTCCGTCAGGCGGACCGCGCCGAACGGCAGGGAGATGCTGTGCTCCACCAGGCCATCCATGGCGCCGATGAGCTCCAGGCTGCCGCCGCCGATGTCGGCCACCACGGTGCGCCCGCCCTCGAGCGGGAAGTGGTGGGCCACCGAGCGGTAGGAGAGGTGGGCTTCCTGCTCGGCGTCGATCACCCGCAGGTTGAGGCCGGTGGCTTCCCGGACCCGGCGGACGAACTCGGGCCCGTTGGTCGCCTCCCGGACCGCCGAGGTAGCCACGGCGGCGATCCGGGTGACGCCGCGCCGCTCGCACACGCCCTGCATCCGGGTGAGGGCCTCGATGGCGCGGTCCATCGCTCCCGGGTCGAGCCGGCCGGTCTGGGCCACGCCGGTGGCCAGGCGGGGCTGTTCCTTGACCTCGTCAATGACGGTCAGGCCGGAGTTGGGGCCGTACTCGGCCACCAGCAGCCGGATCGAGTTGGACCCGACATCCACCGCCGCCAGGCGCTCCCGGCGTTCGGGCAGGGGGACAACGGTCATGTGCGCGACGGGCTCCGCGTGCCGCCGGAGGCCCGCGGCTCGCCGCGGTCCTCGGCGTGGTGCTTGATGGACTTGCCCTCGACCAGGAAGACCACGTCCTCGGCCACGTTGGTGGCGAGGTCGGCCACCCGCTCCAGGTTCCGGCTGACCAGGAACAGCTCCATGCCGGCGCCGATCATGTGGGGGTCTTCCATCATGTGCGTCAAGAGAATGCGGAACACCGACCGGTGCAAGGTGTCCACCTTGTCGTCCCGGAGGCAGATCTGCCGGGCCTCGGCCGCGTCGCCCCGGATGAAGGCCTCCAGCGCGTCGGAGAGCATGTCCCGGGCGAGCCGGGCCATCTCGACGATCTCGGGCTCGGGCGTGATGGGCCGGGCCTGGGCCAGCCGCTCGGCCGACTGGGCGATGTTGACGGCGTGGTCGCCCACCCGCTCGAGGTCGTTGGCGATCTTGAGCGCCGAGGTGAGCATGCGGAGGTCCCGCGCCATGGGCTGCTGGAGGGCCAGCAGGTTGATGCAGGTCTGCTCGACCTCCATCTCCATGGTGTCGATCACCCGGTCGCCGGTGATCACCTGCTGGGCCTTGGCCACGTCGCGCTCCAGCAGGGCCTCGACCGCCAGCCCCAGCGCCGCCTCGGCCTCGCCGGACATGGTGAGCAGGCGGACCTTGACGTCGTTCAGCTCGTCGTGAAAGTGCCGGTGCAAGTCCAGGCTCATCCGAATCTCCCTGTGATGTACGCCTCGGTGCGGTCGCTGGCCGGGGTGGTGAACACGCGCTCGGTCTCGCCGAACTCGATCAGCTCCCCGCGGTCCAGGAAGGCGGTGTAGTCGCTCACCCGGGCGGCCTGCTGCATGTTGTGGGTGACGATCACGATGGTGTAGTCCTGCTTCAGCTCCACGATCAGCTCCTCCACCTTCTGGGTGGCGATCGGGTCCAGCGCCGAGCAGGGCTCGTCCATCAGCAGCACCTCGGGGGCGTTGCCCAGCGCCCGCGCGATGCACAGCCGCTGCTGCTGCCCGCCCGAGAGCCCGGTGCCCGGCTGGTCCAGCCGGTCCTGCACCTCGTCCCACAGGGCGGCCTTCCGGAGGCAGCGCTCCACCACGTCGGGCAGGTCCCGGGCCGGCACCAGGCGGTTCAGCGCCGGGCCGTACGCCACGTTGTCGTAGATGGACTTGGGGAACGGGTTCGGCCGCTGGAACACCATCCCCACCCGGGTCCGCAGGGTCACCAGGTCGGTGCCGGGGGCGAACACCGAGACCCCGTCCAGCAGGATGTCGCCGGTGTGCCGCTGGGTGGGGATGAGGTCGTGCATGCGGTTGATCGAGCGCAGGAACGTGCTCTTGCCGCACCCGGAGGGCCCGATGATGGCCGTCACCGCCCGCCGCGGGATGGCCAGGGAGATCCCCTTCAGGACCATCTCGCCGGGGCCATAGGCGAAGCGGTAATCCCGCGCCTCGATGGCCACCGACTGGGTGGCGCGCGGGTCCCGGGGCGCCTTGCGCGGCGCCAGCGTGGTCCGCAACAGCGGCGCGTCGGGCGGCGGCGCGGCCGCCGGTCTGGGCGGGGAAGTCAGGCTCATCCGAACCGTCCTGTGATGTAGGCCTCAGTCTGCTCCTGCTTCGGGGCGGTGAACAGCTGCCGGGTCGGGCCCGTTTCCACCAGGGCGCCCAGGTAGAAGAAACTGGTGGTGTCGCTCACCCGGGCCGCCTGCTGCATGTTGTGGGTGACGATCACGATCGTGAAGTGCCGCTTGAGCTCGAACACCAGCTCCTCGATCCGCTGGGTGCTGGCCGGGTCCAGCGACGCGGTGGGCTCGTCCAGCAGGATCACCTCCGGCCGGGGCGCCACGGTCCGCGCGATGCACAGCCGCTGCTGCTGGCCGCCGGACAGCGCGATGGCGCTGGTCCGCAGCCGGTCCTTGACCTCCTCCCACAGCGCCGCCTGCCGGAGCGAGCGCTCCACCACCTCGTCCAGCTCGGCCCGGGGCGGGGTGCCGTTGAGCCGGAGCCCCGCCGCCACGTTGTCGTAGATCGACATCGTGGGGAAGGGGGTGGGCTTCTGGAAGACCATCCCGATCCGGCGGCGCAGCTGCATCGGGCTCACCCGCCGGGCGTAGACGTCTTCCCCCGCCAGCAGCACCCGCCCCGTGATCCATCCCCCCTCGGACAGCTCGTGCATCCGGTTGAGCGTCCGCAGGAAGGTGCTCTTGCCGCAGCCCGACGGGCCGATCAGCGCGTTGACGGTGTTGGCCTGGAAGCCGACCGAGACATCCTTCACCGCCGTGAACTTGCCGTACATCGCGGTGAGACGGTCGGTGGCCAGCAGCGGGGTGGCCTCAGCCATGGGCCGAGAACTTCCGCCGGGTTGCCAGCCGGGCCGCCACGCTCAGCACGAAGACCACCAGGATCAGCACCAGGGCGGTGGCCCAGGCGTAGCGGTGCCACTCCTCGTAGGGGCCGATGGCATAGGTGTACACGGTCAGCGGCAGCGCCGCCATCGGCTCGTTGATGTTGAAGCTCAGGAACTGGCTGCCGAGCGCCGTGAACAGGAGCGGCGCCGTCTCGCCCGCCACCCGGGCCACCGCGAGCAGGCTGCCGGTCACGATGCCGGGAAAGGCGGTCCGCACGATGATGCTGATGCTGGTCCGCCACCGGGGATAGCCCAGCGCCAGCGCCGCCTCCCGGAGCGAGTGCGGCACCAGCTTGATCAGCTCCTCGGTGGTCCGCATCACCATGGGGATCATCAGCATGGCCAGGGCCACGCTGCCGGCCAGGGCCGAGAAGTGCTTCTGCCGCGCCACGATCAGGGTCCAGGCGAACACCCCCACCACGATGGACGGCGTGCCGTTCATCACGTCGGCCAGGAACCGGGTCGCCTTGGCCAGCCGGGTGCCGGGATACTCGGCGCAGTAGATCCCGGCGCTCACCCCCACCGGGAGCCCGATCAGGCTGGCCAGGCCGACGATCGTGAGCGTTCCCACGATGGCGTGCAGCACGCCGCCGCCGCTCTCGCCCGCGGGCACCGGCATCCGGGTGAAGAACGCCAGCGACAGGCTGTCGGCACCCTTGATGATGAGGTTGGCCAGGATCAGGAGCAGCGGCAGGACGGCCAGGACCACGGCCACGAGCATCAGCCCGACCATCAGGTTGCTGACCACCCGCCGGAGGACCCGCCGGTTCACAGGGCCTTGCTCCCGGCCGCCGCCCCGCGCGCCACCCGCCAGATCAGCAGCCGGGCCCCCGCGTTCACCAGCACCGTCACGCAGAACAGCACCAGCGCCACGTAGCTCAGGGCGGCGAAGTGGATGTCGGTGGCCGCCTCGGAGAACTCGTTGGCGATCACCGCCGCCATGGTGTACCCCGGGGCGAACAGCGAAGCCGTGATCTCGTGCCGGTTGCCGATGAGCATGGTGACGGCCATGGTCTCGCCCAGCGCGCGGCCCAGCCCGAGAATGATCGCGCCGATGATCCCCGAACGGGCGTAGGGCACGATCGCCGAGATCACCGCCTCCCAGCGGGTGGCGCCCAGCGCCAGCGCGGCCTCCCGCTGGCTGTTCGGCACCGCCAGCAGCACCTCCCGGGTCACCGACATGATGAACGGCATGATCATGATCGACAGGATCATGCTCGCCGCCAGCATCGAGGGACCGTAGATCGGGCCCGTGAAGAACGGCAGGAAGCCGAAGGTGTCCCGCAGGAAGGGGAAGAACTGCTTCTGCAGCACCGGCATCAGCACGAAGATGCCCCAGAGGCCATACACCACGCTGGGGATCGCCGCCAGGAGCTCGATCACGAAAGCCACCGGCTGCCGGATCACCCGGGGTGCGAATTCCGTCAGGTAGATGGCCACGCCCAGGGACAGGGGGACGGCGATGGCGAGGGCAATGGCCGAGGAGAGCAGCGTCCCGAAGATCAGGGGCAGCGCGCCGAACTGCTCGGCCACCGGGTCCCACGTGCTGTCGGTGACAAAGCCCAGCCCGTAGCGCTCGATGGCCAGATGGGAGCCGATGTACAACTCGTAGACCAGGAATCCCATCAGCAGCGGGATCGCCAGGGCGGCCAGCGTCAGCCCACTCCGGAACAGCCGGTCCCCGGCCCGCGAGCCCGACAGGTCCAGGACCGGGGCCGAATCCGGAACGCCGGTCTCCGGGGCGACGGTGGATGACATGGGGGTGAGACTACCGGCGCCATCCCCTGACTCGGTCACGGCATTGTAACGGACATGTCACGTGAGCCCTGGAAACGGGAATCGGGCCTCCAGCGGCAGGGGTAATGGGCAGGACCGGGCCGGAAGAGACCGGGCGGGGAGGGGGGCGCCCCGGATGGGAGGAATGCGGGTCGCCGCCCACGGCCTGCGGGAAACGAAGAGGCCCCGCTCACCTTGAGCGGGGCCTGCCCGAACCTGCGGCGCGGCGCCAGCTAGTTCATCGCGATCGGCTTGCCGGCGGCCTTCAGGGTCTTCACCCGGTCGGCCACCAGGCGGCGTACGTCGCTCGGGAGCGGCGCGTACTTGAGTTCCACGGCCATCGCCTGGGCCTCGTCGGTGATCATCCACGAGAGGAAGTCCCGGACCAGCCTGGCCCTCTGGGCGTCCTTGGTGTCCAGCTGGACCAGGAGCCAGGTGAAGGAGGTGATGGGGTAGACCTGATCACCGGCGGCGTTGGTGATGGACACCCGGAAATCGGTGTCCGCCTTGAGCTTGGCACCCGCGGCCGCGGCCGAAGCCGACTCCAGCGAGGGCTCGACGAACTTGCCGGCGCCGTTCTTGAGCAGCGCGAACGGAAGGTTGTTGGCCACGGCGTAGATCAGCTCGACGTAGCCCACCGCCCCTTCCACCTGCTTGACCTGCTGGGTGACGCCTTCGTTGCCCTTCCCGCCCAGGCCCACCGGCCAGTTCACCGAGGTGGCGAAGCCCACCTTGTCCTTCCACTCGCGCGAGATCTTGGTGAGGTAGTCGGTGAAGACGTAGGTGGTGCCGGATCCGTCGGAACGGTGCACGATGATCAGGTCCAGCTTGGGCAGCGCGACCCCCGGGTTGAGGGCGGCGATCCGCGGGTCGTTCCACTTGGTGATCCGGCCCATGAACATGTCCACCACCGTCTGCCCGTCCAGCCGGAGCTTGGTGGCGCCGAGCGAGGGCAGGTTGTAGGTGAGCACCACCGCGCCGATGACCGTCGGGATGTGGACCACGTTGCCCGCCACGGCCTGCATCTGCTCGGCGCTCATGGGACCGTCGGTAGCGCCGAAGTCCACGGTGCCCTCGGTGAACTGGCGAATGCCGCCGCCCGACCCGATGGACTGGTAGTTGATCTGGACGCCGGTCTTCTTGTTGTAGGCGTCAAACCACTTGGTGTAGACCGGGTTGGGGAAGGTCGCGCCGGCGCCGGTGAGCTTCTGGGCGGCAGCAGGGGTCGCGATGATCCCCAGCAGCGCGGCCAGGGCAACCAGGCGGGACCACAGTGTACGCAGGGACATTGCCTCTCTCCTTATATGAATGGCCGGCCAGGCCCGCAACCGGACCCGGCCGGAAGCAACCGCGCTCGCGTCACGGACGGCCTCAGTCCGGGTCACGAGCCGGTCACGCATGACTAGAAGTTGACCGTCAGCGCCGAGCGGACGCCGGTGATGCTCTTGGCTCCCGAGGCCTGGAAACTCTGGCTCTCGACTCCCACCCGGAACTGAGCCCGGCTCGAAGCGTAGAATCCCACCGCGGCCGTGACCAGGGTCGAGCCGTTGTCATCCACGTCGGTGTCGGGATCGGCGATGTCCACCCGGATGGACGGCTCGATGGCATAGAGCCAGCTGGTGGGGCTCTTCATCCGGATGTTGTACGCCGCCAGGCCCTGGAGGCCGGTCATCCTCGGCGTTCCCGCCACCGGACGCTCGCCGCTGAGGTATTCCACCAGCGCGAACAGCCCCGGGTCGCCCACCTTGCCCCACTGGGCGTCAATGCCCCACGCGGTGTTCCGGAAGGACGAGTCGGCGCCGAGGATCTGGTCGTGCGAGAACACCGCGCCGCCCAGGCTCAGCCGGCGGTAGACGTCGGCGGTGGCGCGGACGCCGAACGACTTGGCGTTGTTGTTGTCGTTGACGCTCTCGCCCCGGCCGTTGTAGACGCCGGCCGTCACCACCACCTGGCGGCCCGAGGCGTCCAGCCGGTGCTCGACCCGGGCATGGGCGCCCACGTCGTGGGACAGGAACCCGGCGCTCCCGAAGAGGTCGTTGCTCTGTGAGGCGATGACGCCGCGCCCGCCACCCCGCTCGATGGACGGCAGGTTGTTGGAGGAGATCAGCTCGTAGCGGCTGAAGGGCCGCTTCTCCTGGCCCGCCCGCACGATGAACGCCGTCCTGGCCTCCGGCTTGGTGAGCCGCACGTCGATCCAGGCGTCCCGGAGCCGCACCCCGCCGCTGCCGCTGAAGGAGCAGTTCACCGAGACGGTGTCGGGCAGCGGGTTGTCCACCACCACCGGGCTGCAGCTGGTGCTGCCCGAGACCGACCGTCCCCCCTCGAACGACGGCTGGATGTAGACGCTGATGTATTCGTTGATCTGCCCGCGGGCCTCGATCCGGGCGCGGCGGGTGAAGAAGTTGCTCTGCGGACCGGTGCTGCCGGCGTAATCCTCGTTCCCGAAGTAGTAGAACTGCTCCTGCAGCCGCCCCGAGAGCTTGATGTTGGGGAACGTGGTCTGGGCGGCGA
>CAZCVG010000071.1:0-12918 GCA_964501735.1 uncultured Gemmatimonadaceae bacterium | reverse complement strand
AGGTCGGGTTCAACAAGGTCTTCGGCTACTTCCTCGAGGTCACCCACGCCCACGCGGGCAAGGTGCCGCCCGACTACGAGCGGCGGCAGACCCTGGCCGGGGCGGAGCGCTACGTCACCCCGGAGCTCAAGGCCTATGAAGCGAAGGTCCTGGGCGCCGAGGAGAAGATCGCCGTGCGGGAAGCGGCACTGTTCACGGCCCTCAGGGACCGGGTGGGGGGCGCCGCCGGCCGGGTGCAGCGCACGGCGTCGGCGCTGGCCCGCCTGGACGTCTGGGCCTCGCTGGCCGAGACGGCGGTGCTGCACCGCTACGTCCGTCCCCAGGTCCACGAGGGCCGGTCGCTCACGCTCCGCCAGTGCCGCCACCCGGTGATCGAGCGGCTCATGCCGCGCGAGGCCTTCATCCCCAATGACGTCAAGTTCGATCCCGCAGAGCGGGTGCTGCTCGTGACCGGGCCCAACATGGCCGGCAAGAGCACCATCCTGCGCCAGATCGGGCTGTGCGTCATCCTGGCCCAGCTGGGCGGCTTCGTGCCGGCGGAGGCCGCCGAGATCGGGGTGGTGGACCGGCTGTTCACCCGGGTGGGCGCCAGCGACAACCTGGCCCGGGGCCAGTCCACCTTCATGGTGGAGATGAGCGAGACCAGCGCCATCCTGCACAACGCCACCGCCCGCAGCCTGGTGCTGCTGGACGAGATCGGCCGCGGAACCTCGACCTACGACGGCGTGGCCATCGCCTGGGCAGTGACGGAGTACCTGCACGACCGGGTGGGCTGCCGCACCATGTTCGCCACACACTACCATGAGCTGATGCAGCTGCCCGAGAAGCTGGCCCACGCCCGGAACCTCAACGTGGCTGTCCGGGAGTCGGGCGACGAGGTCATCTTCCTCCATCGCCTGGAAGCGGGCGGCACCGACCGCAGTTACGGCATCCACGTGGCCCAGCTGGCCGGCCTCCCCGCGGACGTGGTGGGGCGCGCCCGCGAGGTGCTGCACCTCCTCGAAGGGGAGCACCGCATGGTCCCTGGCCCGCCGCCGAGCGAGGATCCCAGCCAGCTCGGCCTGTTCGCGGGCGGGGGGGCTCCGCATCCGGTGCTGGAGGCGCTGAAGGGGCTGGACGTGGAGCGCCTGACCCCGATTGAAGCGCTCAACCGGCTGGCGGAGCTCAAGCGGAGGTCCGAGACCTAGGTCGAGAGACCCGGACTGCACCGCCCTGCGGCACTGCCCCCAGCACACGCCTGGAATCCCATGTCCGACTCCCTGGATCACCTGATCGCGAACATCAACCTGCCCACCGCCATCGCCGCCGCGGCGCTGGTGCTGGTGGTCATTCTCGTGATCCGCATCGGCAAGGTGCTCATCATGGCCGGGGTGTTCGGGATGCTGGCGGGCGGCGTCTCCCTCGGGCAGGGCCACTCCCCGGCCACCGCGGGCACCCACGCCGCCATCGGGTTCGGGGTCGCCGCCATCACCCTTTTCATCATTCGCATGACGAAGAGCCTCATCCTCTGGGTGGTCATCACGGCCCTCGGCATCGGAGCGCTGATCTGGTCCGGAGTGGCGCAATGAGCCGAATCGGCCGCCGGTGGCCGGCCCTCGGAATCCTGGTCCTCGCGCTCGCCATCCCGGCTCCCGTGGCCGCGCAGGAGGTGCCGGACTCGACCCGCATTGCCCACCTGGCCACGCTGGGCCGGCTCTACAACGCGGTCCGGTTTTTTCATCCATACCTGGGGTACCTGGGGATCCAGTGGGACCAGGTGACTGCCGAGGCCGCCGGCGCAGTGCAGGTCGCCGATACGCGCGAGTCCTACCGCGACGCCCTCGTCAGGCTGCTGGGCTACCTCAACGACCCGCGGACCCGGGTGCGGGACTCGGCCGACCGCCGGCCGGCGCCACCGGCCCTGGAACCGGTGACCAGCCGGCTGGTGGAGGACAGCGTACTGTTGGTGCGGCTGCGCCCCGCCGCGGACGCGGACGCCGACCGCTTCGTCGCTGCGGTGGCCGCCCTCGAGCCCGAGATCCGGTCGGCCCGCGCGGTGATCTTCGACCTCCGGGCCGACCCCGGCGATCCCGCCACTTCCAGTGCCGACTTCGCCCTGCGGCAGCCCGGGATCAGCCGGGCCCTGCTTCCCGGTCCGGTGTCCGCTCCGGCGGAACGGGTGCGAATGCACGAGGGTTACACCCCCGACGTGCCCTCCCGGGCGTCGTCGGTGTACCGGAGCGGCTGGCATGTTCCCGCCGGGGCGATCCTGGCGGGCAGCGACTCCGCCCAGGAGCGCCGGGTGGTCTTCGTGGTCAATGCCTATTCCGAACTGCCGGCCCTGGCCGTGGCCGCCCGGAGCCTCGGCGTCGGCCGCGTCGTGGGAGAAGGAGAGGAGAGCCGGTTCCTCGGCGGCTCGGTGATGGAATTCCCGCTGGGCGATGGCCTGGTGGCCGAACTGCGTCTGGGTGAACTGGTCAATGGCGACGGGAGCCTGGTGCGGGCGGTGGACACGGTGGTCGCACCGGCCGCCGGGCGGTTCGATCCGGCGCTCTTGACCGCGCTGAGCCTCACCCGGCAGCCGTGGAGCCGAAGCCCCGGCCCGGTGGTCCCGCCGGTGAGTGTCTCGCCGGGGACTCCTGAGCCGGACGCCTCCTCCACGCCCCCGCTGGGGGAGCGGCTGGTGGCGCTGTACCGATTGTGGGGGGCCATCGCCTACTTCCACGCCTATCCCGAGCGCCATCTCGTCCCCTGGGACGGACAGCTCGAACGGTTCGTGCGCCGGTTCGAGGTGGCGCGGGACTCGGTGGCCTACGCCCTGGCGCTGGCCGAGCTGCTGGCCGCCACCCGGGACTCGCACGGATTCCTGGACGCGCCCGGGTGGACGGCCCACGTGGGCGGCGCCAGCCCGCCCTTCAAGGCCAGGATCATCGAGGGCCGGCCTATCGTGACCCGGATCGCCGCCGATTCTCTCGCCTTCTCCGTGCGGCTGGGCGACGAAATCGTGAGCGTGGACGGGGAGCCGATGGCGGAGCGGATGGCCCGCCTGGGGACGTACCTGTCGGCCTCCAATACCGTCGCCGCGCGCCGCGATGCCCTCGCGCTGGCGCTCCGCGGTGCCGAGGGCTCGACCGCCCGGCTGGGCCTGCGGGGCGCCGACGGCCGCATCCGGATTGTGCACGCTCCCCGCTCTTCCCGCTTCCGTCCGCTGCTCCTGGCGGAGCGCGACGGTGAGATCCTCAGGATCCTGCCGGGCAACATCGGGTACGCCGACCTCGACCGGCTGCCGGGCGCGCTGGTGGACAGCATGTTCACCCTGTTCCGGGACACCCGGGCGATCATCTTCGACATGCGCGGCTACCCCCGGGGCACCGCCTGGGACATCGCGCCCAGGCTGGCCACCCGCCCGGGCCTGCCCGCGGCCCGGTTCAGGCTGCCCATCGTCCGCCGCCCCCGGGGGGCGGTGGTGGAGGACATGGCGGACGAGGAGCTGGCCTCCCGGTTCTTCCAGCGGATCCCCCCGGCCACCGGCCCGCGGTACCAGGGCAGGACGGTCATGCTGGTGGACGAACGGACCCAGAGCCAGGCGGAGCACACCGCCCTCTTCTTCGAGGCCGCGAACCAGACCCGGCTGATCGGCAGCCAGACTGCCGGCACCGACGGTGACGTGACCAACGTGTCCCTGCCCGGCAACGTACTGGCCTGGTTCACCGGGATGGGGGTGTGGCATGCCGACGGCCGGCCGCTCCAGGGGATCGGCCTGGAGCCGTCGCTCAAGGTCCAGGCGACGGTCGCGGGAATTCGTGCCGGACGGGACGAGGTGCTGGAGCGGGCGCTCGGGTATCTTCGGGGGTCCCCGGCGCCACGGCAGGGCCGGTGACGGGAAGGCGCCGGGTGTGCCGGCGGCCCCCAACCGGAAGGAGAGGCGAGTGGTGAAGCGCAGTGCCGTCCTGGCGGGTCTCCTGTTCGCCTGCTCCAGCCCGGAGAGCGACACGGTGCGGCTGCCGGAGAATCCCACCGCCCGGCGCGGGGATGATCCGCCCGTGCTGATCAACCGGGAGTCTCCGATCGAGTACCCGCCGGCTCTCTTCGCCCGGGGCATCGAGGGCAAGGTGGTGCTGCGCCTCCACGCCGACAGCACCGGGCGCCTCGCGGCCGACTCGACCCGGATCGCGGAGTCCTCCGGTTACCCGGCGCTCGACTCCGCGGCGCTCGCGGCCGTCGGCACCTTCCGGTTCGCGCCGGCGCTGAGGAACGGCGGCCCCGTGGCCGCGACCTTCCTGCAGCCGGTACATTTCCGCCATCCCCAGGCCGGAGGAGTGACGCCGTGACACCCCCGCACGCCAAGGCATACGATTCCGTGCTCCCCACCATCGGCTGGACCCCGCTCATCCGGCTCCAGCGGGTGGGGGCGGGGCTCAGGACCCCGGTCTATGGCAAGGCCGAGTACGCCAACCCCGGCGGGTCGGTGAAGGACCGCATCGGGCTCAAGATCATCGAGGATGCCGAACGGCGGGGCGAGCTCAAGCCGGGCGGGGTGATCGTCGAGGGGACCAGCGGCAACACCGGCGTGGGGCTGGCCCTCGCCGCGGCGCTCAAGGGCTATCGCTGCGTCTTCACGATGCCGGACAAGATGTCGCAGGAGAAGGTCCGCCTGCTCAAGGCCTACGGCGCGGACGTGGTCATCACGCCCACCGCCGTGCCGCCCGACCACCCGGACAACTACGTCAACAAGGCCAAGCAGATCGTCAAGGAGACGCCCGGCGCGATCCTGGCCAACCAGTTCTACAACCAGGTGAACCCCGAGGCCCATTACGAGACCACCGGCCCGGAGATCTGGACCCAGACCGAGGGGCGGGTCACCCACTTCGTGGCAGGGGCCGGCACGGGCGGCACGGTGAGCGGCACCGGCAAGTTCCTGAAGGAGAAGAATCCCGCCGTCCGGATCATCGGCGGCGATCCCCAGGGGTCGCTCTACACCGGGTACAGCCGGACCAAGGCGATGGGCGAGGGCAACCCGTACAAGGTCGAGGGGATCGGCGGCGACAAGATTCCCAGCACGATCTGGTTCGACGTGATCGACGAGTTCCGCCAGGTCTCCGACCGGGACGCCTTCGCCATGGCCCGCCGGCTGGCGCGGGAGGAAGGCATCCTGGTGGGGGGATCGGCCGGGCTCAATGTCGCCCTGGCCCTGGATATTGCCCGGGAAGTGGACGACCCCGGTGCCTGCGTGGTGACCATTCTCTGCGATACCGGCGAGCGCTACCTCTCCAAGGTGTTCAACGACGAGTGGATGCAGGAGAACCAGCTGCTGGAGGCGCCGAGGATCACGGTGGAGCAGCTGCTCCAGCGCAGGGCGGCCAGCGCGCCCTCCCTGGTGAGCGTGGCTCCCGCGGCCGCGGTGCGCCAGGCGCTGACGCTCATGAGCACCTGGAGCGTGAGCCAGATTCCGGTGCTGGAGTCGGGCCAGTGCGTCGGTGGGCTGACCGAGAACACCCTCATGACCCGGGCCCTGGCCCAGCCGGCGCTGCTCGACCGGCCGGTGCGCGAGGTGATGGACCCGCCCTTCGCGGTGGTGGATGCCCTCACCCCCACCGAGCGCCTCGGCCCGATCCTGACCCGGGAGAGTCCCGCGGCCCTGGTCCAGAAGGATGGCTCACTGATCGGCATCGTGAGCCGCTACGACGTCCTGCAGCAGCTCATCGGGACGCGATGAGCCTGAGTCCCCACCGCGCCCGGCCCCCGGCCGCCATCACCTGAGGAACCCGGCCCTGCGCATCACCGTACTGACCGGCGGCGCCTCCGCGGAGCGGGACGTCGCCCTGGCCTCGGCCAGGCAGGTCGTGCCCGCGCTTCGCTCGGCGGGACACGCCGTCGTCGTGGTGGACACGGTCACCGGCTTCGTCCCCGAATCACGGGAGGCCGAGCACCTGCTGGGCGCCGTGGGCGCCACCTGGCCCTCGGTTGCCGAGCTGGTGAGCCGGGAGCGGGGATTCCTGCTCACCGCGCTGGGCGCCCTGCCGGAAGTACGGGAGGCGGATGTCGTCTTCCTGGCCCTGCATGGCGGCAGGGGTGAAGACGGCACCATCCAGACCATTCTCGAGACCCTGGGCGTCCGGTATACCGGCAGCGGGCCGCTGGGGAGTGGCATTGCGATGGACAAGGACGTCTCCAAGCGGCTCTTCCGGGATGCCGGCGTGCCGACCGCCGAATGGCTCATGGCGCCGGCCACCGCCGGGGAGGCGGGGAAACGGCTGGGCTGGCCGGTGGTGGTGAAGCCCTCCAAGCAGGGCTCCACCGTGGGCCTGACGGTGGTCCGGCGGCCGGGGGAGTTCGAGCCGGCGATGGCGTTCGCCCGGGAGTACGACGACGAGGTAATGATCGAACGCTTCGTCCCCGGCCGGGAACTGACCGTCGGGATCCTGGGCGAGGAGGCGCTGCCGGTGGGGGAGATCATCCCCCAGCACGAGATCTTCGATTACGAGTGCAAGTACACTCCGGGGATGTCGGAGGAGATCTTCCCGGCCGCCCTGCCGGAGCCGGTGGCGGCCGAGTGCCGGCGGCTGGGGCTCCTGGCGCACCGCTGCCTGAAGCTCGGGGGGTATTCCAGGGTGGATTTTCGCTTGACACCGGAGGGGCAACTCTTCTGTTTAGAGGCAAATACCCTCCCCGGCATGACCGCCACCAGCCTGCTCCCCCAGGCGGCACGGGCGGCGGGCATCGAGTTTGCGGCACTTTGTGACCGGATCTGCCGGTCGGCCCTGGAACGCCAGGGTAGGGAACAATAGGGAAGTTGTTCGGGTTCAAGAAGTTGAGATGACCATGTCCTTCAGCAATCCCACCTTTCCCCGTCTGACCCCATGGGTGGGTCGGCTCATCGCGGTCACCGCCGCGGTGCAGCTGCTGTTGGAGACTGTCTTCACCTCCCCCGACGTCCGGTTCCTGCTCATCATGCACCCGGTGGGCTTCACGGCCCAGCCCTGGGGGGCGCTGAGTTACCTGTTCGTCCATGGCGGGATTCTCCACCTCGCCACCAACATGCTGGCGCTGTACCTCTTCGGGACGGCGGTGGAGAACCGGATGGGGAGCCGCGCCTTCCTCATCTACTACCTGTATTGCGGCATCGGGGCGGCGCTGTTCTCGGTGGTGCTGAGCCTGGTCACGCCGCTCTCTCCGATCGCCGGGGCCTCGGGGGCCGTGCTAGGTGTGGCGGTGGCCTTTGCAATGTTCTGGCCTGACGCGGAGATCATGGTGTTCCCGATTCCGGTGCCCATCCGGGCCCGGACCCTGGTGATCGGGCTGGCCCTGCTGGACCTGATCTTCGCCCAGCTGTTCAACGACGGCGTGGCCCACGAGGCCCACCTCGGTGGCATGCTGGCGGGGTGGCTCTACTTCAAGGCGCAGCACCTGGCCCAGCGCCGTCCGGCGCCGGCCTTCCGGCAGCAGCCCGAGCGGGTGGTCATGGTGCAGCAGACGGCCACCCGCGAGGAGGGCCCCCGGGAGGCCGCCGCCCCGGTCCGGCCGATCGCCTCCCGCCCGGGTGCCGACCCCGTCACCGCCGAGCTGGACCGGGTGCTGGACAAGATCAGCGCCAAGGGAATCGCCAGCCTCACCGCCGAGGAGCGGCGGTTCCTCGACGAGGTCAGCAAGCGGAAGCAGCGGGACCTGAACTAGCGCCCGGCCCGCCGTTTGCCCGTGGCGGAGACGCAAAGGGGTGGAGATCCGCGAGGATCTCCACCCCTCATCGCTTTGCTGCCATCCTTCGCTACCGCACGCTGAGTTGCATCACCATGCCCCGCATGGCATGGAGCTGGCCGGTGCCGGTGGCATCGGGCAGGAAGCAGATCAGCAGGTACTCGCCGGGAATGAAGTTCATCGCGACGATGTTCTCGCCACCTGGGGCGATCCCGACCGTTCCGCCGATGAAGCTGGCCGGCGGGGCGCCGTGCATCCCGGCGTCGAACCAGGCGAACAGGTCCTCCGCCTTCTTCCCGGTCTCGAGCCGGGCCACGACCATCTCGTGCTGCTGCGGCCCGTCGTTGAGCACCCGGATGACCCGGTTGCCCCGCGCCAGTGCGGTGGGCGCGTCGAAGGAGAAATCCCGGAGCCGCACCGTCAGGTCCGCCCGGGGGCTCGACGCCACTCTGGCGGCGGCCGGTGCCACCGTGAACGTGGCCGCCATGCCCTTGGCCACGTGGGCGATCCCGTCCGGGCTGGGAATGAAACAGATCACCGCGTAGGTCCCCGCCTCGAGCGTCTGGATCGACTCGCTGGTGAGCCCCGGATTCACGGCCCCAGGTCCCCCGACCGGAATGGCCCAGGAGGGGGGCGGAGCGTCATGCGAGATCACGGCCAGGTCGGCGAGGCCCTTGCCGTCCTCCAGCTTGAGCAGCTGCGAGTGGTGCAATTCCCGGCCCCGATTGACCAGTTGAACGCGCACCGGGCCGGCGGTGGCGCTCCCCTCCATCTCGAAGCCATAGTCGTTCGCCACAATCCGCAGCGTCGGCAGCTCGGCCTCCCGGCGCCCCATGCCCAGTGCGGCAATCACGGCGCCGGCAGCGAACACGGTCGGCGCGAGCAAGCGAAACCTCATCTGACACGTCCTTTCGTTCCCTGCCGGTTCCGGCAGGTGATCGTCGCCGTGATGGCGACACTGTCCCAGGTCTGACCGGTGACCGCGATGATTCGCGCGTCCCGGTCCTCCAACGCCGTGGCCTGGCCGCGGCCCCGGGGTTCGGGGGCGGTCGGCCGGGATTCGATCTCGTGCGTCGTGCCGACGAAGAAGTCGCCGAAGACGAGACCGAGGTAGAACTCCTGCGGGCGGTCGGCCGAGGGGAGGGCCAGCTGCAGGCTCCTCAGACCCCGCCTCGGACCGGTCCAGTCGGTGAGCTGGACGCCCCAGCTGCCCGGTCCCAGCAGGTCCCGCCGGCACAGATCCTCGCGCGAGACCGATTCATAGCGGCCAGGATTCGGGCCACCGCCGATACTCACCTGCACCACCGTCGCCGGTGCGGGCCGCTCGGCGCCACAGGCGCCGAGCAGCATCCAACACCACCCCGCCCAGCGAATCAGCCGCATTACCACGCCCGGCGGAGGGCGGCGATCCGGCCCTGGAGCGCCTCGTCGAAGACGGCGGGGGAGGCGGTGAACCGGCCCTTGACCGTGATGGTCAGCGGGGTCTCCGGATCCTCCATGAGGCCGCCCTCGGCGACGAACGAGAAGGTCCCCTTGAACGCGTGCTCGGAGACACTCGTCACCGTTACCGTCCCGGAGGTGGCGGCAAAGAGGGCCGTCAGCTGGCCTTCGTCGGTGTCATAGGCCGCCGCCACCCAGGAGCCTTCCCCTGGCGTGCCGTTGATGGCATCGGTCAGGTGATACGTCCCCGGAGTCGGGATCCCCGCGCCGAGCTTGATGATCTGAATCACGCCACCGCTGCTCAGGTCGGGTTCCGCCATTTCCAGGGCGAAGGCGGGACCCGCCTCTGGGTCAATGAACTCGCCGAACATGGCATTGCCCTGGAGCTTGGCCTGCAGGTCTCCGGTCACGTCCGCCACGAAGGCGGGCCCACCGTTCCCCGGACCGGTCCCACTGTCGCCCCCGCACGCCGCCAGCATCACCGCACTCATCAGGAACATCCATCGAGTCGCCTTCATCGCCGTCTCCACAGAAAGGGTTGGATCGCGCTGCGGACGCTTGCTCGCCCGCCGGACGGCCGATACAATACGCCGAGCGGTCACCTGCCCATCAGCCGCTCTCCACCCCCCGATCACCTCCCGATCACCTCACCTATCGTGTTGCGGCTCAAGACGTTCGGTGGACTCGCAATCCTGCAGGACGGCGCCCCCGCCGAGGGCCCGGGCGCCCAGCGCCGCCGAGTGGCGCTCCTGGCGCTGCTGGCGGCCGCCGGTGAACGGGGGCTGCCGCGCGACAAGGTCCTCACCCTGCTGTGGCCGGAGAGCGATCCTGAGCGTGCCCGGAAGAACCTGGCCCAGGCGGTCTACGCCCTGCGGCGGGACCTGGGCGCCGAGGACCTGATCACCGGCACCACCGATCTCCGCCTCAATCCGGACCACGTCACCTCCGATCTGGCCGAGTTCCGGGCCGCCATCGCCTCAGGGCTGCTCGAGGAGGCCGTCGCGCTCTACGAGGGCCCGTTTCTCGATGGGGTCTACCTGGAGGAGGCGCCGGAGTTCGAGCGGTGGGTGGACATGGAACGGGGGAACCTGGCACATGCCTATGTGGCCGCCCTCGAGAAACTGGCCCGCCAGGCTACCGCTCGGGGCGATCACCGCGCCGCCGTCGGGTTCTGGCGCCGGCTCGCCAATGCGGACCAGCTGAACGGGGAAGTGGCGGCGGGCCTGATGCGGGCGCTGGCGGCGCAGGGCGACCGGGGCACTGCACTGCAGTACTACCGGGTGTACGAGACGCTGCTCAGGCAGGAACTGGAGATTGATCCCGACCCCGCGCTCCAGGCGCTTGCGGAGGACCTCAGGGCGGGGAGCGAGCCGGCCCGAGGGGCAGTGCGGCCGCCAGCCAGCACGTCGCGCCCGGTCGCCCCGGCGCCTCCAGCGGCCGAAGTCTCGCCGGTCCGGCCCGAGCCGGGGACACCGGCCCCGTTGCCAGATGCGCCGCAAAGCACCCTTCGCGCCACGCCAGCCGTCGCACGCCCCGCTCCGGCCGGCGCGCCTCCTTCTCCGCCGGCGGGACGATCATCGGCCGCGGGGCACACCGACGAGTACGCCCGTCCCCGCCCCCTGCCCGAGCGCTCCCACCCTCCGGCCCACCGCGCCACTGATCAGGTGGTTCGCAAGCCGTTTCTCAAGCGGACCAGTACCCGGCTGGGCATCGGCCTGGGCTTCGCGCTGGGGGCGCTCGTCGCGGCGATCACGCTGCTGATCCCACGGGGCGCGACATCCGCAGCCCGGGCACCGGTGGTGGCCGTCGGGCGGATCCAGGATTTCACCCGTGCGCCGGACGGCCTCACCCGGCCCCTGGCCGATATGCTGGCGACCGACCTGGCCCGGGTGCGGGGCCTCCAGGTCATCAGCACGGCGCGGATGTACGAGTTGATGGTGCAGGGCGGCCTCCTGCCGGATACCGCCCGGGCCATCATGAAGGCCGCGCGCGCGGCGGGGGCCAGCGAGCTCATTGACGGGTCGCTCCATGAGATCGGGCCTGGGAGGTACCGGCTCGACCTGCGGCGGACCAGCCTGGCCACCGGGAACCTGCTCACGTCCTACTCGACCGAATCGGGGGACCTGTTCGAGCTGGTGGCTTCGGCCCGGAAGGAACTGGCCGGGGAGGTCGAGGCCGCCGAGGGCCAAGTCCTGGCCGACGTGACCACGGGCTCAGTGCTGGCGCACCGGCTCTACGAGGAGGGGCTCCGGGCGCTGGTGGGCGGGGAGCAGGCCACCGCCTACCGGCTGTTCGGGGAGGCGCTGGCGGAGGATTCCACCTTCGCGATGGCCGCCTACTGGCTGGCCAGGAGCGGCGGCGCCGCGAACGACCCGGTGGTAATCAAGCACTTCGAGCGAGCGGTGCGGCTGGCCCGCCACGCGAGCGACCGCGAGCGGCTCACGATTCTCGCCGGCTGGGCCAGTGCGGTGGACGACCCGTCCCGCATCGCCATCGCGGAAACCCTCACCGTGCGCTACCCCAACGAGCCCGAGGGGTACCTTTGGCTGGCCCATAGCCGGTCCTGGGACGGGGATTTTCTCGGCGCGATCCCGCCGCTGCGCCGCGTGATCGCCATGGATTCGCTGGCTCTCGCCTCCAAACGGCGGACCCGCGCCGCGCCGGTCCAGTGCTACGCCTGTTCCGCCTACGATGAGCTGATGTCGGTGTACCATCTGCTCGACTCGCTGCCCGCCGCCCGGCGGACCGCGGAGGAGTGGATCCGGAAGGATCCGGGCAACGCCCACCCGCACTCGATGCGGGCCAGCCTTCTGATGTTCGAGAACCGCCACGACGAGGCACTGGCGGCGATGCAGGCGGTGCTGGCGCTGGCCCCGGGGGTGCCGCAGGACGGGTTCCGCGCCCAGGTGGCACTGCGGACCGGAGACCTGGCCATCACCCAGCGGTTCTACGAGCAGTTGCTGGGAGGTCCGCTGAGCGGGGAGGGGAACAAGTGGCTGAGCATTGTTCACCGGACCCGGGGGCGGCCGCGGGATGCGCTCGGGCCGGCCCGCGCGGTGCGGGCGACCGAGACACCGGTGCGGCGGGACGCCGCCCCGTATAACGCGCTGTTCGAGGCCCAGGTGTGGTTCGACCTGGGCGAGTTCCGGCGGGCGGCGGCCCTGTTCGACTCGATCTCCCGCTCGCCCCGGGACTCCACCCCGTCCCAGCTCGCCCGCAACCGGGTCTGGACCCAGTCGCTCCGGGCGACGGCGCTCGCCGCCGCCGGCGACACCGCCCAGCTCGCCGCCCTGGCCGACAGCGTGGAGCGCTGGGGGCGGCAAAGCGCCTATGGCCGGGACCGGCGGCTGCATCATCACATCCGCGGGTTGCTCTTCCACGCCCGCGGCAACCTGGAGGCGGCCGCCGCGGCCCTTGAGCAGGCCATCTTCAGCCCCACGGTCGGCTACACCCGGACCAACCTCGAGCTGGGCCGGGTAATGCTCAAGCTCGACCGGCCCCGCGAGGCCGCGGCCTGGGCCGAGGCCGGGCTCCGGGGTCCCTTCGACGGGAGCAACACCTACGTCACGTCCACTGAGCTGGCCGAGCTGGCGGCGACGGCGTGGGATGCGGCCGGCGTGCGTGACAGCGCCGTGACACGCTACCGGCAGGTTGTCAAGCAGTGGCGGGACGCGGACCCGGCCTTCAGCGCGCGGGTCGAGCGTGCCCGGCTGCGGCTGGCGACATTGTCCGGGCAGTGACCGCGCCGCCTACTTGCATCTCGCCGCGAACCGCCGATATTCTCGCACGTGCTGATCAATCTCG
>CAZCVG010000070.1:0-13130 GCA_964501735.1 uncultured Gemmatimonadaceae bacterium | reverse complement strand
TCTGGGATGTGCACAACGACTTCTTCGAGGAGATCGCCAAGATGCGGGCGGCCCGCCGCATCTGGGCGCGCACCATGCGCCAGAAGTACGGCGCCACCAACCCGCGCAGCTGGCAGATGCGGTTCCACTGCCAGACCGCCGGCGTGTCGCTGACCGCCCAGCAGCCGTATAACAACGTGGTGCGGGTGGCCTACCAGGCCATGGCCGCGGTGCTGGGCGGCACCCAGTCGCTCCACACCAACGCCTTCGACGAGACCCTGGCCCTGCCCACCGAGGACTCCGTGCGCATCGCGCTCCGGACCCAGCAGATCCTGGCCTGCGAGACCGGGGTGCCCAACGTGGCCGATCCGCTGGGCGGCTCCTACTACGTGGAGGCGCTGACCGACGGCCTGGACCGCGAGGCGGCGGGCCTCTTCGCCGAGATTGAAGCCCAGGGCGGCGTGGTGGCGGCCATCGAGAATGGCTGGTTCCAGCGCCAGATCGCCGACTCGGCCAGCCGGTTCCAGGGCGAGGTCGAGCGCCAGCGGCGCACCATCGTGGGCCTCAACGAGTTCGTGGAGGCGGAGGAAGCGCCGGTGGACATCCTGCGGGTCAGCGACGCTGCCGAAATCGCCCAGCGGGAGCGCATGGCGGCGCTCCGGGCCGAGCGGGACCAGGGAGCGGTGGACCGGAGCCTGGAGGCGCTCCGGCGGGCGGCGGCGGAGGATCGCAACGTCATCCCGCCCATGCTCGACGCGGCCCGGGTGTACGCCACCCTCTTCGAGATCCGCCATGTGCTGGAGGAGGTGTACGGCACGTACCGGGAGCCGGTGTTCTTCTGAGCCGCCGGCGGGCTCCGGCTCCCGCCGCCGGGTGAGGTGCCCGGCCAGACCGCTGAAACTCCGGCCGCCGTCCAGGACGGCCGCCGCAACGCAAGCAGAAAGAGACATGCCGAATCCTGACATCAAGCGCCTGCTCGACCGGCTCACCAAGCTCCGGACCGATGACCATCGTATCGTCAGCTGTTACCTGAAGATCGAGCCCCGCGACCGGGCCCGCGGCAAGTACCTCATCAAGGTGAAGAATCGCATCCGGGAGGTGGAATCGGCCCTCGCCGACATGGACCTCCCCAAGGGCGTCCGCGAGGAAGTGAGCGCCGACCTCCGCCGGATCCATGACACCCTGAAGGACCCCAAGCGCCTCCCGGCCACGCAGGGCCTGGCCATCTTCGCCTGCGGCCCGCTCAAGTTGTTCGAGATGGTGGGACTCCCGGGGGTGCACCGGTCACGCCTGGGCGTGGACCGCAGCGCCCTGGTGCGGGAACTCGCCTCGGTGGAGGACGAGATCGGCACCCTGCTTACCGCCGTCCTCGACCGCACCGCGGCCCGGATCTTCGAGGTCACCGCCTTCGGCACCACCGAACTCGAGGGCGTGACGGCCCGCGCCACCCGCGGCGGGCGCTACCGCCCGGACCGGCAGGACAGTCCCGGGATGGGTGAGCACCAGTACCACAACCGGATCCGGGAGGAGAAGCAGCGCCACTACGCCACGGTCGCGCAGCGGCTGTTCGAGCACCATCGCCGGCACCCGGTGCATGGCGTGGTGCTGGCGGGCCCCGGCAAGGATGCCGGTGCCGTGGCGGCCTTCCTGCATCCCTATCTTGCCGAGCGGCTGATGGGGGTGGTGAGCCTCAACCCCCAGGAGGTCACCACCGCGGTGGTCCACGAGGCCAGCCTCGCGACCCGGGCCGAATACGAGCGCGAGTCGGAGCGGATGATCGCCGAGGGATTCGACAGCGCCCTGGCCGAGGGCTGGGCGGTGGACGGGGTGGACGCCACCCTCAAGGCGCTGGGCCGCGGCCAGGTTCGGACCCTGCTGGTCTCCGCTGACGCCCAGCGCCCCGGCTTCCGCTCCGGCAAGACCGGCCGGCTGGCCGTCCACGAGCGGGAACTCCAGGTGGACGGAGAGGTGGTTCCGGTGCTGGATGTGGTGGATGAAGCCATCGAAGAGGCGCTTCGGCAGCGGGTGGACGTCGAGGTGCTGTACGACGCCGACGCCCGGCGCGCGGTCAAGGAGCTGGCCGGGCTGCTGCGATTCCGGTGAGCCTGAAAGCGGTCCTGTTCGACGCCGGCAACACGCTGCTCTTTCTCGACTGGCCCCGGCTCGCGGGCGCGGTCGGTCAGGCCACCGGTGTCGCGCTCACCGCCGCGGGGCTCTCGGCCCAGGCCGGCCCGGCGGCGCGCCAGCTCGAGCGGCGTGACGGCACCGACCGGGACCGGGCCACCCGGTACCTCGAGACCCTGTTCCTGCTGGCGGGCGTGCCCGAGGCGAGGCTGCCGGAGGTGCGGGACACCCTGCTCGCGCTTCACCGGGAGCGGCATCTCTGGAGCGGCATGGACCCTGCCACCCCCGCGGCGCTGGCCAGGCTCGGCGCGGCCGGGTACCGGCTGGCGGTCATCTCCAACAGCGATGGCCGGGCCGCCGAAGGCCTGGCGGCCGCCGGTATCCTGAGCGCCTTCGAGCGGGTGACCGATTCGGGCCTGGTGGGGGTGGAGAAGCCCGATCCCCGGATCTTCGCCCTGACCCTCGAGCTCATGGGGCTGGCGCCGGGGGAGGCGCTGTATGTCGGGGACATCTACGAGGTGGATGTGGTCGGCGCCCGCGCCTCGGGCCTCGAGGTTATCCTCCTCGATCCGCTCGGGCTCCACGCCGGCCGGGACGTCCTCACGGCGGCCAGCATCACTGCGGTGGCCGACCTGATCCTGGCCGGCCAGGTGGCCCCGGCCGGCCGGCACGGATCACAGGATGGTCACTGACGTTTCACGGGCACCGGCACGACGCCCTCGCACCCGGCGCAACCCATGACCGCTGCACTTGCGAAGAAACCCCTCGCCCGCCCGATCCGGGTCCTGGTCGCCAAGCCGGGCCTCGATGGCCACGACCGCGGCGCCAAGGTCGTGGCCGCCGCCCTGCGCGACGCCGGGATGGAAGTGATCTACACCGGCCTGCACCAGACGCCGGAGATGATCGCCAGCGCCGCGGTGCAGGAGGACGTGGACGTGGTGGGGCTGTCCATCCTCTCCGGCGCCCACATGACGCTCTTCCCCAGGGTGCGGGCGCTGCTCGAGGCGGCCGGCCGGCCCGACATCCTGCTCACCGGGGGCGGCATCATCCCGCAGGAGGACATGGACGCGCTCGAGGCCCAGGGCGTCGGCAAGCTGTTCGGCCCCGGCACGCCCACCGGTGATCTCATCGCCTACATCGAGCACTGGGCGGCGGAGAAGCTCAAGGATTGAGCCGGAGCTTGCCCGTCCCCCTTTCCCGGGTCTTCCGCCCCCTGTCCCCGTGACCAAGACCAAGTCCCGTCCTTCGCGCCTGCGCACTCTCACCGACGAGTACCTCGCGCTGGCCAGGAAGCTGCGCGAGGGCGGCGGCGCCAAGCGCGTCGCCAAGATGCACGAGAAAGGCCAGCTCTCGCCCCGCGAGCGGGTGCTGGCGCTGCTGGACCCGGGCGCGCCGTGGGTGGAACTCGGCCTGCTCATGGCCTATGACCAGTATGACGGCCAGGCGCCGGGCGCCGGCGTGATCACCGGCGTGGGCGTCGTGGCGGGGCGGCCGGCGGTGGTGGTGGCCAACGATGCCACGGTGAAGGCGGGCTCGTGGTGGCCGGAGACGATTCGCAAGATCCTCCGGGCGCAGGAAGTGGCCATGCGCCAGCGCATCCCGATCATCTACCTGGTGGACTCCGCCGGCGTGAACCTCCCCTATCAGGGCGGGGTGTTTCCCGGGCAGTACGGCGCCGCCCGGATCTTCTACTACAACTCGCTGATGCGGCGCTACCTCCACGTGCCCCAGATCAGCGCCGTCATGGGGAGCTGCATTGCCGGCGGGGCGTACCTGCCGGCGCTCTCGGACGTGATCTTCATGGTCGAGGGGACCAGCTTCATGGGGCTGGGCGGGCCCAACCTCGTGAAGGGCGCCACCGGCCAGGTGGTGGACGCCGAGACCCTCGGCGGGGCGGCCATGCATACGTCCGTCTCGGCGGTGGCGCACTACCGGGCCGCCACGGATGCCGAGTGCATCACGATGATCCGCGGGTACCTCGACCGGCTGCCCGCCGCCCCGCCGTCCGAGGGCCGGCCCAGCGCCGAACCGGCCCGGCCCAGCGCCGACCTCTACGACCTGCTCCCTGCCGATCACCGGATGTCCTACGACGTGCACGGCGTGCTGGCCTGCCTGCTGGATGGCGGGCGCCTGGACGAGTTCCAGCCCGACGTAGGAAAGGAACTGCTCTGCGGGCACGGGCGGATCGAGGGGCAGGCAGTCGCCATCCTGGCCAACGCCCGAGCGGTGATCAAGGGCCGGCCCGGCCAGATGCCGCGGATCGGCGGGATCATCTACACCGAGAGCGCCGAGAAGGCGGCGTACTTCATCGAGAACGCCGGCCGGGAGCGCATCCCGCTGCTGTTCCTCCAGGACGTGAGCGGGTTCATGGTTGGGACCGAGGCGGAACAATCCGGGATCATCCGGGCCGGGGCGCGGTTCGTGGAGGCCATGGCCACCGCGGTGGTGCCAAAGCTGGTGCTCACCATCAACCACGCGTCCGGCGCCGGTTACTACGCCATGGCGGGACAGGGGTTCGACCCCGATTTCATCCTCTCCTGGCCCACCGGGCGGATGGCGGTCATGGAGGGCGAGTCCGCGGTGGAAGCGGTGCACGGCTCCGAACTGGCCAAGGCCCGTACGGAGCAGCGCGAACCCGACGCCGAGACCCTGGCCTCGATGGAGGCGATGCGGACCGATTACGAGCACCAGCTGGACGCAAAGTATGCCGCCGCCCGGGGCTACGTGGACGCGCTCATCACCCCCGAGGAGACCCGCGACCACCTCGCCTTCCTGCTCCGGGTTACCACCATCTTCCGGGGGCCCCACCTCGGTCCCTTCGTCCTTCCGCCGCTGGACCCCACGCATGCCTGAGTTGCGCCTGATCGCCGCCCTCCTGCTCCTCGGCGGCTGCGCCGCCCGGCCGCCCGTGGCCCCGGTGTCCGCCCAGCCGGCACCGGACCGGCAGCCCGCCGCCGACGCCACCGGCCCCGAGCCGCGGCCGATGATGCCGCCCGCCGAGGCCTTCGCGCGGGGCTGGATGCCGCTGCGCCCCACCGGGGTGCCGGAGTTTCTCGCGCGACACCCCACGTACGACGGGCGAGGTGTGCTCATCGCCATCCTCGACAGCGGGGTGGACGCCGGCGTGGCCGGCCTCGGCACCACCAGCACCGGCGAGCGGAAACTGCTCGACCTGCGGGATTTCTCGGGTGAGGGCGCCGTGGCGCTCACGCCGGTCACTCCCGCCGGCGACCAGGTCACCGTCGCAGGCCAGGTGCTGACGGGGGTTTCCCGGCTCCGCGCGGTCATGGTGGGCGGCCGGCTCTGGGGTGGCGGCATCGCCGAGCTGCCGCTGGGGGACCTGCCCTCGTCCGACCTCAACGGCGACCGGGATGATGCCGACACCCTGGCCGTCGTGGTCGCCCGGGCCAGCGATGGCTGGGTGCTCTATGCCGACACCGACGGCGACGGCTCGCTTGCCGACGAGCGTCCCATCCACGACTACCTGCACGCCCGCGACACCTTCGGCTGGCGGAGCGGTGGCCGGCAGCCGCCGGTCACCATCGCCGCCAATTTCCGCGAGGAACAGGGCGCCCCGCGGCTGGACCTGTACTTCGATACCGGGGCGCACGGCACCCATGTCGCCGGGATCGCCGCCGCCCACGACATGTACGGCGTCAAGGACTTCAACGGCGTGGCGCCGGGCGCCTACCTCCTCGGCATCAAGATCGCCAACAATGCCAACGGGGGGATCTCCACCACCGGCAGCATGCTGGCGGGAATCGCCTATGCCATCCGGTTTGCCCAGGAGCGCCGCCTGCCGCTGGTGCTGAACATGAGTTTCGGGGTGGGGAACGAGGGGGAAGGACAGGCCCGGATCGACCGGCTGATTGACTCGGTGCTGGCGCGCCATCCCGGCGTGGTGTTCACCATCAGCGCCGGCAACGACGGCCCGGGCCTCTCCACAATGGGCTTTCCCGGCTCGGCCCGCCGGGCCATCACTGTCGGCGCCACCTTCCCCGCAGTGTTCCTCGGCGCCAGCGGCGCCGGTCGTGACCCGGTAGCCTATTTCAGCTCGCGGGGCGGGGAACTCGCCAAGCCGGAGATCGTCGCGCCCGGCATGGCCTACTCCACGGTCCCCCGCTGGAACACCGGCGACGAGCGCAAGGGAGGGACCAGCATGGCCTCCCCGCACGCGGCGGGCCTCGCCGCGCTGCTCCTCTCCGGGCTGGCGCAGGAGGGTCGCACCGCCACCGCGCTCCAGATTCGCCAGGCCCTGATGGTGACCGCCCGGCCGGTCGGCAGCGGAGGCTATCTCGACCAGGGCACCGGACAGCCTGACATCGCGGCCGCCTGGCGCTGGCTCGGCGCCGGACGCAGCGTGCCGGATATCCAGGTCTGGTCGGCGCCGGGCCGCTCGGCGGGCTGGCTCGTCCTGCCGGCCGGGCTCCGCGCGGACACGGCGGAGCGCTTCCAGGTGGAGCTCCCCGCCGGCAGCGGCCCGCAGGAGGTCCTGCTTCGCTCAGGCGCGGACTGGCTCGATGTCCCAGCGGTCGCCACCCTGCAGCCCGGCATCACCACGCTTCGGGTGGGGCTCCGGGCCGGCGGGCTCCGGCGGCCCGGTGTCTACACCGGGGTGGTCACCGGCTGGACGCGGGATACGCTCCTCGGGCCGGTGGCCCGGCTGGTGACCACCGTGGTGGTGCCTGACACCGGCGGGCACACCACCGCGGACCTGGGAAAGATCCCGCCCGGTGGCACCGGCCGGCGGTTCTTCCGGGCCCAGTCGGGCCGGCCCTTCGCCATCAGTTATGCCACCGGCGGCCCCGGCGAGCTGATCCTGGCCTACCTGCATGAGCCCGGCGGACAGCCGTACCGGGAGGATACCGGCGCCGGCGCCGGGTACGGGGACCAGGCCAGTGTGTCGGTGGTGGATACCCGGGACGTGGTCCCGGGTCTCTATGAGGCGGTGGCCGTGGCCTCGCCGCTGGACCAGGCCAGCGGCCGGGTGGAGGTAGAGCAGAGCCCGCTGCTGATCGGGGCGGCGCGGAGCCGCGCCGGGGTGGAAGTTTCCCTGGAGAACGTGACGGCCGAGCCGGTGTCCACCGCGCCGTTCGGGGTGATCGTCGGGGCGGAGCGCAACACCACGATTGTGGCCCGGGGCTCCGAGCCGCAGCGGGTGCGCTTCGCGCTGCCCCCGTGGGCGGTGCATGCGGCCGTGGATGTGCGGATGGACCCGGCGGACTGGCCCCGCTTCACCGATTTCGGCGTCACCCTGCTCGATGCCTCGGGCCGGCAACTGGGGAAGTCGCCGATGAACTACGCTTTCGGCCGGCTGCATGTCTCCCTGCCCCCGCTCTCCGGTGACTCGGCGGTCATGGCCGACCTGGCGCTCATCCCCGGGTTCGCCGATCCGGCGCCGGACGCGCGCTGGACCGCCGCCGTGTCCATCCGCCTGTACACCGACTCCGCTCACGTCGAGCAGCTGCTGGGCGCCGAACTCACCGTGCCTCCTGGGAAACGGGCCGAGGTGACCCTGCCGTTCGCCGCATCCAGCCTGCCGCTGGGCGATGCCTTTGTGCCGCTCGGCATCATCGTGGTGCCCGAGGGCGAGCGGACCTGGACCCTGGAGACGGCCCTGCCGGCTCCCGTTACCCCTCTCATGCCATGACCGACAAGATCGTCCGCGTGGCCGGCGGACAGGGATTCTGGGGCGACTGGCTCGAGGCCCCTGTGCGCCAGGTCCAGGGCGGACCCATTGACTACCTCATGATGGACTACCTCGCCGAGGTGACCATGTCCATCATGCAGAAGCAAAAGAGCCGCGATCCGCGGTTCGGCTACGCCCGGGACTTCGTGCCCCTGATGGAGCGGATCCTGCCGGACCTCGCTGCCAAGGGCATCAAGGTGACCAGCAACGCCGGCGGGGTGAACCCGCGGGCCTGCGCCGAGGCGGTGCGGGAGGCCGCCCGCCGCCTGGGCCTCAGCCAGCGGGTCCGGATCGGTCTGGTGAGCGGCGACGACATCCTGCCCCGCCTGGATGAACTGCTGGAGAAGGGTCACCTGCTCACCGACATGGACACCGGCCGGCCGCTCAGCGACATCCGCGACCGGGTGCTGTCGGCCAATGCCTACCTCGGCATGGCGCCGATGGTGGCGGCGCTCCGGCGGGGGGCCCAGGTGGTCATCACCGGCCGGGTGACCGACACCGGCCTCACCCTGGGACCGCTGTTCCACGAGTTCGGCTGGTCCCCCGAGGACTGGGACAAGGTGGCCGCCGGGACCGTGGCGGGGCACATCATCGAGTGCGGCGCCCAGGCCTCGGGCGGCAACCTGCTCAAGGACTGGCGCAAGGTGAAGGGACTGGCCAACCCCGGGTTCCCCATCGTGGAGGCGAGCGCCGACGGCAGTTTCGTGATCACCAAGCATCCCGGCACCGGCGGCGTGGTCAACATCCCCAGCATCACCGAGCAGCTGGTCTACGAGATGGGCGATCCCCGCACCTACATCACGCCGGACGGGATCGCCGACTTCACCACCATCCAGCTCCGCCAGGTGGGCCGGGACCGGGTACGGGTGAGCGGCATCCGCGGCCGGGAGCGGACCGCGATGCTCAAGGTGTCCATCGCCTACTTCTACGGCTACAAGGCGATCGGCACCCTGGTCTACAGCTGGCCCGATGCCTACGAGAAGGCCCGGGCGGCCGACCGCATCCTCAGGCAGCGGCTCGCCGACCTCGGCCTCGAGTTCGAGCAGGTCCTGACCGAGTATGTCGGCGTGGACGCCACCCATGGGCCGCTGTCGGGCCCGCCGGACCCGGAGGCGCCGGAGGTGCAGCTGCGCATCGGCGTGCGGGGCCCGGACAAGGCCGCGGTGGAGCGCTTCACCCGGGAGATCGCGCCGCTGGTGCTCACCGGCCCACCCAGCGTGACCGGCTTCGCCGGCGGGCGGCCCGAGGTCCAGGAAGTCGTGGCCTACTGGCCGGCCTTGATCGACCGCCGGGAAATCGAACCTCACGTGAAGGTGGAGGTGCTGGATGCCTAGGAATGGTCCGACGGTCCGACGGTCTGACGGTCCGACGAGGCGACGCACGACGCCAGGAGGCCGCAGCACCGCGGCGCCGGCGAGTCGCCAGCTCGCCCTCGTGCATCTGGCCCACGCCCGTTCGGGCGACAAGGGGGACACCGCCAACGTCGGGCTGATTGCCCTCGAGCCGGAGTATTATCCGGTCCTGGTCAGGGAAGTCACCCGGGCTCGCGTGGCCCGTCACTTCCGGGGTATGGTGAAGGGGGTGGAGCGGTTCGAGCTGCCCAACCTGCAGGCACTCAACTTCCTGCTCCACGGCGCCCTGGATGGCGGCGGCACCATTTCCCTGAAGACCGACGCCCAGGGCAAGGTGTACTCCACCGCGCTGCTCCGGATGGAGATCCCGGTTCCGGCGGCGATGGCACGGGCAGCGCGACGACGGGGCAGGGCGCAGGGCCCGGTTCCGGGGTGACCCTATTCACGAGGAGGCTCTCATGGTCATCGTCCGCAACAACCATGCGGCCCTCCACGCGGCGATGAAGGGCTACACCGAGCTGTACCTGACGAGTACCCGGGAACTGCTGCAGACGGCGTAGGCATCGGATTTCAGGCTCCAGGCCTTCCACCCCCGGTCCGCCCATGACCCTCCTCGCCGACTGCGATGCCGGCGTCCTGACCCTCACGCTCAACCGCCCCGAGAAGCGCAATGCGCTGAGCGCCGCGCTCATCGGGGAGCTCAACGGGGAGCTGGACCGGGCCGAGCTCGATCCCGCGGTCCGGGTGGTGGTCATCCGCGGCGCCGGCAAGGACTTCTGCGCCGGCGCCGACCTCGACGAGCTGCTGGCCTCGGCCGGACTCTCGCCGGAGGAGAACGAGCGGAGCGCCCGGCAGCTGGGCCGGGTGTTCACCCGCATCCGGGCGCTCCCCAAGCCGGTGGTGGCGGTTGTTCACGGGCGTGCCCTCGCGGGCGGGGCCGGCCTGGCCGCCGGCTGCGACCTGGTCCTGGCGAGCGAGACGGCCCAGTTCGGCTATCCCGAGATCCAGCGCGGCTTCGTCCCGGCGATGGTCATCGCCATCCTGGTCCGACTCACCGGCGAACGGCGGGCCTTCGACCTCGTGGCCACCGGGCGGCTGCTCTCCGCCCAGGAAGCCCTCGAGGCCGGGCTGGTGTCCCGGGTGTTGCCGGCGGCGGGGTTCGACGCGGCCGTAACCGGGGTGGTCGCGTCCCTCGCGGCCAGCAGCGCCTCCGCGCTGGCCCTGATCAAGCGGCTCCTGTACGAGCAGGATGGCCACGATTTTGCCGGCGGGATCGCGCTCGGGGCGCGGATCAATGCCCTGGCCCGCGCCCACCCCGACTTCCAGGCGGCCGTCGCCGCCTTCCTCAAGAAGTGAATCGGGCCGCCCTGGCCCGCATCAGGCTCTACGCCGCCCTGCTCGGTTTTGTCCTCACGGCGGTCGGTATCGCGCTCGACAGCCGGCCGGTGGTCTGGGCGGCGATCGCCGCCCTCGGCGTGGCCCTGGGCATCCGGCTCTGGCTGGCCAAGCGTCCCGACGACCAGGCACGCCCGGGCGACTGACCGCGGTTTCCCGCGCCGGCGCGCGGCATTCGGCTCCCCGGCGGCACCGGTGGTGGTGCCAGCTTGGCCCCATGCCGCCGCTTGCCCACCGCATCGCTGAATCGCGCCGCCTCCTCCATCATGCCTTCGGGTTCGCCGACTTCCGGCCCCTGCAGCGGCGGGTGGTCCAGTCGGTGCTGGCCGGGAGGGACACCCTGGCGGTCCTGCCTACCGGCGGGGGCAAGTCCATCTGCTTCCAGGTGCCGGGCCTCGTGCTCGGCGGGCTGACGGTGGTCATTTCTCCGCTGGTTGCCCTGATGCAGGATCAGGTCACCGCCCTGCAGGCCCGCGGGATCGAGGCGGAGACCCTCAACTCGCTCCGGCCCGAGGCGGAGCAGCGGAGCGTGCTGGATAAGCTGCAGCAGGGCGCGCTGCGTTTCCTCTATGTCTCCCCCGAGCGGGCCCCCCGGGTGGCCGCCGATCTCGCCCGGCTCGGCATCCGTCCCGCCCTGCTCGCCATTGACGAGGCGCACTGCATCAGTGAATGGGGCCACGACTTCCGCCCCAGCTACCGCCGGCTGGCGGCATTCCGCGCCGCGGTCGGGACGCCACCCACCATCGCTCTC
Organism: uncultured Gemmatimonadaceae bacterium; assembly: GCA_964501735.1. Lineage (GTDB taxonomy): Bacteria > Gemmatimonadota > Gemmatimonadetes > Gemmatimonadales > GWC2-71-9 > JADJOM01. The sequence continues at coordinate 1,840 of CAZCVG010000070.1, read as the reverse complement.
ACTGGCAGCGCCACGCCGGAGGTGCGAACCGATATCGTGCATGTCCTGGGGTTCGGGCGGCATGACCTCCACCTCGGCTCGTTCGACCGCCCCAACCTCTGGTTTGGCGTCCGTCCCATTTCGCGTCGCCAGGACCGGCTTCCGGCCCTGCTTGCCCTCCTGGACCGCAGGCCCGGTTTGGCCATCGTGTACGCCTCCACCCGCAACAGCACCGACGCACTGGCCCAGAAGCTGAGCTTTGCCGGCCACCGCTCCGCCGGCTACCACGCCGGCCTCACTCGCGAGCGGCGCACCACCGTCCTGCACCGGTTCCTGTCGGGAGACTTGGACGTCGTTGTGGCCACCTCGGCGTTCGGCATGGGCATTGATGCGCCCCGGGTGCGCCTGGTGGTCCACTGGGGCATGCCCCCGACGCCGGAGGCGTACTACCAGGAGGCGGGCCGCGCCGGGAGAGACGGGCAGCAGTCGCGCTGCGTGCTGCTGCACCACCGCTCCGATGGGGACATCCACCGCCGCCAGGTGGAGGTCACCTTTCCGGCGCGGAAGGTCCTGGACGAGATCTGGCGCAACCCTCGCCTGCGGAACCGGTTCCCGGTCGGGGTCGTGGCCTCGGCAGACCGGCTGGCCCAGGAGCTGGGCCCCGACCGGCAGCCGTCGGACTTCACCCGGATCGAACGCCGCAAGGCCAACGCGCTGGCCCGCCTTGTGGTGGTAGAACGGTACGCCACCCGGTCGCGGTGCCGGCGCCGGCAGCTCCTGGGATACTTCGGAGAAGCAGCGGCGGAATGCTCCGGCTGCGACGCCTGTGAAGCGCCCGGTCACCCGCTTCGGCGGCTTGCCGCGATGCTCGGGGCCCGGTCGGGCTGAGTGGTGGCGCCCTGGCCCCGGCACGGGTACTCTGCATCCAGTCCGCCCACCCTCTGCCCCCCGGATCATGCGCTGCTGCCCCGCCGCCCTGCTGCTCCTCCTTGGCGCCCCAACCCTGCTCGGCGCGCAGGTTCGTGCCCGGGCCCTCGGGATCGCGCCGGGGATCTTCGCCCCCGGCCCACACAACGCCATCACCGATGTGTCGGGCATCCGGGTGGGTCACACCACCGTGAACATCGGCGACTCGGTGCGCACCGGCGTCACCGCCATCCTGCCCCACGACGGCAATCCCTTCCTCGACCGGGTGCCGGCCGCCGTGCACGTGGGCAACGGCTTCGGCAAGCTGCTGGGCAGCACCCAGGTCAACGAACTGGGGGAGCTGGAGAGCCCGATCCTGCTTACCTGCACCCTGTGTGTCTGGCGCGTCGCCGACGCGCTCACCGGGTGGATGCTGGCCCAGCCCGGCATGGAGGAGGTGCGCTCCTTCAATGCCGTGGTGGCCGAGACCAACGACGGCCAGCTCAACGCCATCCGCAGCCGGGCCGTCGGCGCCGAGGATGTCCGGGCGGCGCTCGAGGGGGCGCGGGGCGGGGCGGTGGAGGAGGGCAGCACCGGGGCGGGCCGGGGCACGGTGGCCTTCGGCTGGAAGGGCGGCATCGGCACCGCCAGCCGGGTGCTGCCGAGGTCGCTGGGCGGCTGGAGCGTGGGCGTCCTGGTGCAGTCCAACTTCGGCGGGGTCCTGCAGGTGCTGGGCGCGCCCGTCGGAAAGGAACTCGGTCGCTACGCCTTCCGCGGCGCGGTGGAAGAAGAGCGGGGGGACGGCTCGATCATCATCGTGGTGGCCACAGACGCCCCCGTCCTGGCCCACAACCTCGGGCGCCTGGCCAGCCGGGCCATCATGGGACTGGCGAGGACCGGCAGCTCCGCCTCAAACGGCTCGGGGGACTACGTCATCGCGTTCTCCACCGCCGCC
>CAZCVG010000069.1:0-13135 GCA_964501735.1 uncultured Gemmatimonadaceae bacterium | reverse complement strand
CGAGGCGGCGGAGGTATTCGTCCGCCGCCTCGCGGAACGCCGGGCGGAGCCGGCCCACGGCGAGCAGCATCAGGTGCATGCGGCGGAATCCCTGGGGGCGGACGGCCCGGGGGCGAGGCCGGCGCTCAGGCGTACATGCCGCGCAGGCGGTGCACCGCGGCTACCCGCTCCACCGCCAGCATGTACGCCCCGATCCGGTTGTCCACCTTGTGGTTCTCGGCCATGGTGGTGACCTCCTCGAAGGCCCGGACCATGATCCGTTCCAGCCGGCTGTTGACGGTCTCCTCGTCCCAGAAGTACCCGCCCCGGTCCTGCACCCACTCGAAGTAGCTGACGGTCACCCCGCCCGCGTTGGCGAGGATGTCCGGGATCACGAAGACGCCCATCTCGTTCAGGATGGCGTCGGCCTCCGCCGTGGTGGGGCCGTTGGCGCCTTCGCAGATGATCCTGGCCTTGATCTGGCCGGCGTTCTCGTCAGTGATGACGTTCTCCAGGGCGGCCGGGACCAGCACCTCGCATTCCAGAGTCAGCAGGTCCTCGTTGCTGATGTGCTCCGCTTTCTGGTAGGTGCTCAGGAACCGCTGGGTCTGGACGTGCTTGAAGACGTCGGCCAGGTCCAGCCCCTTGGGATTGTAGATGCCGCCCGACTTGTCGCTGACGGCCACGATGACCATGCCTTCCTTGGCCATGAGGTCGGCGGCGACCGAGCCCACGTTCCCGAAACCCTGGACGGCAACCCGGGTGCCCTCGACCTGGCGGCCCAGCTTCTTGAGCGCCTCCCGCGTCACGAACATGCACCCCCGCCCGGTGGCCTCACGCCGGCCGAGGGAGCCGCCGATGGCGATGGGCTTGCCGGTCACCACGGCGGTGACCGTGTGCCGCTTCTGCATGGAGTAGGTGTCCATGACCCACGCCATGACCCGCTCGTTGGTATTGACGTCGGGCGCCGGCACGTCCGAGTCGGGGCCGAGGAAGTCAATGATGCCCGAGGTGTAGCGCCGGGTCAGCCGCTCGATTTCCCCATTGGACATCTTCGAGGGGTCGCAGATCACCCCGCCCTTGGCGCCGCCGAACGGCAGGTTGACCACCGCGCATTTCCAGGTCATCCACCCCGCCAGCGCCTTGACCTCGTCCAGCGTCACCTGCATGTCGAATCGGATGCCGCCCTTGGCCGGCCCGCGGGAGGTGTTGTAGATCACCCGGTAGCCGGTGAAGACCTCGATCTCCCCGTTGTCCAGCGCGACGGGCACCGCGACGATGATCTGCTTCTCGGGCATGCGGAGGATCTTGTACAGCCCCGGCTCCAGGCCCAGCCGCTCGGCGGCGTCGTCGAAGCGGGACATCATCTCCTCGAACGGGTTCTCCGCCGCCAGGAACCCGTCCTTCTCGGGTCGCATGACGGTCTGCATGCTGCGCCCATCGCTCGCGGTCATAACTTCTCCGGTAGGTTGTTACAGCCGCTCGGCCGGCGTGATGACGGCATCGAGGGCAACGGCCACATCGGGGCCGCCTCGTTCCCACGTGAGATCCAGTACCGCCACCAGCGGCTCGGGCGCGTCCGTGGGCCAGCGATCGCGCAGCTTCACCGCGTCCTTCTCCGTGATCACCAGGTGATCCGCCCGCCGGGCCGCGTGCGCCAGCCAGGCCACGTCCTCGGGGCGATAGACGTGATGGTCCTTCCAGGTGGCCACCTGCACCTGGGCCCCGGTGGCCTTGGTCTGGGCCACGAAGGCCCCGGGGTCGGCGATGGCCGAGGCCGCCACCACCCGCCGGCCCTCGAGGGCATCGGGGGCCACCGGCCGCGCGCTCAGCAGCCCCTCGTACCGGGCGACCCCCAGGTGCGCGATGGCTGCGGGCCGCCCGGTCCGCCGGCCCAGCTCGTCGGCCAGCGACTCGGCGGCGTCGAGACTCGCCCGCTTCCGGGTCACCACGACCAGGTCGGCGCGGCCCAGCGCACCCAGCCGCTCCCGCCAGGGTCCGGCTGGCAGGGGCCACCCCACCGCCCGGGTGGTCTCGGCGCTCACCACCACCACGTTGAGGTCCCGCCGCAGGTCGAGCCGCTGGAAGGCGTCATCCAGGACCAGCACCTCGGCGCCCCGGGCCAGGGCCCGCTCGGCGCCGGCGACCCGGTCGGGGTCAGCCACCACCTGGGCCGCGGGCAGGGCCCGGGCATGCACCGCAGTCTCATCCCCGCCGCCGTAGCCTCGGAGGAGGATGCCGGGCACCACGCCGCGCTCGGCGTAGTACCGCGCGATCCACATGGCCACCGGGGTCTTGCCCGAGCCGCCCACCGTCAGGTTCCCCACCGCCACCGACGGCAGGGGGAGGTCATGCACCGGCAGCAGCCCGAGGCGGTATGCCGCGGCACGCGCCCGCATCCACGTGTACCACAGGGCCGACACCGGCAGGAGCGCGGTGCGGGCCAGTCGCGCGTCCACCCGCGAACTGGTCCACAGCCACCGGATCAGCCGGTGGGTATCGCCGCGTCGTTGGGCCATGCCGCCACCCTCGCTGCCTCGTTCAATGCGTTTTCCAGCCTGATCATTGCCATGGCCCGTGCCTCCGCCCCTCGCTCCACCCGAAACGGCTCCCCATAGGCCAGGCGGACCCGGGCGAAGGGAGCGGGGACAAGCAGCCGGTCCCATGAGTTTGCCCGCCACGCCGGGCGCGCCTCGGCATGAACCGGCAGGATGGCCACCTCACCGGCCGCTGCCGCGGCGACGGCGCCGGGCTTGACCTCGCGCCGCGGGCCGCGGGGCCCGTCCGGCGTCACCCCCACCGGGGTGCCCGACCGGAGCGCCCGGATAGCCCCCAGCAGCGCCCGCCGGCCCCCACGGCTGCTGGAGCCGGGGATTACCCCGAATCCCAGCCGCTCCGCGAGGCGGGCCAGGTACCGGCCGTCCCTTGCCTCGCTGACCACTGCTGCGATTCCCCGTCCCCGGTGATGCCATAGGACCGGGAGCAGGGCATCGTGCCACGACACCAGGACAAAGCTCCCACCCGGCGCCAGCAGCTCAGCGGCCGGGCCCGGGTTGATGACCTCCACCCGCCAGCTGCGGGCCAGGGCGTCCATGAGCGGTGGCCCCAGGGCGAGCACCGCCCGGGCGCTCCAGTTCTTCATGGCCCGACCGTCTCAAGCACCAGCTCGGCCACCCGGCGCGAGGCGCCTGGCTGGCCCAGGGCGCTGCGGACACCGGCCAGCGCCTGCCGCTGGGCCTGATGCGCGCCGCTGGCGGGATCCAGCAGCGGCCTGAGCGCGGCGCTGACGTCCCCCGCGCGCACCGGGAGGTGCCACAGCTCGGGCACCACCGGCCGGCCGGCCAGCAGGTTCACAAGGCTGATCCACGGCACCGTCAGGGCCCGCCGGGCCACGGCGTAGGTTGAGCGGGTTGACCGATAGGCCACCACCATCGGGGTGCCGGTGCACGCTGCCTCGAGTCCGCTGGTCCCGGACTTGAGCAGCACCGCGGTAGCGGCCGCGAGCACCTCGCCCGAATCCCCCCGGTGCACCAGGAACGGCCCGGCGTCGGGGTAGTACCCGCCAGCGGTGCCCGCCACGACGACCCGGGTGGCCCGACCCTCCGCCAGCATCCGGTTGGCGACGTCACGGAACAAGGGCCAGTTGCGCCCCAGTTCACCGTCGCGAGTGCCGGGAAAGATACCAAGGACCGTCCCATTGGGAGGCAGGCCGAGTCGCCGGCGTGCCTCCGGCCCCGAGGGCCAGGTACGCTCCGCCAGCGGATGCCCCACGAACTCCGCCGCCAGCCCGCGCCCGCCGAACCATTCCTGCTCGAAGGGCAGGATCACCGCCAGCCGGTCGGCGGCGGCCCGTAGCCGGGGAAGCCGGCCCGGCCACCAAGCCCAGAGCTGGGGAGCGATGTACCAGATGACCGGCACCCCGGCCGCCCGCAGGGCCCGACCAAGCCGGAGGTGAAACCCGGGGTAGTCAATCAGCACTGCCGCCGCATAGCGGCCACCCCGGGCCTCGGCGGTCAGGGTGCGGAGCAGCCCGAGATGCCGCGGGATCGCACGGACCACCTCCAGGAACCCGATCGCGCTGAGGCGCCCGACTGGGCAGCGGATCAGCTGCCCCTCGGCTTCCATGGCCGGGCCCCCGGGCCCTTCACACGCGATGTCCGGCCTGGCCTGACGCAGGGCCCGTACCACCCCGGCCCCATGCCGGTCCCCCGAGGGCTCTCCCGCCGATACCAGGATCCGCAGTGGCCCGGGGTGGCTCACATGCCGGGCATGGGCACCGGGGTGGCGTGCCGGATGGCCTCGGTGACTTGCAGGGCCAGGCGGAGCGCGGCCCTTCCCTCCCGGCCGGTGACCACCGCCTCCCGGTCGCCGTGGACCGCGTGCAGGAAGCTGGCGAGCTCCAGGCGGAGGGCATCGGCGGCCGGGGCCTCCAGCAGGATCCGCTCGGCGACATCCTCCAGGCTGGAGGCGCCGCCCGGCAGCCAGGGATTCCGCAACCGCAGGAATTCGCCCCGGCCGGTGTCGAGGTCCAGCGCCAGATAGCCCTCCTCCTGGTAGACCCGGAGCTTGCGGACCCGCTGCTCGGCAATCCGCGAGGCGGTGACGCTGGCGACGGTGCCGGTGGTGAACTCCACCCTTGCGTGGGCGACATCCAGCAGCGGCGAGAGCACGGTGGCGCCGTTGGCCCGCACGTCGGACGCCTCCGCCCCGCCGGTCAGGTGGAGGATGAGGTCCAGCTCGTGGATCATGAGGTCGAGGACCACCGGGATGTCGGTGCCGCGGGGGTGGAACGGCGCGAGCCGCTCGCCCTCGATGAACAGCGGGTGGTCGAGGTAGCGCTCCGCCGCGCGCAGGGCCCGGTTGAACCGCTCGATGTGGCCCACCTGGAGCTGCAGGCCGCTTTGGGCCGCGAGGTCCACCAGGGCGTCGGCCTCCGTCATCGTGGCCGACAGCGGCTTCTCCATGAGCACCGGGACCCCTTCGGACAGCGCCGCCCGGCCTACATCGGCGTGGTCGGCGGTGGGTACCGCAACCGTCACTGCCCGAACGGCCCGGAGCAGTTCCTCCCGGGTGGCAAACGCCCGGGTCCCGATGGCCTCGGCGACGTGGCGCGCCCGCTCCGGCCGGATGTCATAGACCCCCACGAGGTCGGCCTCCGGCATGGCGGCCAGGTGCCGGGCGTGGTGCCATCCCAGCGCGCCCACGCCGATCACCCCGATGGGCAGCGGGGCGCTCACGCCGGCACTCCCCGGCCGGACGCGGCGATGAAGTCGAGCAGCCGCCTCACTTCGGGGAATCGTGTGGCGTCGGGCTGGAGCTCGGCAACGGCCTCGGCCCGGGGCATGGCGGAGTTGAACAGCAGCCGGTAGGCGTGCTTGAGGGCCCGGATGGCCTCCGGGGGAAAGCCGGCACGCTCCAGCCCCACGGTGTTGAGCCCGAACAGCCCGGCGGGGTTGCCCACGGCCTTCACGTAGGGGGGAATGTCCTGGTTGATGCGGGAGGCGCCACCCACGAAGGCGTGAGTGCCGATGGTCACGAACTGGTGCACCGCGATGAGCCCGCTCAGCGTCGCCCGGTCCTCGACGGTGACATGCCCCGACAGCTGGGTGGCGTTGGCGATGGTGACCCCGTCGCCGATGTCGCAGTCGTGGGCCACGTGCACATAGGTCATCAGGTAGCAGCCGGCCCCGATCCGGGTCCGCCCGGTGGCGGCCGTGCCGCGATTGATCGTGCTGTGTTCCCGCAGCACCGTGCCCTGCCCAACCTCCACCCAGGTTGGTTCGTCCCGGTACTTCACGTCCTGGGGCGCGCTGCCCAGCACTGAGCCGGTCCCGATGCTCACCCCGGCGGCCAGCCGCACGTTCTGCTCCAGCACCACGTGGGCCCCGAGCCGGCAGCCGTCGCCGATCTCCACCCCCGGGCCGACCACCGCGTAGGGCCCCAGCTCGACATCCTGGCCCAGCCGGGCCACCCCATCCACCACCGCGGTGGGATGGATCGAGACCGTCACCGGTCCACCACGCAGGCCATCATCTCGGCCTCGGTGGTCACCTCGCCGTCCACCAGGGCGACGCCCTTCATCCGGGCGATCTTGCCGCGGAACTGGAGCATCTCCACCTCCATCCGCAGCTGGTCCCCCGGGACGACCGGCTTGCGGAACTTCACTTTGTCCAGCGACATGAAGTACACAACCTTCTTGTCCCGATCCGGGATCTGCTCCATGAGCAGCATGCCCCCGGTCTGGGCCATCGCCTCCACGATCAGCACCCCCGGCATGATCGGGTGGCCGGGAAAGTGTCCCTGGAAGAACGGCTCGTTGATCGTGACGTTCTTGAGGCCCACGATCCGCTGGGTGCCCTCCACCGCGATGATCCGGTCCACCAGCAGGAAGGGATAGCGGTGCGGCAGGATGTCCTGGATCTTCTGGACGTCGAGCATCATTCCTCCACGATTCTGGCCGCGGCCTGGATGGCGCGGACACAGGCGATGTTGCCACGATGACTGGGCCGGTGCGCCTCGACCCGCATCCTCGGCCGGGCGCCCAGCAGGGCCAGGTCGCCCAGCAGGTCGCCGGCCTTGTGCCGGGCGAACTCGTCGGGCCAGCGCGCCGGCCCGTTGAGCACCCGATCCGCCGCCAGCAGCAGGCCACAGCCGGCAGCGGCGCCCCGGAGCAGGCCCCGGGCGCCCAGCAGCTCAACCTCCCGCTCGAAACCGAAGGTCCGGGCCGGGCCGATCTCCCGGCGAAACGCGTCGCCGCCTCCCCGCCATTCCGCCGACTGGGTGCCGATGACCGGCTCGGCGTATTCCAGGGTGACCCGCAGGGTCAGCCTCGGCGCCGGCGTGATGACGTACCGTGACAGTCCAGACTCCACCCGCACCGGCACCTCGAGGGTGGCCCAAGCCACCGGGCCCGGCTGCATCACCGCGCCGGCGGACTCAAGCAGGTCCAGGAAGGGCAGGAACGACCCGTCGTGGATCGGCACCTCCGGGCCAGCCAGTCCCAGCTCCACGTCATCGAGCTCCAGCGCGGCGACCGCCGCCAGCAGGTGCTCGACCGTGTCCACCCGCCCCCCGTCCCGCGCCAGCGCAGTGCGCCGCTCGGCGGTGATGTGACAGTCGGCCCGCGCCGGAATCCTCGGCTCGCCGGCCAGGTCTTCCCGGACGAACACCACCCCGCTCCCGGGTGGGCCCGGCCGGACCCTCAGGGTGGCGGCGGCTCCGCTGAAAAGCCCGGTCCCCGCCGCCTCAACCGCCCGGGCGACCGTCCGCCGGGACATGGGCCTCCCCCGCCGCCAGGCGCTCCAGGCGCGCCGCCAGCGGCGCCAGCCGGTACAGGGCCGCATGGGCCCGGAGGAACTGCCGGTGCGGCCGGGCCGGATAGCCGGTGACCACGGCGCCGGCCGCCACCTCGCCGGGACCGAACACCACGCTCTTGGCCCCGATCACCGCCCCGTCGCCGATGGTGACGTGGTCGGCGATGCCGACCCCGCCGGCGATGGTCACATCGTCGCCGATGTGGCAGCTCCCCGCGATGCCGCTGGTGGCCATGATCAGGCAGCGCTGCCCGATCCGCACGTTGTGCCCGACCTGTACCAGGTTGTCAATCTTGGTTCCCCGGCCGATCACCGTGTCGTCGAAGCTGCCCCGGTCCACGCAACTGCCCGAGCCGATCTCGACGTCGCTCTCCAGCACACACTGGCCGGCGTGGGGCACCCGCACGTGCCCGTCGGGGCCGCACAGGTAACCGAACCCGGGCCCGCCAATGACCGCGCCGGCCTTGAGTACCACCCGATCCCCCAGGATGACGCCCGGATAACATACGGCGTGCGGACCGATCTCGCAGTCGTCCCCGATCACGGTGCCGGCCCCGAGGAACGCGCCCGCCCCGATGCTGGCCCGCGTCCCCAGTTGCACCCCGTCCTCGAGGATCGCGCCCGGCCCGATCCACGCCCCGGGCGGCACCAGTACGCCGGCGTCCACGCGGGCAGTGGGATCCACCCCGGCCTTCCGTGTGGCCTCGGGCGCGAAGGCCCGGGCGGCCCGGGCGAGGGCGCCGGCGGGATCGGTCACGATGATGCGGGTCGCGGGGCCACCCGGCGTGCCCGCCAGCGGCTCCGCCACCAGCACCGCCCCGGCGCGGGTGGTGCGGAACTGCTGCAGGTACCTGGGGGTGAGGAGAAAGCTGAGGGCGTCCGGCCCCGCCCGGTCGAGCGGGGCCAGCCGCTGGAGTTGCAGGTCCCCGTCGCCCTGCAGGCGGCCGCCGACCAGCTCGGCGAGCGCCCGCGCCGTCAGGCGGACGGGGGGAGCGGCGAGGGTCAGGGTGTCGCCTTGATCTTGTCGATGACCCGCTGGGTGACGTCGAGCGTCTTGTCCACCGCGATGATCAGGCCGTCGTTGGCGCTGACATCGAAGATCACCGTGTAGCTGCCCTCGGCGCGGATCTGCTCGATGGCCTCGTTCACCCGGCCGTGGATCGGGGCCAGCAGCTCCTGCTCCCGCTGGGTGGCCCGCTGCTGGAGCTCGGTGGCCCGGCCCTGCAACCGCTCCCGCTGCTCTTCCAGCTCCCGCCGCTTGGCTGTCTTGGCGGTGGCGGAGAGCATCACCGAGCGCTGCTCGAAGTCCGCGGCCGAGGAGTCGAAGCTGGCCTGCAGCCGCTCGATCTCGCCCCGGAAGCCCGCCAGTTCGCGGGTATAGGTGGACTCCGCCTGGGCGTACCCGGGCGTGGCCAGCAGCACCGCGCGGGCGTTCATGAAGGCCAGCCGGGCGCCGCCGGTCTGCTGGGCCTCGAGGGTGGCGGGGAGGGCCACCAGCGCCACGGCCAGTGCCAGCCACCGGCCGAAAGAGACACGCACCATCGAAAGACTCCTGCTGAAGGTGAAGACGCTGGGCTAGAAGAACTGGCCCAGCTTGAAGTGCAGCTGCCACCCCGGATCGGGCCGCCCGGTCCGGGTGACGCGGTCGAATCCATAGCCCAGGTCAATGCCGATCGGCCCGAGGGGCGAGAGCACCGCCACGCCGAACCCGGCGCCCCGGAACAGCCGGCTGGGGTCGTACTGCCGGGCGCTGCGGTACACGTTGCCCGCGTCGAGGAACCAGCTGACGTACAGCGACTGGCTCACCCGGGCGCCGGCCTCGACCGTGAACGCGGCGTACGCCTTGCCGAAGGACGCCGGGCTCGCCGCCGCGCTCCCGCCCGCCGTCGGGTCGAACCCGTTGGGGGTGATCGTGAACTCGTCGTACCCGCGGAGCGGGATGCCGAACTGGGTGCCGCCCAGCGAGTACAGCTCGGTGAAGAACGGGCCGGCGTCCCCGAAGATGAACCCGGTCTTGGCCGTGAAGCCCAGCACGAACTGGATGCCGCTGCCCAGCTGGGTATTGCCGCCCAGGGTGCCGAGGGGCGCGTAGTACCGGGTCTCGACGTCCAGCTTGCGGTAGTTGCCGGTGCCGCCCAGCGGGCCGCCGTTGAATTCCAGCGACACGTTGGACATCGCCCCGCCGGTGGCGAAGGGCAGCCCGATCCGGGTATCCCGCACGATGCTCCCCGCCATGGTGGACCGGGTGCAGTTGGTGCACCGGAAGCGGGCCCGGAGGTCCTCCGACCCGCCGGTGAACTTGATCTGCTGCAACCCGTAGCTGGCGTAGACCCGGGTGAAGCGGGAGCCGAAGAACGGGAACCCGAACTGGAGGCTGCCGCCGACCTGCCGGCGCCGGCCGAGGTCCCCCACCGTGAAGCGCTGGCGGGAGTTGAACAGGGTCACGGTGCCGGAGATCCGGCTCTCGCGGATGGCCGGGTCGGTGAAGCTCAGGGTGAAGTCGTTGATGTTCCGCCCGAACTGCCACATCAGGCGGCCGCGCTTGGCCCGCCCGAAGAGGTTGGGCTCCTCCAGTCCCAGGAACCCGCCGACGCCGGTGCCCTGCCCCAGTGAGGCGCCGAAGTTGATGTTGCCGGTGCGCCGTTCCTCCACCCGGAAGGTGATGTCCACGTCGGCCTGGCCGTCGAGCGGCCGGACGTCGGGCGGGGCCATCGGCTGCTGGAAGAACCCCAGGTTGCCGATGTTCTGCCAGCTGCGGATGAGCCGGTCGCGGTTGAACAGCTCGCCCGGCGCCATCACGATCGCCTCCCGCACCACCCGCTCGTGGGTGACGTCGTTGCCGACGATGTTGATCTTGTTGATCGTGGCCGGCTGGCCCTCCCGGATGGTCCACTTGAGGTCGATCAGCGGGGCGCCGTCGGCCCCGGTGCGCCGGGTCTCCTCCGGCTCGATCTGGGCGTAGATGTAGCCGTTGTTGCTGTAGAGGGTGGTGATGTTCTCGGTGGCGGTGGACCACTCCACGCTGTTGAACGGCTTCCCCACCCCGCCATCCAGGCCAAAGGGGTAGAGCGCCATCAGCTCGTCGGTGCTGAAACGCCGGTTGCCGGTGATCTGGAAGCCGCCGATCTTGTAGGCCTCGCCCTCCTCCACCGTCAGCACCAGGGCGGCCTTGCCGGTCACCGAGTCCACCGCGATCGAGTCCCGGGCCACCTGGAAGTCGATGTAGCCGTGGCTGCCGTACCAGGCCGGCAGCCGCTCCCGCAGGTCCTGCTGCAGCCGGTCGTCGTCCAGGCGGCCGTTCTGCCACCACCAGAAGCCCTCCGGCCGGGTGCCCATCCGCTTGACCAGGGCCTTGTCGTTGAAGCGGGTATTGCCCTCCACCGTGACCTGGCTGATGGCCACCCGGGCGCCCTCCTCGATGTCATAGACGATGCCGACCTGCCCCGGCCCGGGCGAGGTCTCGATCACCTTGACGGTGGCGGCGTAGTAGCCCTGGGCGTGGTACAGCGAGTCGATTCGCGAGCGCCCGCTCTCCACCAGGGAGCGGTCCAGCGGCCGCCCCTGCACCAGCTTCACCTGCTCCTTCACGTTCCCGGTGGACAGCTTCTCCACCCCCTTCACCGCCCAGCGCTGCAGGATGGGACGCTCCCGGACATGGAAGACCAGGATGATCCGCCCGAACGGGTCGTCCGCCTGCGACACCCCGATGTCGTCGAACTGGCCGGTGCGGAACAGGGCCAGGATGGCGCGCTGGATGTCGCGGTAGTTGGTGGCCTGGCCGGGGAGGAGCCCCGCCGTGCCCAGGATCTGCTGGGTGGAGAGCCGGCTGTTGCCCTCGACCGCGATGCTGTCCACGACCGGCGTGGGTGGCGCGCCGGCCGGCTCCTGCGCGCCCAGCGGGGCCGCAGACAGGAGGACCGGCAGGGTGGCGAGCAGAAGGTGGCGCCGAAGTCGCATCAGGGGAGACGAAGCGCGGCGGCCGGGCATGCCGGCCGCCGCGTGGGGGGAAGGGTCAGGCTTTCGAGCCGCTCAGGGCCCGAAAGACCAGGCGTTCGGCGTCGGGCGCGACGTCGATCTCGATCTCGTCGGTCCGGGTGAACTCGCCCAGCAGGATCTTCTCGCTGAGCGGGTCCTCGATGTACTTCTGGATGGCCCGCTTCAGCGGCCGGGCGCCGTAGTTCTGGTCGTACCCGTGGTTGGCCAGGAACTCCACCGCCGCCGGGGTGAGCCGGATGACTTCCTCCCCGATGCGCTTCTGGACGTCCCGCACCAGGATGGTCACCACCTCGGCGATGTGTTCCTTGGCCAGCGGGTGGAACACGATCACGTCGTCGATCCGGTTGAGGAACTCGGGATTGAAGGTCCGCTGGATCTCTTCCTTGATCTTCTCCTGCATCTTGTCGAACGAGCTCTTGAAGTCCTGCCCGTGGAAGCCCAGGGTCTTCCCCTGCATGATGTCCCGGGCGCCGACGTTCGAGGTCATGATGACGACGGTGTTCTTGAAGTCGATCATCCGGCCGTAGTTGTCGGTCAGGTGGCCCTCATCCAGCACCTGCAGCAGGATGTTGAACACGTCCGGGTGGGCCTTCTCGATCTCGTCCAGCAGCACCACCGAGTAGGGCTTGCGGCGGATCGCCTTGGTCAGGGTGCCGCTGTCCTCGTAGCCCACGTAGCCCGGCGGGGCCCCGATCAGGCGGCTCACCGAGAACTTCTCCATGTACTCCGACATGTCCACCCGGATCAGGGCCGAGGCGTCGGCGAAGAGGAACCGGGCCAGCGACCGCGCCAGCTCGGTCTTCCCGACCCCGGTGGGCCCGCAGAAGATGAACGAGCCGATCGGGTGGTTGGGATCCTTGAGCCCCGCCCGGGACCGGCGGATGGCCCGGCTGATGGCCTTGATGGCCTCGTCCTGGCCCACCACGCTCTGGTGCAGCTCGTCCTCCATCCTGAGCAGCCGGCTGGCCTCCTGCTCCTGCAGCCGGGTGACCGGAATCCCGGTCCACCGCGACACGATGAACGCGATGTCCTCCTCGCTGATCACCGGCCGCCGGGTCTGGCGCTCCTTCTCCCACTCCTCCTGCCGCTGCCGGATCTGGGTCTGGAGGTCCCGCTCCTTGTCCCGGAGCGCCGCCGCCCGCTCGAAGTTCTGGTCGCGGACCGCGTCTTCCTTCTCGATGTTGACCTTTTCCAGGTCGGCCTTGAGGTTGGCCACCTCGGCCGGCGGCACCTGCGAGGCCAGCCGGGCCCGCGCGCCCGCCTCGTCAATGACGTCAATGGCCTTGTCCGGCAGGAAGCGGTCGGTGATGTAGCGCTCCGACAGCTTGGCCGAGGCGTCCAGGGTCTCGTCGGGGATGACCACCCGGTGGTGCTCCTCGTACTTCTTCCGCAGCCCCTTCAGGATCTCCACCGTCTCGGGGATGGTGGGCGGGTCCACCAGCACGGTCTGGAAGCGGCGCTCCAGGGCGCCGTCCTTCTCGATGTACTTGCGGTACTCGTTGAGGGTCGAGGCGCCCACGCACTGCAGCTCCCCCCGCGCCAGCGCCGGCTTGAGCATGTTGGAGGCGTCAATGGCCCCCTCCGCCGCGCCGGCGCCCACCAGGGTGTGCAGCTCGTCAATGAACAGGATGATCTGCTTGTTCTGGGCGATCTCGTTCATCACCGCCTTGAGCCGCTCCTCGAACTGGCCGCGGTACTTGGTGCCGGCGATCACCGCCGCCATGTCCAGTGACAGCACCCGGTGGTCCTTGAGGACGTCGGGGCAGAGCCCGTTGGCGATCATCAGCGCCAGCCCCTCGACGATGGCGGTCTTCCCCACCCCGGGCTCGCCGATCAGGACCGGGTTG
>CAZCVG010000068.1:0-13352 GCA_964501735.1 uncultured Gemmatimonadaceae bacterium | reverse complement strand
GGGAGCCCTGCCGGGTGTGCGGCACCCGGCTGGCGGGCACCCACGACATTGACGCCCGGATCACGGTGTTCTGCTGGCGGTGCCAGGGGTAGGTACCTCGCGAGACCACGCCCGCGAGCGGTCGACGGTAGCTGCCGCCAATCGCCGTACTCATCCATATTGCAGGGGACCACCACACTCCGCGCGACGTCCCGGCCCCCGACACCCGTCCCCATGGCCACTGCCCTCCGCCTGGCACTCCCCGCCGCTGATCTCGGTCAGCTGCGCGACCGGGTCCGCCGGCTGGCCGAACAGCGCCCCGCCGTCTACCGGATGCTGGACCCGCTGGGCCGGGTGATCTACGTCGGCAAGGCCAAGCGGCTGCGGGCCCGGCTGATGTCCTACTTCCGGGCCCGCTTCCCCGACGACAAGGCCGCCCGGATCATCCACGCCGCCGCCGACGTGGCCTGGGACTACTGTTCCAGCGAGTTCTCGGCCCACCTGGGCGAACTGCGCCAGATCGCCCGGCACCGCCCCGCCTACAACCACCAGATGAACCGGGCCCGCCGCACCCTGTTCATCAAGGTGTCCAGCGACCGGGCCGCGCGGGTCTCCGCCGGCTGCGCCACCGGCCGGGAGGACCAGCGCTGGTACGGGCCGTTCGTGAGCCCGGCCCGGGTGCAGGCCGGGGTCCGTACCCTCAACGACCTGCTCAGGCTGCGGGACTGCGCCCCCGCGATGCCGATGGTCTTTGCCGGCCAGATTGACCTCTTCAGCGCCAGCCGGCAGGCCGCCTGCATCCGGCACGAGCTGGGCACCTGCAGCGGCCCCTGCGCCGCCCTGGTGTCCGAGCTGGACTACCGCCGCCAGGCCACCAAGGCGGTGGCCTTCCTCGAGGGCCGGAGCATCGAGCCGATTGACCGCACCGTCCAGGAGATGCAGCGGGCCGCCGCCGGGGCGGAGTTCGAGCGGGCCGCCAAGTGGCGCGAGCGGTTCGAGGAGCTGGAATGGCTGCTCGCTGCCACCAGCCGGGCCCGGGCCGCCATCGCCGGACTGACGTTCGTCTATCGCGATCCCGGGCTCTTCGGCGATGACTACGCCCACCTGATCCGCCACGGGGTGGTCCGCCACAGCTACCCCTGGCCCGGCACCCCCATTGAGCACGAAGCCTTCCGCGCCGTGGTGCAGGCTGAACTGTCCAAGCCAGTCCCCCCGCCCGGCCCCTTGCCATTCCAGCGGCTCGACGAAATCCTGCTGGTGATGGCCTGGTTCCGCCGCCACCCCGAGGCGTTCCGGCGGACCACCAAACTGGAGAGCTGGGTGCAGTAGACCGGAGACACCATGAAAGTCACGGCCGTTGTTCAGGTCGCTGCCCGTGCCGCCCTGCTGGCCACCCTGGCGCTGCCGGCCGGGCTGGACGCGCAGTCGCCGAGCCGGCGCATAGACGAACTGGTCCGCGCCTACCACGAGCAGAGCCGCTTCCACGGCGCCGTCCTGGTGGCCCACAAGGGGCGGGTGCTCTACCGCAAGGGATTCGGCTGGGCCAATGCCGAGTGGCAGGCCCGCAACACGCCGGCCACGCGCTTCCGCATCGGGTCGGTCACCAAGCAGTTCACGGCCATGCTGGTCCTGATGCTCGCGGAAGAAGGCAAGCTCCGGCTCGACGGCAGCATCCGCGACTACCTGCCCGAGTACCCCGCAGCCCAGGGGGACCGGGTCACGGTCCACCAGCTCCTCACCCACACCTCCGGCATTCCCAGCTACACCGGGCTTCCGGGGTTCATGGCCGACGTCAGCAGGAATCCCTCCACCCCGGCGGAGTTCGTGCACCGGTTCGACACCCTGCCGCTCGAGTTTCCGCCAGGGCATGAGTTCCGCTACAACAACTCGGGCTACTTCCTGCTCGGTGTCATCATCGAGCGGCTGGAGGGGGAGCCCTACGACCGGGTGCTCCGGCGCCGCATCCTCGAGCCCCTGGGGCTCCACGAGACCGGCTACGACTGGAGCGCCGACATCATCCCCCAGCGGGCCAGCGCCTACCGGCAGACCCTCGGCGGACTGCGCCACGCCGAGTATCTCGACATGTCGCTGCCCTACGCCGCCGGCTCGATGTACTCGACGGTGGAGGACCTCTGGCGCTGGAACCAGGCGCTCGCGGCCGGGAAGCTGCTCTCGGCGGAGTCCTACCGGCTCATGGAGACGGGTCACGTCCGCGCCGGACCCGGCTCGTATGGGTATGGCTGGTTCGTGGAGCGGGTGGAGCGCGGCCCCGGCCAGGACAGCGCCACCGCCATCTGGCATACCGGCGGCATCAACGGCTTCGCGGCCATGAACTACCGGATTCCGCAGGATGGGATCGCCATCATCTGGCTGGACAACAGCTCGCAGGGCGCGCCGCTGCACGACCGGATCCGGGAGATCCTCTACGGGCTCCCCTACGAGCTGCCCCGTCCGTCCATTGCCCGGGCGCTGCTGCCGCTCATCAGGAACGAGGGCGCCGAGGCCGGCATCCGGAAGTACCGCGAACTGCGGGCCGGGGCCCCCGCGGCGTTCGACTTCCGCGAACCCGAACTGAACACCCTCGGCTACGCCCTGCTCCGGGGCGGGCGGGTGGCCGACGCAGTGGCCGTCTTCGCCCTCAACGTGGAGATGTACCCCGCCGGCTCCAACACCTACGACAGCCTCGGCGAGGCGTACCTCGCCGCCGGCGACACCGCGCTGGCGCGGGCCAACTACCGGCGCTCCCTCGAGCTCAACCCCCAGAACGGCAATGCGGCCGGCATCCTGCGGCGGATCGCTCCGCGTTAGGCGCTGGTGGACTCTCGGCGTCGGGCTGCTCGGCGGGCTCCTGCCACCCGGGCCGCTGGGCGCCCAGCAGGGGGAGGCGCGCGCCGCGGTCGAGCGGCTCCAGGCCGGGGTGGAGGGCGAGGAAAGCCAGCGACGGCTCGAGGCCCTGGCCCGGGAGCTCCGCCAGGGGGACGAGCGGGACAGCACCGGCCTCGCACTCCGGCTCATCCACCTCGGCTTCATCCAGCTCCGCCTGATTGACCTCGGCGCCGGCGCCCCGCCTCCCAACGGCGAGTTCGAGCGCGCCAGCCGGCTCCAGCCCGGCTGGGCCTACGCCTGGTACGGCCGGGGCCGCGCCAAGCGGGCCGAGGGGGACTGGCTGGCGGGCGACGGGCTCAACCTGGGGAGCCGGGTCGGTTTCGGCGATTACGAGGAGGCGGTCACCTACTTCGAGCGGGCGCTGGCCCTCGAGCCGGAGTTTGTCCCGGCCCTGCGCGAGCTGGCCGCCACGATCGCCCTCCTCAAGGACACCGCCCGCACCCGCGGCATCCTCCTCCCCGCGCTGGCCCGCGCCCCGTCGGCAGGGGACAGCATCCTGCTGCAGTCCCGGGTCGCCGCCGAGCGGAGCCTCGGCGACCCCGGGGCCGCGCTGGAAGCCGCCCGCCGCCTGCTTGACCTCACGGGACCGTCCGCCCGGAGCCTGCGAGACCTCGCATGGAGCGGGTTCCTGGCCGGTGACCCCGACGCCAGCCGCTACTACTTCGCCGGCGCGGCCCACGACGACTCGGCCGGCGTGGCGCTCTACCGCGAGGACTTCGCCCTGATCGCGGATGAGGCGGAACTCGCCGGGTTCGATGCCAGCCGGGGGAGCGCTCGGGCCGAGTTCCTGCGCCGCTTCTGGCAGGCGCGGGACCATGCCTCGCTCCGCGGGCCCGGGGTGCGGCTGGCCGAGCACTACCGGCGGATCGCCGCGGCCGAGCGGCGCTTCGGCCTGGAGGTCAACCGGCGCTATCACCACGCCTGGGACAGCTACCGCAGCGGATCGCTCCGCTTCGACGACCGCGGCATCGTCTACATCCGCCACGGCGAGCCCGACGACACCGCCTCGAGCGTCACCTTCGGCCTCCCGCCCAACCTCACCTGGCGCTACCGCCGCGCCGACGGCGACCTGCTGCTCCACTTCGCCGCCAACCCGGGGAGCTACGAATACGGCGCCGGCGGTGACCTCCACGACTACCGCCTCATCCCGAGCCTGTGGGCAATCATCCGGCCCGGCGGGCCGGCGGGACAGAACGCCCTGGAGGAACTGCTGGAGAGCCGCTGCCCGATGTTCGAGCCCTACTGCAAGTACAACGGCTGGGGACGCTATGGCCGGCGCCAGATCGTGGTGGACGAGCAGGACATCGTGAGCCGAAGCACCGCCACCGCCACCGGGACCGACGGGGACGAACTGCGCTTCCGCCGGGGACTGGCCGGCGACGCCGCCCTCTTTGCCGTGGGCAGCGACCGGGGCCGGCCGGTGGTGCATGCGGTCTGGCAGCTGCTCATGGTCCGGCCCGCCGGCGCCGATTCCACCATCACCCTCCGCACACCGGCGCGGGTGCGGTTCGCCCTCCTCGACAGCACCGGCCAGTCGGTGGGCTGGGTGGACACCGTGGTGACCATCGGGGCCCCCGCGACACGTGATACCGTCATCGTCCCGGGGCGGGTGGCGGTCACGGTCCCGCCCGGCGCCTGGCGCTACCGCCTGGCCATCATCACCGACGACTCGACCGGCCGGGTCTTCGCCACCGATTCCGTCAGGCCCAATCCCGTGGACGGCAGCCGGGTGGTGGTGAGCGACCTGGTGCTCGGCCGCCGGGACGTGAGCGTCCCGTGGGCCGCCTCGCCGGCGGACACCGCCTGGTTCACCCCCGGGGAGCGGTGGCGGCAAGGGGACGTGCTCGAGGTCTATCACGAGGTGTACGGACTGGCGCCGGAGGAACCCTACCGGGCCCGGCTGGTGGTGCGGCGCGGCCGGCGGGCGGTGCTCACGCTGGGATGGGAGGGCCGGGCGACAGTGGGAGTGACCCGGGTGTCCCGGACCCTCGACCTGGCCAGCCTCCGAGCCGGTGACTACCGGCTGGAGATCGAGGTCACCGCGTCCGGCGGGACCCGGGCCGTGACCTCGCGGGCGCTGGGCGTCAGGGCGGCGAAGCCAGAATGACCGGCACCCAGAGGTCGGGCCGCCGTTCCACATCCGTCGGGTGGCGCACGCCGGTGCCGGCGGGCCAGGCGTGCCAGCCATGGGGCGAGTCGTCGTAGACCCGGAACGCGATGGCCGGCGTGCCCTGCTTCGCCTCCAGGAAATAGGCCCGGTCCAGCCGGAACTCGAGCGACCACCCCGCCGAGTCGCTGGCGGCGCGCACCTCCCAGCCGCCACCCTCGCGGGCCGGTCCCAGGCGCCAGTCGGGATCATCCCGCGGGGCCCGCCACTTCCCCTGCTCGCCGCGGTACACCACGCTGCTGTCGAGCACCCGCCGGAAGTACCACTGGAAGTCGTCGTGGCCCGGCGCCCCGCCCCGGTCGCCCCAGACGTCCAGGCTGATCACCACGTCGTCTCCCCAGTAGAAGGAGGGGTCGGGGAGCTGGAACGCGAGGTAGACGCTCCCGCCGCTCTCGACCGCCCACCCCCGCACCGAGCCCTGCGGGCGGGGAATCAGCAAAGCGGGCACCCCGTATTCCCCCTCGCGCACCACCCCGTCGAAGGTGGGCTGGGCCGGGCTGGCGCCGATCCGCAGGGTATCCGAACTCGGGGCCAGCAGTACCAGCATCAGGCAGGTCAGCACCGGCTTGTCCTCTTCTCTGCCCGGCCCGGGCAGCGTCGTTTCACACGTTTCAGCCAGAAACCTTCGATTCCTGGCCCTCGTATGCCGCACTTCACCCCTTCAGGAGCCCGAATGTTCCGGACCCTCGCCGTCGCCGCGGCGCTGACCGCGGCGGCCTCCCCGCTGGCGGGGCAGACCGCGCCCGCCAGCCTGCCTGACACCCAGACCCTGCTTGCCCTTGGCCGCCAGTACACCCTGTGGTTCTACACCGCTGAAGCCGACAGTCTCTTCGCGCACATGACGGAGGAATCCCAGGTCGCGGTGAACGGGGTGGAGGGGATCCGGCAGGAGAGCGCCTCGTTCGTGATGCGGGCGGGAGGGGAAGTCGAGCTCATCGAGGACAAGATGACCCTGCGTCGAGGGTACCCCCAGTACTGGCGGGAGGCGCGTTTCGACGGCTTCACCGAAGAGCCCCTGGTGATCCGGTGGGTGTTCGACAGCACCGGGAAGATCGCGGGAGTCGGACTCAATCCCAAGAGCCGCGCGCCGGCGCCGGACGCGCCGTAGCGGGTCCTAGTCGTCGTCCGCCGCCGTGAGCGCCACCAGCCGGGCTCTCGGCGGCAGCCCCGCTTCCAGCTCCATGATCCCCACCGACGGCACCAGGTCGAAGCGCCGGTGGCCGGCGCCGCCGGGATTCATGACGGTGACCACCAGGTCGATCGTCGTGAGCAGCGGCCGGTGGGTGTGGCCGTAGACGATCACCTCGGCGGCGGGGAAGTGCCGGTGGAGCGCCTCGGGGGTCGGGGAGCCGAACTGGTCGCCGTGCAAGAGCACGAAGTCGAGCCCCTCGATGCGTTGCTCCACCACCTGGGGCAGCCGGTGGCGGAGGTCCCACCCATCGGTGTTGCCGTAGACCGCGATGACCGGGGCGAGCGCCTCGAGCTCGGTGAGCAGGCCCGGCGGGCCGATGTCCCCGGCGTGGAGGATCAGGTCCACCTCGGCGAAGACCTCGAAGACCTCGGGGCGGAGCAGGCCGTGGGTGTCGGCGATGATGCCCAGGCGCATGCGGGAGCCAGCCCTCACCCTTGCCACCGCCTGGCAATCTCGATCTCCAGCCCGAGGTGATCCAGCACCCGCTGGACCACGAAGTCCACCAGCTGACCGATCTCGGTGGGGCGGTGGTAGAAGCCGGGCGCGGCGGGCAGCACCACGGCGCCCGCCTCGGTGACCGTGGTGAGGTTGCGGAGGTGGATCAGCGACAGCGGCGTCTCGCGCGGCACCAGGATGAGGCGGCGGCGTTCCTTGAGCACCACGTCGGCGGCCCGCTCCACCAGTGAGCGGCTGGTGCCGGCGGCGATGGCCGCCACCGTACCCATCGAGCAGGGGCAGATCACCATCCCCTGGCTCTTGGCCGACCCCGAGGCGGGACGGGCGCCGCGATCAGTATCGGAGTAGACCGTGATGCTGGACCAGTCGCCCCCGGTGGCGGCCCGGAGCCCGGCCTCGTCGGCGATGCCGGTCTCCTCCTTGATCAGGCGCCAGCCGTGGCTCGACACAATGAGCCAGACCGGCACCCGGTTGGTGGCCAGCACCTCGAGCAGACGCACCGCATAGGGCGCACCGGAAGCCCCGGTGATGGCCAGCACCGTGGGCAGCACGCTCAGCGACCCCGCTGGTTGCCGGTGGGCAGTCTGGGCGCGTGGCGCTCGGGCTGGGGCGGTGGCGGAACCTTGGCCGGTTGGACCCGGTCCTGGGGCCGGCCGACCTGGGGTTTGCCCTTCTGGGGAATGAATCCCGATTTCTGCTTCCTGCCCATGGGGTCCTCCGTGGAAAGCTAGGCCAGCAACCGGTCCAGCAGGGCAAAGCCGAACACGGTCAGGCTCATGACGCCGTTCATCGTGAAGAAGGCCGCATCCAGCCGGGACAGGTCGCCGGGCTTCACCAGCTGGTGCTCGTAGAACAGGATCCCCGCCGCGGCCACCACCCCGACGAAGTACCAGGCGCCGAACCCGGCGCCAATCCCGAACAGGACCAGGGCGGGAATGGTGATCCCATGCAGTAGCTTCGCGAGAAGAATGCTGTTCCGCTCCCCCAGCCGCACCACCGCGCTGTGCAGCCCTTCGGCGGCGTCGAAGTCCCGGTCCGGCAGGGCGTAGAAGATATCGAAGCCGGCCACCCAGGTGGCCACCGCGACGGTGATCGCGACCAGCACCCACCAGGGCTCACTCCAGGCCCCGGTGACGGCCAGGTACCCGCCCACCGGCGCGATGGCCAGCGACAGGCCCAGCCACAGGTGCGGCCACCAGGTGAAGCGCTTGCTCAGGCTGTACAGCATGATCCAGCCGAGGGCGAGGGGGCTGAGCAGGAAGCAGAGCGGGTTGAGCAGCCAGGCCGAGAGCAGGAACACCAGCCCCGCCACGAGGACCGAGACCCAGGCCTGACGGAGGGTGAGCGCCCCTCTCGGCAGTTCCCGGTTGCTGGTGCGCGGGTTGCGGGCGTCGTACTCCCGGTCCACGATGCGGTTGAAGCCCATCGCCACCCAGCGGGCGGCGCTGAAGGCCACCACCACCAGGGCCACGGTGCGGGCCTCCACCCCCACGGTGAGCGACGCTTCCAGCACGCCCAGCAGCGCGAACGGCAGCGCGAACATCGTGTGCGGCAGCTTCACGAAGTTGGCGTAGCGCACCAGCAGCGAGCCGCCCGCAAAGGTCTGGCCTTCACGCGCAACGGAGCCCGGCGGGCCGGCGGCGGGCGGGGTCATGGGGTTACCGGCCCCGGGCCGCCCCGAGCCGGATCCCCAGGCGGGGCCACAGCTCGTCCACCCGGCGGCGGGTGGCATCATCCATGGTGATCAGCTCCGGCCACTCACGGGTAAAGCCCTCGTCCTTCCACTTCCGGGTCGCGTCAACGCCCATCTTGCTCCCGAAGGTGAAGTACTGGCTGGAGTGGTCCAGCACATCCACCGGCCCCTTGGTGAACCGGACATCGCGCTCCGGGTCAATGTTGTTGAGGGCGATCCACCAGGCCTCGTCGGGATCACGGACGTTGACCTCCTTGTCCACGATCACCAGCACCTTGGCCAGCGACATCAGGCCGGCGCCCCACAGCGCGTTCATCACCTTGTAGGCCTGGCCGGGGTACTGCTTGTCAATGGCCACGAACACCAGGTTGTGGAAGATGCCGCAGGCCGGCATGTGGTAATCCACCACCTCGGGGGTGGTGAGCTTGAGCAGCGGCAGGAAGATCCGCTCCGTGGCGTGGCCGAGGAAATAGTCCTCCATCGGCGGACGGCCCACCAGCGTGGCGGCGTACACCGGCTTCTTCCGCATGGTCACCGCGGTGACCTGGACCCGGGGATAGAGGTCCGCCAGCGAATAGAAGCCGGTGTGGTCGCCGAACGGCCCCTCGGTGACCAGCGGCTCGGCCGGGTCAATGACCCCCTCGATGACGATCTCCGCCTCGGCCGGCACCTCGAGGTCCACGCTGACCGCCTTCGCCAGCTCCACGGGGGCCTTGCGCAGGAACCCCGCGAAGATGAACTCGTCGATCGTGGGCGGAAGCGGCGCCGACGCGGAGTAGACGCTCGCCGGGTCGGCCCCGATGGCGATGGCCACCTCCATCTTGCGGCCCTGCTCCGCCAGCGCGCGCCAGTGATGGGCCCCGACCTTGTGACGCTGCCAGTGCATCGCCAGCGTGTCTTTCCCCTGCACCTGGACCCGGTACATCCCCACGTTCCGGATGCCCCGCTCGGGGTCCATCGTGATGACCATCGGCAGGGTGATGTACCGGCCGCCGTCCTTGGGCCAGGTGGTCAGGAAGGGGATCCGGTCCAGGTCGATCTCCGGGCCTTTCCACACCACCTCCTGGCAGGCGGGCCGGCCGCTCCGGGTGCGGGGAGGAAACTTGGCCACCTCGGCCAGCTTCGGCAGCATGGAGAGCTTGCCCATCAGGCCGTCGGGGACCTTGAGGTTGAGCAGTTCGCTGATGCGGCCCCCGATGTCGTCCAGGTTCTCCACCCCGAGCGCCAGGCACATCCGCCGCATGGAGCCGAAGAGGTTGATGGCCACGGGGAACTCGCTCCGCCGCCCGCCGTCCAGGACCGGGTGCTCGAACAGCAGCGCCGGCCCGCCGCCCGGGCTCTTCATGCAGCGGTCGGCGATCTCGGCGATCTCCAGCCGGGTCTCCACCGGCTCGGTGATGCGCACCAGCTCGCCCATCCGGTCAATAGCGGCGATGTATTCCTGCAGGGTGTCGAGAGTCATGGAGTGGCGCCTCGGCGCCAGGGCGTCGCGGGCACCGCCGGACGGCGGGCCCGAGGTGCTGGGCCGGTGACGATGAGAGTAACCCCACCCGCCGGGGGGAGTTCCGCCCCGGGCCCGGGAGAGGCCGGGATCATTTCACGCCCACGTGAATCGCGCAGATGCCCCCCAGCAGGCGTTCATGGTTCACGTCGCGGAACCCCTGCTCCCGCATCCGCTCCGCCAGCGCCTCGGGCTCCGGAAACGCCAGCACCGATTCCGGCAGGTAGCGGTAGGCATCGCCATGCCGCGACACCAGGCGGCCGATGAACGGCAGCACCCGCCGGAAGTAGAGGAAGTACAGCGCCCTGAGCGGCTGCCTCGGCGGGGTGGTGAACTCCAGGATCACCAGCCGGGCGCCACGCCGGAGCACCCGGGCGGCTTCGGCCAGCCCGCTGTCTAGGTCGGCGAGGTTCCGCACCCCGAAGCCGACCGTGGCGCCATCGAAGCTCTCGCTCGGGAACGGCAGCTCCAGGGCGTCGGCGTTGACCGGCTCCACCCGCGCCGACTTGCCCCTGCCCCCGGCCAGCATGGGGAGGACGAAATCGGCCCCCACCACCCGCCCCCGGAACCCCGGCTGGCGGGCCAGGGTAACCGCTAGATCCAGGGTCCCGGCGCAGAGATCGAGGTAGCGCCCCGCCGGCTGCGCCTCCCAGCCCAGCCGGGCGACCGCCTGCCGGCGCCAGCGCCGGTCTATGTTGAGGCTGAGAAGGTGGTTCAGGAAGTCGTACCGGGGGGCGATGGCGGTAAACATCGCCCGGACATAAGACCGCTTCTCCCGGCCGCCGGAGAGCGGTAACTTCCTATCCGTGGCTAACATAGGCGCAGAATGTAGTCCTCCGCGAAGCGGCTTGGCAAGCCGCGTTTGCCCCCGTGGCTGACGCGATCGATCTCGCATCCGCGACCGACCAGGAGATCGTCGCCCTTGCCCGGGACGGCCGGGAGGCCGCCTACCGCGAGCTGATCCGCCGCTACGAGCGTCCGGTGTTCTCCCTCGTGCTCCGCATGGTGCGCAACCGCCAGCTGGCCGAGGACCTGGCCCAAGAGACCTTCATCAAGGCGCTGAACGCCATCGCGAGTTACCGGCCCGAATTCAAGTTCTCGAGCTGGATCTTCAAGATCGCCAACAACGCCGCGATCGATCACCTGCGCCGCAAGGACCTGGAGACTCTCTCCCTCGACGGCTCCCCCAACGCCACCACCGCCGACGAGATCGAGGCCACCGTCCTGCAGGTCGGCGATCGCGGGGCGACCCCCCTGGCCGCCCTCGAGGCCCGGGAGCTGGGCACGGCCATCGAGCAGGCCATCGGGCAGCTCCGGCCCGAGTACCGCTCCTGCATCCTCCTGCGGCATGTCGAGGGTCTGGCCTACGAGGAAATCGCCCAGCTGCTGGACCTCCCGCTGGGCACCGTGAAGACGTATATCCACCGGGCCCGGCATGAACTGCGGGACTCGCTGGCGCACCTGCGCGAATGAAACCCCCTTCTCAACGAGGCCGTAAAGCCGCCCGTATGCCGGACGCACCGCTGCACCTCGATCCCGAAGAGCTTGATCTCTGGCTAGACGGCCGTCTCCCCGATCACCGAACGTCACATCTGGAAACGTGCGACCTCTGCCGCCTGGCGGCCGAGGAGACCCGTGAGCTGGTAGACCACCTCGCCCGGCTGCCGCACCCGGCCCCCGGCCCCCTCTTCGCCGACCGGGTCGTGGCCGGCCTGCAGCGGTCACCGGCCGCCGCCCACCTCCAGGCCGGGGAGCTGGACCTCTGGGTGGAGGGAGCGCTGCCGGCCGCCCGGGAGGCGCACCTCCGGGGATGCGCCGAGTGCCAGGCGGTGGCCAATGCCGAGCGGCTGCTGGTGCTCCGGCTGGAGCGGCTGCCCCTGTTCGATCCGGCGCCGGGGTTCACCGACCGGGTGCTGGACCGGGTGGACCTGCCAGTCACCTCCGCCCTGGGCGCCTGGCGGGAGTGGCGTCGCCGCCTGGACCGCAACCCCGCCGCGGCCGGGATCGCGGCCAGCGTGGCCGTGCTGCTGGGCGGCTCGATGGCGGCCAGCGCCGCGTGGGCGGCGGGGAACCAGGACCTGATCACCGGCCTTGGCGGCTGGCTGATGCTGCAGGGGGAGCAGTGGTTCTGGCAGGGCGTTGGCAGCCTGCAGGCACAACCCTGGTACGAGGCAGTCCGCGGCTTGCTGACCCCCGGCCGTGCGGTGGCGGCCTTCGCGGCGCTGAGCGCGGTGTACGCCGCGGGGATCATCACCCTCCGCCGGTTGATCGCACTGCCAGGCAGCCAGGTCGCCCGTGCCGCGTCCTGAGCGGCGCCAAGGGGCCACGGCTATCGGCCTGGCGTGGCTCCTGCTGGCCCAGCCAGCCATTGTCTGGGCCGAGCCGGGCCGCCCCGGCACAGTAGATGAGCTGAAGTCCCGCCTGGAATACCTCACCCGCATCCTGCAGGATGAACCCGACCGCATCGTCCGCGACCACGGCGTAACGCTGGCGGCCGGCGTGGTATCCCTGTCGTTCGAGTACGCCGGTGGCGGTGCGCTGAGCCTTTCCCTCGCCCGGGGTGAGGTCCGCATCAATGGCCGCTCAGTCGGCCGGTACCCCGAAGGGGGTGCCCTGGAGGCCGCCTGGCGGCGGCTGGCCGTGGACGCCTCCCGCACCGACACCCCCAGTGCGGTGACCCTGCTGCGCGAGTGGGCGCCGGAGGGGCTCTCGCGGGAAGAGGCCAGCTACGCCGCCCTGCTCCGGGAACAGGCCGCCGGCCTCTCGGCCCCGCCGGCGGCGAGGTTCGCGCCCCAGCCGCTGGCCCCTGCGCCCCCGGGCGGGCTCACCGTGGACTTGGCGGACCTCAGCAACCCCGAACAGCTCGCGCCCCTGCTCCGCTCCGCGGCCACCCTGCGCGGCCCCGCGCTGCGCATCACCGTGCCCGGCGGGCAGGCCTACGCGGGGACCTTCAGCGTCGGCACCGGCGAACACCGCACCGGCCATCACCTGGTGGTCCGCGGGGATGCCAATGTCTACGGTACGGTGCAGGGCAACCTCGCTACCGTGGAGGGGGATGTGGTCATCCACCCGGGCGGGTCGGTGACGGGCGACGTGCTGGCGGTCGCCGGCGCGGTCCGGGACCTGGGTGGAGAGGTCGGCGGTGAGATCCGCACCCTCGACACGCCGAGGGCCCCGGCGGCAGAAGCGCCGCCGGCGGCGCCGGTCTCGGGCTGGGTCCGCCTCGCCCGGAACGCCGCGGGCGTGGCCGGGGTGTTCCTGAGCCTGCTCTGCGTGGGGTTCGGCCTGGTGCTCTTCGCCCGGCCGCCGCTGGAGGTGGTGAGCGACACCGTGCTCCACTCGTTCAGCCGCTCCCTCATGGTGGGCCTGCTGGGCCAGGTGCTGGTCCTGCCCACGTTCGGGATGCTGGTGGTGGGGCTGGTGCTGTCGGTCGCGGGGATCCTGCTGGTGCCGTTCGCGGTGATTGTCTTCGCGCTGC
>CAZCVG010000067.1:0-13541 GCA_964501735.1 uncultured Gemmatimonadaceae bacterium | reverse complement strand
AGTGCTGCGGGGTGTCGTACTCGTAGTACGGGCTGGGCGCGTTGGGGATGCCGGGTGACGGGGCGGCCTCGTTCCAGGGATACGGGCCATTGGGCATCCCGCGCACCCCGCCCTCGGTGTAGAGGGTCTGGAGGTAGCGGCGGTAGGTGGCGGGGTTCATGGCTCCTTCGACCCCCGCCTCGAGGATCAGCACCCGGTGGCCGGCCTGGGAGAGCACACGGGCGACCAGGGCGCCCACCACCCCGCCGCCCACGATGACCGCGTCGTAGTGGTTGCTCATGCTCGCACCTTGGCCGGGGAAATGTCGCCGAAGACGGGCGGGATGGCCCAGCTCCCGAAGCCGGTCGGGTTGGCGCCCGGGGGGTGGGCGCCCGCAGCCCGGTAGGCCAGCTGGCGGGTGTAGGCCGCCGCCGACGGCACCAGGGGGACGCCCGGCACGGTGCCCCTGGGCGGGGTGGCGTGGGTGAGGGCGTACCACGAGGGTGGCAGGCTCCAGAACCCCTGGTACCAGAGTACGATGAGCGCGGTGCAGACCGGCCACAGGATCGGCGAGGCGACCACGTCAATCCGCATGGCATGCTCCCGCGCCCGCCCGGGACGGCGGCGCAGGACGCGCCGCGCGGTGGCATACCACTGGGCCGCCGGGTCCTTGCCGATCTGTGCATCCAGCAGCGCCTGGTAGGCCTCCACCAGGCCGGTGCCCTCCAGGTCCCCGGTGGAGTACCCGGTCAGCTCCGCCGAGAATTGCAGGAAGGTCCGCCGTGTGGCGTTCATCCGGGCCCCCTAGCGGATCGGGTCGTTGAGCAGGGTGTGCCCCGACGCCGCCGCCGGCGGGGACTCGTACAGCAGGACGCCCACCGCCTTGGGGCTGCCCCTGAATACGCCGGCCAGCTGGCGCCGCATGAGGTGCTTCGCGTCGCCCACGGTGAACTGGACGGCGCCGGGAGGCAGCGGGGCCGAGGGGCTGGCGCCGGCCGGCTGGTTGAACCAGCTCTTGAAGACGCCGAAGATCACCCGGGCGGAGGTGACCATGTGCTTCTTCCCCTTCACCTTCAGGTTGGCGTAGGCCGGCACCGGCGAGAAGGCGGAGACACCAGGGGCGGGAACCCCGGGGGCGTTGGTGTTGACCTTGAGGTCGAAGATGTACGGCACCTGTGACTTCGGGGCGGTGGGCGTGGCGTAGCAGCGGATCCACCAGCTGGTCACCGAGGGGTCATTGACATCGGGGACCGCAAACGTGAACGAGGCCACGAACTTGACCTCGCCATACTTCTGGCTGCCGGCCTGCACCGCGGGCGGGTTGTCGCAGGGAACGTTGACCCGGTAGTTCCCGTAGGTCTTGGACTGGTCGCCGCCGGCCAGGTACTGGGCCACCGAGAGCGCCGGTTCGGTGCCGGCCCGGAAGCGCGGGAAGGCCACCACGTTGAACTCCACCTCATCCACGTAGGAGGAGTAGCCGCTGCCGAACCCGGCATAGCGCTCGAAGTTGAGGTTCACCAGCGCCTTGCCGTCGAAGATGCCGGGCTCGAGGCCGGTGCCCTTGAGCAGGGGACGCACCACGCTGGCCGGGACGCTGAAGAACACCATCAGGGACTGCAGCGAGCCGTAGTTGAAGTTGCCGAGCGGGGTGGTCTGCTGTGGCTTGGGGGGCATGAGGTTCCTCCGAGGGGGACGGGGCGAGGGAAGGGGAGCGATAGTAACACCCGGAGTGGGATGCGTCCAGCAGTTTCCTCTTCAGGATTCGCCGGAATCGGCCCTTGCGCCGCGCCCGGTCGGTGCGCACCATTGGCAGCACATCCCGCCTGGTCGCGGGCACACTTTCCCAGGGATGGGATCATGGGCACGCTCCCCGATCGCGCCGGGCTCGGCCGCGTCCCCGCGCCGGCCCGATGCGCCTGTCAGGCAACCCGTATCATTCCCTCCCGCGTCATTCTGGCCGCAGGAATCCCGCGATCCGGTCCAGGAACTCCACCTGGATGAACGGCCCGGTGCCCGCCGCGCCGGGCGCCGCATGCGCCTGGACGAACCGCGGCCCGTACGCCCGCTTGAATTCGGTGAACGCGGCCCCGGCCAGGTGGTCCTGGAAGGCCTGCCAGCTGTCGTACACCTCGACGAAGGTCACCTCCCCGGGTCGCGGGACCGGCTCCGAGGCGGAGCGGGGATCGGGCAGCGCGAAGTTCGGCGTGTGTACAAGGTACAGGAGGGTGCCCGGCTCCTCCCGGACATCGGCGGCCAGCCGCGCGAGGGCCGGGATGACCGCCGCCTCGTGCCCCGGCGTGATCCACCACTTGGCGATGAGAGAAATCATGCGTGGCTCCTCAGAGGGTTGGGTCCCAACCTACGCGGATTGGCGCGGCCCGGCAGGGATCGCCATTTCCGGGTGGCGTCGGCATCTTTCCCGGCCATGACCGAGCCGCCCCAGTCCGCCGGACAGTTCGCCCGGGTCCAGGCCGCCCTGGCGGGCGCCTATGCGGTGACCCGCGAGCTGGGGAGCGGTGGGATGGCGACGGTCTACCTCGCCGACGACCTCAAGCACGACCGGAAGGTGGCGGTCAAGGTGCTCTCGCCGGCCCTCGCCTCGGCCATCGGGCACACCCGGTTCTCCCAGGAAATCCGCATCGCGGCCGGGCTGCGCCATCCCCATATCCTCCCGCTGCACGACTCCGGCGAAGCGGACGGGCTCTGCTTCTTCGTGATGCCCTTCGTGGAGGGGGAGTCGCTGGAGGCGCGGCTCAGGCGGGAGCAGTTCCTGCCCATCGAGGAGGCGGTGCAGATCGCCATCCAGGTGGCCGATGCGCTGGACTACGCCCACCGCCAGCGGGTGGTGCACCGCGACATCAAGCCCGGCAACATCCTGCTGGAGTCGGGGCACGCGATCGTGGCCGACTTCGGCATCGCCCGGGCCATCAGCGAGGCCGGCGGCGAGCGCATCACCACCACCGGCCTCACGGTGGGGACGCCCGCCTACATGAGCCCGGAGCAGGCCGCCGGCGACCCCAGCCTCGACGGCCGCACCGACCTCTACAGCCTGGGCTGCGTGCTGTTCGAGATGCTGGCGGGCGAGCCGCCCTTCGCGGCCCCGACGCCGGTGGCGTCCATCGCCCGGCGGATGACCGAGCCGCCGCCCCACGTGAGCCGCTCCCGGAGCACGGTCTCCGGCGCCCTGGACCAGCTGCTCATCCGGGCCCTGGCCACCGTCCCGGTGGACCGCTTTCACACCGGCGAGGCGATGCGGGCCGCCCTGGTGGCCGCCCTGGCCGACCGCTCTTCCGCGCTGGATTCGCTCGCCGTGCTGCCCTTCGTCAACTCCAGCCAGGATCCTGATTCCGAGTACCTGAGCGACGGCATCACCGAGAGCATCATCAACAAGCTGTCCGGGGTGTCGGCGCTCCGGATCGTCCCGCGCTCGACCGTCTTCCAGTTCAAGGGAAAGGACGTGGCCCTGCCCGCCGTGGCCAGGCAGCTCAACGCCCGGGCCATCGTGACGGGCCGGGTGCACCAGCGGGGGGACCGGCTGATCGTCAAGGCCGAGCTGGTGGACAGCACCACCGACTCGCAGCTCTGGGGGGACCAGTACCACCGGACCATGTCCGACATCTTCGAGGTGCAGGAGGGGATCGCCGCGGAGATCTCGCGCTCCCTCCGGCTCCGGCTCACCGGGGAGGAGCAGAGCCAGTTCGCCAAGCGGGCCACCGAGGACACCGCCGCCTACCAGGACTACCTCCGGGGCCGGTTCCACTGGAACAAGCGCACCGCCACCGGCATCCAGCAGGCGGCGGGCTACTTCCACGCCGCCATTGACCAGGACCCGAACTACGCGGTGGCCCACGCCGGCCTGGCCGACACCTACAACGCCCTCGGCTACTACAACATCCGGCCCCCCCGGGACAGCTACCCCCAGGCCATCGCCGCCGCCGAGAGCGCCCTCCGGCTGGACGACACCCTGGCGGAGGCCCACGCGTCAATCGGCTTCGCCCGGCTGTTCTATGACCGGGACTGGGAGGCGGCCGAGCGCGAGCTGAAGCGGGCCATCGAGCTCAAGTCCGCCTACGCCACCGCCCACCAGTGGTATGCCTGGTACCTCCTCATCATGGAACGCTTCGATGCGGCGGTGACGGCCATGCGCCGGGCCCAGGAACTCGACCCGCTGTCGCTCGTCATCAACGACCACCTCGGCTACTGCCTGTTCCTGTCGGGCCGGGAGGCCGATGCCCGGGCCCAGCTGGCGCGCACTATCGAGCTGGACCCGACCTTTCCGCTGGCCCACTGGCGCATGGGCTCCATTCACTTCCGCAGCCGCGAGCACGAGCCGGCCATCGAGGAGTTCCGCAAGGTCGTCCAGCTCACCGGGGGCGGCCTGGGACTGGGGTATCTCGGCCAGGCGTACGCCGTGGCGGGCCGCGCCGAGGACGCGCGGGAATGCCTGCGGCGGCTGCTGGATGAAGGCGCCGCGCCCTTCCGCTCCGCCCTCGAGGAGGCGCTGGTCCACGATGGGCTGGGCGATGCCGGGCGGGTCTTCGAGGCGCTGGACCGCGCCTTCGACGACCGGATCAGCGACCTCTCGCGGGTGAAGCTCCTGCCGTGGAGCGATGCCGTGCGGCGGGACCCGCGCTTCGCCGCGCTGGTCGCCCGCCTGGGCCTCAACGCCCGCGAACTGCTGGTTCGGACCCACCCGTAGCGCCCCGGGCGGCTCTCGCCCGCCGCCGTTCACCCTCCCACGACCCGACCATGGCCCCGCCAGCGCCGACCGTGTCCTTCGCCACCGCCGCGCGGTTCTGGCTCAAGCTGGGGTTCATCTCGTTCGGAGGCCCGGCGGGCCAGATCGCCATCATGCACGAGGAGCTGGTGGTGCGGCGGCGCTGGATCTCGGAGCGCCGGTTCCTGCACGCGCTGAGCTTCTGCATGCTGCTGCCGGGGCCCGAGGCCCAGCAGCTCGCCACCTACCTCGGCTGGCTGCTGCATCGGACCTGGGGTGGCATCGTGGCCGGCGGGCTGTTCGTGCTGCCGTCGCTGGTGGTGCTGACCGGGCTGTCGTGGGCCTACATGATGTTCGGCAGCACCTGGGCGGTGGGCGGGATGCTGTGGGGTGTCAAGCCGGTGGTGATCGCCGTCGTGGCCCACGCCGCGTGGCGGATCGGCGGGCGGGCTCTCCGCGGGCGCTGGCCGTGGGTCATCGCGCTGGCGGCGCTCCTGGCGATCGCGGTCTTCAACGTGCCCTTCCCGCTGATCATCATCGCCGCGGCGGTCCTGGGCTGGCTGGGCGGGCGGCTGGCGCCGGCCGAGTTCGGCGGTTCAGCCCCTGGCGCGGCGAAGGGTGCCACGCCGGCCGCGGCCGACGGGGAGGCGGGCGAGGCGCTCATCGGTGACACGACACCGCCCCCCAGTCACGCTACCCCGTCCCTCGCCGGCCTGGCCCGGGTGGCGGGGGCGGGACTCCTGCTCTGGCTGCTGGTCACGGCCGCCCTGGTCGCCGCGCTGGGATGGGACAGCACCTTTACCCGGATGGGCATGTTCTTCACCAAGGCGGCGCTGGTGACCTTCGGAGGGGCGTACAGCGTCCTCCCCTACGTCTACCAGGGCGCGGTGACCCAGTACGGCTGGCTCACCGTCCCGCAGATGATTGACGGGCTGGCGCTGGGCGAGTCCACGCCGGGACCGCTGATCATGATCGTGGCGTTCGTGGGCTTCGTGGGCTCCTGGAACCTGCAGGCGCTGGGTCCCGGCCAGCTGTTCGTGGCCGGGGCGCTGGGTGCTGCGGTGGTCACCTTCTACAGC
Source organism: uncultured Gemmatimonadaceae bacterium (assembly GCA_964501735.1). Taxonomy (GTDB): domain Bacteria; phylum Gemmatimonadota; class Gemmatimonadetes; order Gemmatimonadales; family GWC2-71-9; genus JADJOM01. The sequence continues at coordinate 7,766 of CAZCVG010000067.1, read as the reverse complement.
TTCCTCCCCTCGTTCCTGTTCGTGCTCGGGGGCGGCCCGTACCTCGAGCACACCCGGGACGATCTCCGGCTCTCGGCCCCGCTGGCCGGGATCTCGGCGGCGGTGGTGGGGGTGGTGCTGCAGTTAGGCGTGTTCCTGGCGGCCCACGTGCTCTGGCCGGACGGGCTTGGGGGGCCGCCGGCGTGGCCGGCGCTGGTCATGGCGGCGGCCGCGGGGGTGGCCTTGTTCCGGTACAAGCAGGGCATCATCACGGTGATCGGGGCGGGAGCCGTGGTGGGTCTGTTGCGGGCGCTGCTGGTGGCTGGGTAGAATGGCCGCTGGCCGGCTGGCCCTCCCTCTGGCAAGGAACATCATGCGGCACTGGAAAGCGGCTCTCTTCGGATTGGTGGGATCGGTTGCGACAGGCCCGGGCGCGCTTCCCGGTCATTCGGCGGCCGCGCAGCAGGCCGGCACTGTTCAGTCGGTGCCCAGCCTGGACCTGGACCGGTACGCCGGACGCTGGCATGAAATCGCCCGGTTCCCGAACCGCTTCCAGCGGCGCTGTGCGGCCGAGACCACCGCCGACTACGAACTCCTCGAGGACGGGACCATCCGGGTGGTCAACCAGTGCCGGACCGCCGGCGGCGACACCCTCCGGGCCGAAGGGCGGGCACGGCGGGCCAGCGCGACCCGGCCCGCTTCCCAGCTGGAGGTCCGCTTTGCCCCGGCCGTGCTGTCGTTTCTCCCCATGGTCTGGGGCGACTACTGGGTGCTGGACCTCACCGAGGACTACGATGCCGCCCTGGTGGGCACGCCAGACCGGCGCTACCTCTGGCTGCTGGCCCGCACTCCCGACCTGGATGAGACCACCTACCAGGGCCTGGTCGACAGCGCCAGCAGACAGGGCTTCGATGTACGGCGGCTGGAGCGCTCCAGCCGCTGACCGCTAGTTGAGGCCCACCCGTCCCCGCACGTCGTCAATCAGCTTCCCGGGATCGTACCCGATTCCGTCCTTGAAGACCGTCACCACATTGCGGATCACCGAGGCGTCGCCGGAGAGGTCGCCCCGGATCAGCACCAAGTCGGCCAGCTTGCCGCGCTCCACCGAGCCGAGCGTGTCCTGGAGCCGGAGGATCCGGGCCCCGTTGAGGGTGCAGATCTGGATCGCCTCCTCGGCGGTGAAGCCGGCCTCCCGGAACAGTTCATAGCCCCGCTGGTCCCCGAAACCGGGCAGCGCCCCGCCGTTCCCGGTGGGGTCCACGCCGTTGCCCAGCAGCCCGCCTGCCCGGAAGAAGGCCACCTCGAACGCCATCTGGCGCTTGAGCCCGGCCACGGTGAACGGCCAGGTGCTGGAGGTGTCGATGAACGCGCGGTCGGCGAGGTAGGCCACCCTCACCTCCGGTGCCATCAGGTCGAGGGAGCGCTCATCGGTCACCGGCCGCCCGGGGTAGAACGCCTCGATCACCGGCAGGGTGGAGGTGACACTCACGTTCTTCGGGATCAGGGTCCGGAAGATGCTTTCGGCCACGGGGCCACTGGCCTGGACGGCGGTGTCGAGGATGGCGGTGTTGTTCTCCGGGCAGACATCGGGCTGCTTGTTCGCGATGAAGTCGGTGGCGGTGAACGCGCCGTGGGCCAGGTCATCAATGCCCAGCGCGGCGGCCTCGCGAAAGGTCACGGCGCAGAGGTGCCCGGTGGTCCGGATGCCCCGGCGCCTGGCCTCGTCAATCGCTGCCTTCATGTTCTCGCGGTTGATAGTGGTGTAGAACTTGATCCACTCCGCGCCCTCTTCCGCCCAGTAGGCCACGAACCGGCGGGCCTCCTCGGGGGTGGTGGCGGTGGCCATCGAGCCGCTGCTCTCCCCGGTGAGGTAGGGCGCGGTGACGTGCACCCGGGGTCCCGCCCGCCGCCCGGCGTCCACGTCCCGCTTGAGGTTCACGTCGGCATAGGGCGCGTGGCTGCCGGTGGTGCGGATGGTGGTCACCCCGGCCGCGAGGTAGAGCCGGGGCCCGGTGAAGGTGGCCGTGACGCTCCGGCCGCCCGAGGCGGTGTAGAAGAGGTGGTCATGCAGGCCCACGAGTCCCGGCATCAGCGAGTGCCCGGTGCCGTCAATCACCCTGGCCCCGGCCGGCGGCCGCACCTGGGCCGTCGGGCCCACCGCGCTGATCACGCCCTTGGTGAACACCACGGTCTGTCCGGAGCGGGCCGGGGCGCCGGTGCCGTCGAACAGCCGCACGTTGGTGATCGCGACGACGTCCGCGTCCACGCTCACGTAGCGCCGGGTCTGGGGCGAGAGTTCGGGCCGCTGGGCGGCCAGCCTGCCCGCGGGCAGGGACAGAAGCGCCAGGCTCAGGACAACGGTCAGCCGCCGCATCACTCCTCCTCTACCGTGATCGTGGTCATCATGCCGGCACCGAGGTGCTCGGCGATATGGCAGTGCAGCATCCAGGGGCCGGGGTTGGACAGGTCCACCAGCAGGTCCACCGTGCCGCCGGCCGGCACCAGCACGGTGTCCTTCCAGGCCAGATGGGGGTTGGGCACCCCGCCCACCGCCAGCACCAGGAAGCGCTGGCCGTGCAAGTGGATCGGGTGCTGCATGGCGTGCAGCACGTCTCGCGCACCCACCAGCCTCAGCCGCAGCAGGTCTCCCCGCCGGAACCGCCACCCAATCTCGTGGTTGTCGCGCCCGGTGGCGAGGTCGCGGATCCGCCAGGGCGCCTGGGTCGCCAGGGTGGCCCAGTTCATCCCGGGCATCGTGCCCGCCCACTCGACCGGCTGGAAGTATATCGAGTCGAGCCGCATCAGCCGCTCGGACACGAATGGCAGTCCCTCGAACGTCACGCCCAGCTCCAGCACCCGGGTCGGGGTCGCCTCGGAGAGGCGGGCGGTGATGGCGGCGATGTCGGACCTCCCGGCCGGGGGCGGTGCGGCCCGCGGCGGTGGTGCCCGAAGCGCCTCGCCGTCCACCTCGATGAAGCCCAGCGTGTCCACCATTCCGAAGAACCGGCCATGGAGGTGATCCAGCGCCCGCACCCGGTTGAGGAGCGGGTAGCGGCCGGGGTGGGCGAAGCGCACGTCCACCACGTGGCGTTCCGCCGGGGCCAGGACCACGTGGTCTATCGGCACGGGCTGCTCGAGCGGCCCGATATCGGCACCGACCAGTTCCAGCGGATGCCCGTCACCCACGCTCAGGTTGAAGGTACGCGCGCTGGCGGCGTTGGTAAGGAACAGCCGGAGCCGCTCGCCGGGCCGGGCCCGAAGCGTCCACGAGGGCTCCCCGTTGACCAGCAGCAGGTTGCCGATCCGGCCCATGGCCGCATGCGTCGGCGTGTCCCGCCCGTAGGGCACCAGCCCGTCGTCGTTCACCAGGAGGTCGTCGAGCAGCAGCACCGCTTCCCGGTCGGCGGGGAGCCACCCCGGCTCCGGTGCGCGGACCAGGATGTTCCCGGCCAGGCCGAGGTCCTGCTGGATGTCGTCCCGCACGTGGGGGTGGTACCAGAAGAGCCCACCGTCGGGGAAGCGCAGCCGGTAGGTGAAGTGACCCCCCGGAGGAACCGGCGCCTGGCTCAGGTCAGGGGTTCCGTCGAAGCGGTAGTCGAGCCGGAGCCCGTGCCAGTGGACGGTGGACGGGAGCGGCAGGCGGTTGGTGAACTCGACGACCACCTCCGTGCCCTGGCGCACCGAGAGCAGCGGCCCAGGCTGCTGGCCGTTGAAACCGAACATGGTATGGCTCCGGCCGCCGATGGTCCGGAGCACCAGCCCAGCCTCGAGGCGCAGGGTGTCGCCGTCGGCCAGGGAGATCACCTCGGTAGGCCGTGCCGTGGGCGTGCCATGGACCGGCGCCGGCAGCCAGGCGGCAACCGGAGGCCTGAGGGCCATCTCGGAAGGAAGCATGGCTAGCCCTGGGGGCATCGGCACGCCGGTCCAGCCCAGCGAGTCCCCGGCGGCATGGTGCTGGTGGTCGCTTCCCCCATCCGGGAGCCCGACGGACCCGAGGGCGAACTGGAACAGGTCCGGCGGCCGAAGGCGGTTCCCGGCCGATTCTCCCCGGAGGAGGAGCGGGCCGCGCCGCTCGACGGCGCTGGTGTCGGGCTCGGCGGAGATCAGGACGACGAACCGGTCCATGGTGACCGGACCCAAGGTGCTCTCCCCGCCACGCACCGGGCCGAGCCGGGTTATCCGGGACATGGTCGGGGGGGCTGCCCAGGCTACGTAACCCGCCCGCGGTCCCGGCGGTAACCCCGGCAGGCCCCGGAGCGATATCCGGAGGTTGAACTGCTGGGTGCCGTCCCTCGTGACCGAGACGGTGTAGGGCCCCGGCACCCAGTCGAGCTGGACCGTCCCGGCCGCCTCTGGGGCCTGGGGGGTCGGGAACAGCTCGATGCAGTAGAGGTCCCGGCTCGGACCCGGCAGCTTGGGATCGGGCGGGGAGCAGGCGCCCTGGGCCGCTACCCCGCGGGACCCCAGCGAGACGAGCAGGCAGGCGAGGGGGATGGAAACCGAGCGGATAGCCGTCACGCGCCGGAATGTCGGTGGCTGAGGGATGCGGCGCAACGTGTTTCCCGCGCTCGGCTTGGCCAGCCTGGGGGCAGCCCCCAGTGCAGCCCCGGCGGGGGCGCGGGCGGCGCTGGCGACACGGGCGGGCCGGACGCCGGCCCCGGGGGGCCGGGGGCCCCGGCCGAGGCGCTGCTTGACACTTTGGGGAATTGGGCCCATACTTTGTTCGAACATCGAACAAAGGTCGCCGGGCCAGTCGGCCCGGGACCGTGCCTTGTCTCGGGATCTCCATCGCCAAAGCCAACCCGGAGCCGACTGATGCCCACCAGGTCCTCTCTTACCCGTCTGCTGGCCGTGGCGGGGATCGTCGTGGCGGGTGGCTGCAGCAATGACACCGACAGTCTCGGGCCGGCGCCGTTCCCGAGCGACCCGGGGATCTACGCGGAAGGTTTCGCCCAGGGGGTGCGCTTCGAGGCCTTCGCCGGCTCCAAGGTGGACGCCCTGAGCGATGATCCCAACAACCGCCGCAGCGGCAGCGTGGGCCTGCGGGTGACCGTGCCGGCCCCGGGCGATCCCTCCGGGGGCTACGCCGGCGGGGCGTTCATCGCCAACGTGCCGCGTGACCTCACGGGCTTCAACGCCCTGACCTTCTGGGCCAGGGCCAGCATCTCGGCCACCCTGGATGTGGGCGGCCTCGGCAACGACAACACCGGCACCTCCCGGTACACCGCGCAGCGGACCAGCATCCAGCTCACCACCGGCTGGCAGCGCTACGTGATCCCGATCCCCCTCGCCTCCAGGCTGTCGCAGGAGGCGGGGCTGTTCTTCTTCGCGGAAGGACCGGAGAACGGCGCGGGCTACGACCTCTGGTTCGACGACATCCAGTTCGAGAAGCTGTCCTCCATCCAGAACCCCCGGCCGGCGATTGCCCCGGCTACGCTCACCGGGGAGGCGGGAGGGACGGTGCAGGTCGGGGGGACGACGGTGACCTTTGAGGTGGACGGGGTTGACCAGACCGCGGCGGTGGCGCCCGGATACTTCACCTTCACCTCCTCCAACACCTCGGTTGCCACGGTCGGCGAGGGTGGGTTGATCACCATCGTGGGGGCCGGCACCAGCAACATCACCGCCAAGCTGGGCGCCACGCCCGCCACCGGGCAGGTCACGGTAGTGGCGACGGCGCCGCCTGCCGTGGCCGCGCCCGCGCCCACACGGCTGGCCGCCGACGTGATCTCGCTGTTCAGCAACGCCTACACCAACGTGCCGGTGGACACCTGGTCGGCGGTCTGGGATGCGGCCGACGTGGCGGATGTGCAGATCGCCGGCGACGACACCAAGAAGTACACCAACCTGGTCTTTGCCGGGATCGAGTTCACCTCGGCGCCGGTGAATGCCTCGGCGATGACCGGCTTCCACATGGATGTGTGGCTCCAGGACGCCACCCAGTTCAAGGTCAAGCTGGTGGATTTCGGGGCGGATGGGGTTTTCGGCGGGGGGGACGACTCGGAGCACGAGGTCACCCTGACGCCCACCAGCAGCCCGGCCGTCGGCACCGGGGCCTGGAGCAGCCTGGACATCCCGCTGTCGGCCTTCGCCGGCCTGACCGGACGGGGGCACGTCGCCCAGCTGATCATCTCCGGGTCGAGCTCCACTGTCTATCTCGACAACGTCTACTTCTACAAGGGCGCGGCGCCGCCGCCGTCCCCGGGCCCCACCACCGCCGCGCCCACCCCGACGGCCTCGGCCGCGAACGTGATCTCGCTGTTCAGCAACGCCTACACCAACGTGCCGGTGGACACCTGGTCGGCGGTGTGGGATGCCGCCGACGTGGCCGACACGGTGGTGGCCGGCAGCGACACCAAGAAGTACAGCAACCTGGTGTTCGCCGGGATCGAGTTCACCAGCGCGCCGGTGGACGCCTCGGCGATGACCGGCTTCCACATGGATATCTGGACGCCCAGCGCCACCGCCGCCCCGGCGGCCTTCCGGGTCAAGCTGGTGGACTTCGGGGCTGACGGGGCGTTCGGCGGCGGGGACGACGTGGAGCACGAACTCACGTTCACCGCGTCCTCCAACCCGGCGCTGGCCACCGGGAGCTGGGTGGCACTGGACGTGCCGCTGTCGGCGTTCACCGGACTGGTGACGAGGGGGCACCTGGCCCAGCTGATCATCTCGGGTGACCTGAACACGGTGTACGTGGACAACGTCTACTTCTACGCCAGCGGCGGGGGCGGTTCGCCCACGGCGCCCACCACCGCGGCGCCGACGCCGACGCCGTCGGCGGCGAACGTGGTCTCGCTGTTCAGCAACGCCTACACCAACGTCACCGTGGACACCTGGTCGGCGGTGTGGGACGCCGCCGACGTGGCCGACACGGTGGTGGCCGGCAGCGACACCAAGAAGTACAGCAACCTGGTGTTCGCCGGGATCGAGTTCACCACGGCGCCGGTGGATGCGTCAGCGATGACCAACTTCCACATGGACATCTGGACGCCCAGTGCCACGGCATCCCCGGCCGCGTTCCGGGTCAAGCTGGTGGACTTCGGGGCGGACGGGGCGTTCGGGGGCGGGGACGACGTGGAGCATGAACTCACGTTCACCGCGTCCTCCACCCCGGCCCTGGCCACCGGGAGCTGGGTGGGGCTGGACGTGCCGCTGTCGGCGTTCACCGGACTGGTGACGAGGGGGCACCTGGCCCAGCTGATCATCTCGGGTGACCTCAGCACGGTGTACGTGGACAACGTCTACTTCTACACCAGCGGCGGGGGCGGCTCGCCCACCTCGCCCACCACCGCGGCGCCCACGCCCACGGCGTCGGCAGCGAACGTGATCTCGCTGTTCAGCAACGCGTACACCAACGCCACCGTGGACACCTGGTCGGCGGTGTGGGACGCGGCCGACGTGGCGGACGTGCAGGTGGCGGGCAACGACACCAAGCACTACACCAACCTGGTCTTCGCGGGGATCGAGTTCACCTCGGCGCCGGTGGATGCCTCGGCGATGACCGGCTTCCACATGGACATCTGGACGCCCAACCCCACGGCGGCGGCCAGCTTCAGGGTGAAGCTGGTGGACTTCGGGGCCAACGGGACCTTCGGGGGCGGGGATGACGTGGAGCATGAACTCACGTTCACCGCGGCCTCCAACCCGGCGCTGGCCACCGGGAGCTGGGTGGCGCTGGACGTGCCGCTGTCGGCCTTCACCGGGCTCACCACCCGGGGGCACCTGGCCCAGATGATCATCTCGGGCGACCTCAACACGGTGTTCGTGGACAACGTCTACTTCTACGC
>CAZCVG010000066.1:0-13593 GCA_964501735.1 uncultured Gemmatimonadaceae bacterium | reverse complement strand
GGCCGTCGAGCCCGAGCAGCGACGCCCCGATGCCGTGCTGGAACACCAGCACGATCAGGCCGAAGGTGGCGCTCACCGAGAGGGTGTTCATGATGATGGCCTTGATGGGGACCAGCACCGAGCGGAACACCAGCGCCAGCATCAGGCCGGTGCAGGCGAGGATGCCGAACACCAGCATGGGGAAGCGGTCCAGCAGGACGTTCTGCAGGTCCAGGGAAGAGGCGGTGTAGCCGCCCACCAGCACGGTCGCGTCCTTGAGCTGCCGGGGGGGACTGGCGCCCAGGTCCCGCGCCTTCTGGGAGACGTCCATGCCGGAGGTGAGGCTGGTGGTGTCGCCCAGCACCACGTCCACCAGGGCCACGCGGGCATCCCGGCTGAGATAGGCGTCGAGGAAGTCGCCGTATTCCTCCCGGGCCGCGGGCAGGTCGCTGTAGAGGATCGAGTACTGGAGGATCGAGGTGCCGGGCTCGAGGTCCACGATGGAGCGCACCTGCCCGACCCGGGGGTCGGCCCGGAGCGAGTCGGACAGCGCCTTGAGGCCGCGCAGGCCGGCGGCGGAGGTGGCGCGCTGCCCCTCGGGGAACTCCACCACCACCTTCACCGGCAGGATGATGTTGGACACGCCCATCCGGTCCAGCGCGGCCACGCCCTGGCCCGCCTCGGTCGCCGAGGGCCACCAGTTGCGCGACGGCAGGCCCACCTTGATCCAGAACACCGGGGCGGTGAGCAGCGCGATCAGGGCGCCGCCGATCATCAGGGCCCGGACCGGATTCCGGGACAGCCCGCGGGCCCAGCGCTCCCAGGCGGTGGGCGCGTGATACCAGGTGAGCCGGCGGGCCAGCCACTTGGGCCGGTCGATCTGCCGGCCGAGCACCGCCAGGAGCGCCGGCAGCAGGGTGGTGGAGAGCGCCATCGCAATGGCCACCACCGCCAGCCCCCCGATGCCCACGCTCTGGGTCTCCACCAGCGGGGTGAAAAGCAGCGCGGCGAACCCCACCACCACGGTCATGCCCGAGGTCAGCACCGCGGCCCCGGCGGTGCTCAGCGCCCGGGCGGCCGCCTCCTCGCGGCGCAGCCCCTTGTTGAGCTCCTCCCGGAATCGGGTCACGATGAGCAGCGAATAGTCGATGCCCACCCCCAGCCCCAGCATCGTGGTCATGTTGAGCACGAACACCGACATCGGGGTGTAGGCGGAGAGCACCACCACGATGGCGAGCGTGATCCAGATGGCCAGGAAGCCCACGATCAGCGGCAGCACCGCCGCGACCAGGGCCCCGAAGGCGAGCAGCAGGATCCCGGCGGTGAGCGGCAGCAGCCGCACCTCGCCGCGCCGGCTGTCGCTGGCCGAGACCGCCTTGATGTCGAGGTCCAGGGGGCTGCGTCCCGTCACCCGCAGGCGGTGGGTGGAGGTGTCCACCCCGGTGGCCCACGCCGCCTGCTGCACCAGGGAGCGCACCACCGGGACCAGGGCGCTGACGCTGTCCCCCCGGGGCGCGTCAATGGCGAGGCCCAGGAAGGTGGAGTGCCCGTCATGGCTCAGGAAGGTGGAATCGCCGGTGCTCCGGAACGAGGCGGTCGTCCCGATCCACGGCTGGCGGCCTAGCGAGGCAATCAGGCTGTCGATGAGCCCCCGGGTGGGGGCGCTGTCCACGTGGGCGGGCGCCTCGATGGTGATGACGAAGATGTCGTTGAGTGGCTTCTCGAAGCGGTCCCGCAGCAGCTGCTCGGCCCGGCTGGCCTCGGTGGGCTGGCGGGTGCCGCCGCGCACGTTGAGGACCTGCACCACCTGGGGAGCCTTGTGCGCCGCCACATACCCCACCACCGCCCAGCCGGCGATGATGATCCAGCGCCAGCGAATGAGGGCCCGCGAGAGACGGGAAGCCACGAGTTGGAACGCTCCGGGATGAGGGCGCGCGGCAGGCGGGCCTGCGGTAGCAAAATTGTAGGGGGCCTGTCCGCCCCACGCCAGCGGTAGCGCGGCCCGGCACCGGCTTACGATATTCGGGACACGATGCTCCGCCGCTTCCTGCTGGGCCTGGCGCTGTTCCTCCTGTCCTTCACGGTGACCACCCGGATTCGGGAGGCCCGGGAGGCCCGGGCCGTCGCCGCCGTTCCCCCGCGCCGCCCGTCGCCCGCGGCCCGCCCGGAGCTCACCGCCTCCAGCCAGGGGGCGCGGGCCCCGCTCCCCGCCGGCCCGGTGGCCCCGCTCGACTCGATGACCCGGCTCACCGCCCGGCTCCGTCTCAGCGCCGAGCCGGAGCGTCACTACCTGGACTCGCTGTTCACGGAGACCGACTCCATCATCCGCCGCTGGACCCTCGAGTCGGGCATGCTGCCGGTCAGCATCGTGCCCGGCGGCGCGGACGGATTCCGGGCGGAGATGGTGGCCGATGCGCGCTGGGCGATCGACACCTGGTCCCCCGCCATGGTCGGGGTGCAGCTGCACGAGGTGCCCGACAGCGCCGAGGCCCGCCTGATCATCCGGTGGTCGGACACCCTGGGGCCGGACCGGGCCGGACTTACCGATGTCATCTGGGATCGCGCCGGGCGGATTCATCGCGCCGTGGTGTGGCTGGGAACCCGCTCCCCCGCCACCGGGCGTCCGCTGGCCCCGGCGGTCCGCCGGGCCGTCGCGTTGCACGAACTCGGACACGCCCTCGGCCTGCCCCACTCCGCCCGGCCCGAGGACGTGATGCATCCGGTCGCCACCCAGACAGTGCCGTCCGGGCGGGATCGGTTCTCGCTCCGCCTGCTCTACAGCCTGCCCACCGGCTGGGTCGGGGTCGAGGCCGCCGGACCGCGCCGATGACCTGGCGGGCAGTGCTGGCGGCGATGCTCTACGCCCCGCTGCCGCTCGCCGCCCAGGGGTACGGGGCGGTGGATTCGATCGTCGAGTCGGGCATCGCGCGGGGGATCTATCCCGGCGCGGTGCTGGTGGTCGGGCGCCGCGACAGGGTGCTCTACCAGCGCGGCTACGGCCGCCTCACCTGGGACCGGACCAGTCCGGCCCCGCATCCCGATTCCACGCTCTGGGATCTCGCCTCGCTCACCAAGGTGCTGGGCACCGCGATGGCCGCGGCCCGGCTCATCGAGTCCCGCCAGGTCGGCCTCGACGATTCCGTGGCCAGGTACCTGCCCCGCTTCACCGGCGAGGGGCGGGAGGCCATCACCATCCGGCAGCTCCTCAACCACACCAGCGGCCTCAGGAGCTATGCGCCGTTCTTCCAGCTGGCCGACTCCCGCGACAGCGCCATCACCCTGATCTATCGCGAGCGGCCGCGCCGCCCGCCCGGGAGCCGGGTCGAGTACAGCGACATCAACTTCCTGCTGCTGGGACTGCTGGTGGAACAGGTGACCGGCGAGCCCCTCGAGCGCTACGTCCCCCGGGCGGTGCTGGCGCCGGCCGGCATGGGGCACACGGTCTACCGGGTGGAGACGGACCAGGCCGCCCGGACCGCTCCGACGGGCCGCTGGGGCGGGCGGCCGGTCTGCTGCCGGGTGAATGACCAGAACGCCGCCCGCATGGGAGGGGCCGCCGGCCACGCCGGGCTGTTCGGCACCGGCGCCGACCTCGCCCGGTTCGCCCGGCTGTGGCTCGGCGGCGGCACCCTCGACGGGCGGCCGGTCCTGGCCCCGTGGGTGGTGCAGGCCTTCCTGGCGCCTGACTCGCTGGTGCCGACCCGCTACCTGGGCTGGGAGCGCCCCGACCCCGCCAGCCGGGACGACACTGCGTTCGGGCGGCTATTGTCGGGCCAGGCCTACGGCCACACCGGCTGGACGGGGACCCAGATCTGGATTGACCCGTCGAGGGACCTCTTCGCGGTCTTCCTCACCAACCGGAGCTACGCGCCGCGGATGGGAAACTCGATCCGCCAGCTCCGCGGCATCCGGGGCGCCCTCGCCGATGCCGTGGTGAGCGCCACCGGCCGGTAGCGCGGTCCATGCCGACCCTCTCCCGCTGGCGCGCCGCGTGGCGGGCGCTCGGAGTCGAGGCGGCCGACGAGGCGCTGTTCGGCCAGCTGCTGGCCCGCTACGGCGAACCCCACCGGGCCTACCACACCGCCGAACACCTGGACGACTGCCTGGCCCGGCTCGAGGCCCTGGGCGGGGAAGCCGCCCATCCGGCGGAAGTCGAGCTGGCCCTCTGGTTCCATGACGCCATCTACGACCCCGGGGCGCCTGACAACGAGCGGCGGAGCGCCGACTGGGCCGGGGAGGCGTGCCGCCGCGCCGGAGTGCCGGGGGAAGTGGCCGCCCGGGTCGAGGCCCTGGTGCTGGCCACCCGCCACGACGCCCTGCCCGACACCGCGGACGCGAAGGTCGTCTCCGACGCCGACCTGGGCATCCTGGGGGCGGACCCGGACCGTTTCGATCGCTACGAACAGCAGGTCCGCCAGGAGTATGGCTGGGTGCCCGAGCCGTTCTTCCGCCGTGAGCGGCGCCGGATCCTCGAGGGGTTCCTGGCCCGGCCGCGGATCTACCTCACCGAAGCCGGCTTCCGCCAGCTGGAGGCGCCGGCGCGCGAGAACCTCCGCCGCTCCATCCGGCGGCTGGCCGGGTGAGGGTTCCACCGATTAGCCTTCCGGCAGGAGGAAGCCACCATGCAGACAGCCGAAACCATCCGGAAGGCGCTCCGCGGGGTGAAGGACCCGGAGCTCAACCTGAACATCATTGATATCGGGCTGGTGTACGACGTCGAGGTCAGCGATGCCGGCGCCGTGCACGTGAAGATGACCCTCACCAGTCCCGCCTGTCCCGCCGGCCCGGAAATCGTGGGCGACGTCAAGCGCTGCGTCGAGGATCTCGAGGGGGTCACGTCGTGCGAGGTCGAGATCGTCTGGGAACCCTACTGGACCCCCGAGAAGATGGACCCGCGGGTGCGGGCCTTCCTGGGGGGATGAGGCCGGCGACCGGCCTGCCCCGGTGAACGAGCGAAGGGTGGAGTCCACCGGGGACTCCACCCTTCGGTGTTTCCAGACCGGCCCGGCGCCGGCCTACCCGGTTGCCCGGATCGCCTCCACCAGGCGGGCACCCACCAACTCGCGCTGCCAGCGGCGCATCCCCTCCACCTGTTCCAGATCGGCCGCGCTGGCCGGCTCCAGCCGGGCGATCGCTTCCAGCAGGCCGTTGGGGCAGAGCACGCCGGGCGCCAGCGGCAACTCCTCGGCGACCCGGTTCCGCTCCTGTTTCAGCTTCTCCAGCCGGGCCTCATAGGCCAGGTCCGGGGGTGGGCGCCGGGTTCGCTCGAAGCGGGGCAGGCTCTCCGGTGGCGCTTTCACCCCACGCTGGACCGCCGCCAGGATCTCCTCGCCACGCCGCCGCAGCTGATCGGGGGACAGGGCCTTCAGTTCGCGGAGGGCCGCCTCGTCGGCCGGCATCGCCCGGGCGATAGCAAGCAGCGACTCGTTCTGCAGCACCCGGAACTGGGCCCGGTCGAGCTGCCGCGCCACCTGCTCCCGCCATTCGTGGAGCTCCCGCAGTACTGCGTACTGGTGCCCCCGGAGCGTGCGCGCTCCCTTGATCCGGAGGTATGCCTCCTCAGGCGGTCCCGCCGGGGACCAGCGCACCTGTTCCAGCAGGGCGAACTCCTCCTCCGCCCACGACCATCGACCCATGTCCACCAGCTGCTGCTTGATGATGTCGCGCAGCCGGGGGAGGTAGCGGGTGTCGTCCGCCGCGTACTCCAGCATCCCCGGCAGGAGCGGCCGCATGGACCAGTCCGCCCGCTGGTACTTCTTGTCCAGCGTCAGCCCGAAGTGCTTCTGGAGCAGCGCCGCCAGGCCGATGCCCGGCTCGTTGAGCAGCTGGGCAGCGATCCGGGTGTCGAACAGGTTGGCCGCCGTGAATCCCAGGTCGCGGTGCAGGATCCGGAGGTCGTAGTCGGCGTCGTGAAAGGCGGTCTCCACCGCCGGGTCCGCGAGGATGGCCCCCAGCGCCCCCAGGTCCGGCACCGCCAGCGGGTCAATCACCGCCGTGGCCTCCCGGGTGGACACCTGAATCAGGTAGATCCGGTCGTTGTAGCGGTGAAAACTCGCCGCCTCGGTGTCCACCGCGACCAGCGGGACGCCGCGGATGCCGCCGACGAACCGGTCGAACGCCGCCTGGGACTCCACCAGGAGTTCACTCACGAGCGCCGCCCATCTCGAGCCCCCAGGCGATTTCCCGCCTCGCCTTGCCGGGAGGCTCGGAGCGGGCGCCCTTGGAAGGCGGTCGCCCAGGGGCAGCGTCCACCGGGATCTGGCGGGCCGGCATGGCGGGTGTGGTCGGTCGCACGGGTCATCGGCTGCACTGGAAACGGGAAGGCTGGAATAAAGGGCACCACTGGCCCGTTGACCAGCCGGACAGGTAGCCTACGGGCATGTCCATCCCGCTCGCCCGGCTGGTCACCACGCTCCCGCCCAGGCACCCACTCGGCCACTTCCCCTCGCCGCTCGAGGACGCCCGGGAGCTGGCGGAGGAGCTGGGACTCGCCGCGCTGGTCATCAAGCGCGATGACCAGAACGGGACCCCCTTCGGCGGAAACAAGCTGCGGGCCCTGGAGTTCCTGCTCCCCACCCTGGGTCGCAGCGTGGTCACCATCGGCGGATACGGCTCCACCTGGTGTGCCGCGCTGTCGGCGTACGCCGGTTCGTTCGGCAGCCGGGCCTTTCCCGCCCTGTTCCCGCAGCCGTGGAATGCGACCGTCGCCGGCGTCCTGAGAACCACGCTTCGGCATGGCGAGCCGGTGCTGGCCGGCTCCAAGATCTCCCTCCCCGTCGCCGTGGGCCGAGCCTGGTGGGCGGCACGCCGCTTTGGCCGGCCAACGTGGCTGGCTGCCGGCGGCGCCACCGCCCTGTCGGTCCTGGGGAGCGTCAACGCCGCCCTGGAACTGGTGGATCAGGTGGACGGCGCCGGGGTGACCCGCCCCGACGGGGTGGTGGTGCCGTGCGGGTCATGTGGCACCGCCGCCGGCCTGATCCTCGGGTTCGGCCTGGCGGGATGGCGAGTGAGTGTCTGTGGCGTGCGGGTCTCCGAGCCATGGTTTACCACCACGGCGAGGGTGCAGGGCCTGGCCCGCGGCGCCCTGCGGATTCTCCGCCGCCACGGCCTCGTCGGGCCGGTGACACCGGCGCCGTTTCGGCTGGTCACGGACCAGCTGGGCTCCGGTTACGGCCATCCCACCGCGGCCGGGGGCTCGATGGCGGAGCGCATGGCGCGCGCCGGCCTGGGCCTCGACGGCACCTACACCGCCAAGGCAGCCGCGGCACTCGGGGCGCTCGCCGGTTCCTTTCCGCGGCTCCTGTTCTGGCATACTTTTGACGCGAGGCTCGTGCAAGCCACGCCGGCGGAGCATCCGCTCCTCACCCGGGCCCAACTGCGCGCGGAGTCGCTGTGGCCTCTCCCGACGTTGACCTGACCGTCTACCCCGATCAGTGCGACGCCTTCGGGCACCTGAACCAGGCGGCCTGCGTGGCGCTCTTCGAGCGGGCGCGCTGGGAGGTGCTGGCCCGGGGCCCGGGGATGGACTACTTCCACCGCCACTCGGTAGCGCCGGTGGTGCGGAAGGCGGTCGTGGAGTACCTCGCCCAGGCCTTCGCGGGCGACGTGCTGCGGTTCTCCCAGGTCCTCGTCCATGTCGGACGGACCAGCTTCACCCTCCGTCAGGCGGCGCGCCGCCTGCGCGACGATGTCCTGGTGGCCACCGCCGAGGTGGTGTTTGTCTGCGTGGATCCGCAGGGCGCGCCCGTGCCGGTGCCCGAGTCGCTGGCCCAGGAGCTGAATGACCGGCCCATGGCCGGGAACCTCCGCCGGGTCGCGGTCAACGGCGTGAACCTGGCCGTGGATCTCCGCGGCCAGGGGCCGGCCCTCCTGTTCATTCACGGCTACCCGCTCGACCACACGCTCTGGGAGCACCAGCTGGCCCACATCGAGGGCTGGCAGCGGATCGCCCCCGACCTCCGGGGCATGGGCCAGTCCGATGCCCCGGATCTCGGCTACAGCATGGCGACCTATGCCGATGACCTGCTGGCGCTGCTCACCGCGCTGGGGGTGGAAAAGGTCGTGCTCTGCGGGCTCTCCATGGGGGGGTACATTGCCTTCGAGATCCTGCGCCGCGCCCGCGAGCGCGTGCGTGGCCTGGTGCTGATGGACACCCGCGCCGAGGCGGACACCGCCGAGGCTCGCCGGGCCCGGGACCAGTCCGCGGGCCACGCCCGCGATGGGGGTGGCGAGGCCATCGCCGACCTGATGCTGCCGCGCATGCTCGCGCCCGCCACCCCGAAGGAAAATCCCGGCCTGGCCGAGCAGCTGCGCCGGCAGATGGCCGCGACCCCCACTGCCGGCATCCTCGGGGCCCTGGCCTCGCTCAAGGACCGACCCGACAGTACCGGCCTGCTCCCCACGCTGGAGGGAATGCCGGTTCTGGTGGTGGTGGGCGAGGAGGACCAGATCACTCCCCTGCCCTCAGCCCAGGCCATGGCCGACGCAATCCCGGGCAGCCGGCTGGCGGTCATTCCCGGGGCCGGCCATCTCCCCCCCCTGGAGCGGCCGGAACCGACCACGGCTGTTCTGACGGAGTTCCTGGCGGGGGTGCCGGGGTAGCTCCCGGGCGGGGGGATGCAACTTTTCTCAGGGTCCGGGCGTCTATCCCAGTGACGGCCGACCGCTGTACCTGACTGCGCCGTTACCAGTACAATCCTCCCTTACGCCCAGGCGCCGCGGCCAATGCAGTTCGGCGCCTGGGCGCCCTTCTTTTCCGGGCAGACCCCTGCCGGCACCTCGGCAGCGGGATCCAGGCGGCAGGCGGAGGCGCATCGGGTCAGGCGGTCGGGCGGGCCTCGGCACCTCCCGGTCCGGCGACCTGTGGCTTGGGGGTCCCAGACCGGGAACCGGCAGGGGACGCTGGCTCACCCGCAGGGGTTACCCCGACTGGTCCCGGTCCACGAAGGTTCCCGCTCTCCATCCGTTCCCGGACGTCCCGAACCATGGCACACAGCAGCGGGGCGGGATCCCGGTGGATCCCGCCCCGCATTGTTCGTTCCCGAGCCTGCCGGCGACTACTTCTGGGGCCGGCCCGGCGGAGTGTCACTGGCGAAGATGTCCTTGTTCTTGGCGATGAAGTCCTTCTGGTTGGCCGGCACATCTTCCTCGGGGAAGATGGCGTTGACCGGGCATTCGGGTTCACAGGCCCCGCAGTCAATGCACTCGTCGGGGTGGATGTACAGCTGGTCGGCACCCTCATAGATGCAGTCTACCGGGCAGACATCCACGCAGGCGCGATCCTTGACGCCGATGCAGGGGTCAGTGATCACGTAAGTCATTCAGCCGCTCCTTGACGTGTAACTGGGCGGGGGGAGTGCCCGCGGGGCCTGTGCTCAGGCGCCAAGTATTGTCAGAGCCTCAGGCCCGGCGCAAGGGGGCGATTACCTTACCGCCATGCGCCGCATTGTCTCCGCCCTTGCCTGCGTCGCGGCCCTCTCGCCCGCCCCACCCCGACCCCTCGCGGCCCAGTCCTGCCGGGAGCCGCTGGCGCTGGTTCTGTCCGGGGGCGGGGCCAAGGGGCTGGCGCACATCGGGGTCCTCCGGGTCCTCGACAGCCTGGGGATCCGGCCCGACCTCGTTGTCGGCACCAGCATGGGGTCCATCATCGGCGGGATGTATGCCAGCGGGTACACCGGGCGGGAGATTGACTCCCTGGCCCGTTCCCTCACCCTGTCTGACCTCTTCACCCGGTACGCGCCGCAGGTCCCCGCCGCGCTGGCCCCCAGGCCGGCCCTGGCCGTGTGGGAGCAGGGCGATGCCAAGTTCGCGCTGCAGCGCGCGGCGGTCCGGGAAGGGGAGGTCAATGCCCTCCTCAACGCGGCGATGCTCCGCGGTAACCTGCGGGCCCGGGGCGATTTCGATTCCCTGCGCATTCCGTTCCGTGCGGTGGCCACCGACCTGTCCCGCCGCACCGAAGTGGTGCTGCGCTCGGGGGACCTGGCCCGCGCGGTCCGCGCCAGCATGTCCATTCCGGTGGTGTTCGAGCCGGAGCGCCTCAACGGCCGCTACCTCGGCGACGGCGCCCTGGTGGCCAACATTCCCGCCCGGACCGCGCGGGATGAAGGTGCCCGGCGGCTCCTCGTTTCCGACGCCACCGAACACCTGAGCGACAGCCTCGACCTCAGCGACCCGCTGGTCCTGGCCGAGCAGCTGCTCGGGTTCCTCTTCAACCAGCCGCCGGTCGCGCCGGACTCCGGTGACCGCCTGATCCGGCCCGAGGTGGATGACTACAAGAGCCTGGACTTCTCGCGGGAGAACATCGCCGAGCTGATCGCCCTGGGTTATGAGGCGGCCCGGCACACCCTGCACGAGTATCCCTGCCTGCCCGCCGCCCCGCCGCCCGCCAGCGCGACGCCGTCCCGCGCCCTCCGGGTGGCGCGGATCACGGGGCGATCCGACCAGAGCCCCGAGGGCCGGTACGTCCGGCGGCTGCTCGGGCTCGAGGATGGCGCCGCGCTGGACGTAGACCGGGTGCGCGGCGGATTCCGGCGCCTGGCCCGGCACGACGGGTTCCGCGCCGTCTGGCTGCAGCCTTCCGGCCCACCGGACTCCCTGACCCTCGGGCTGCTGGTCCGGCCCGCGAGCCGCCGGCTGGCGGCGGTGGGGCTGGCCTACGACAACGACCTCGGCGGGCGGATGTGGCTGGGGGCGGTGGACCGCCACCTGCTGGGCCAGCGCGCGGAAGGCTCGCTGGCGCTGGGGCTCGGGGAGCAGCGGCAGGACCTCGAGGCCGGCCTGCGCACCTACACCGTGGCCGAGCGGCCGCTGCGCCCGCTGGCCACGGTGCTGCTTTCCCGTGAGCGAGTGCGCCGCTTCGACCCCCGGGGCACCGAGCAGCAGGGGCTCAAGACCCATGAAGCGGTGGGTTTCCTGGGGCTGGAGCAGGAACTCGGCAACATGTGGCAGGTGCTGATCGGCGGGCGGATGCACCTGTGGCGGGAGCCGGGCGCCGAGGACCTGGACGCGTGGGGCGGCCTGCTGCGCCTGTCCAGCCTCGACCGGCTCGGGCCGGTCCAGGCCCAGGCGGAACTGGCGCTGACCGACGGGTACACCCGGTTCCTGGCCTCGTTCTCCGCCCAGATTCCGGTGTCGAGGTCCGTGGCGATCACGCCCTCGCTTCGCTATGGCTGGGGCGAGGACCTGCCGGTGCAGTCCACCTTCATCCTTGGCGGCTGGGACGGCTTCCCGGGATTTCACATCGGCGAGCAGCGCGGCGACCGTGAGGCCTTCGCGGGGCTGGTGGGGATCGTGAAGCTGACGGGACCGCTCTCGCTCCGGCTCGAGGCGTCGGCCGGGCAGGTCGCCCTCGGCGGGCCGGCGCTGCCGCGCGGGGAGTGGGAGCTGGGCGGCCGCACCGGCCTGAACGTCGAGACCCCGATCGGCCCGATCCGCCTGGAGTACGGCATCGAGCGCGGCGGGCGCGACGAGTTCTTCGTCAGGCTGGGGGAGTGGTTCTAGCCGGCCGCGCCGGGCGGATCCGGATCTCCCAGTGAGGCCCGCCGCTCCATGCCCGCGAAGGCCCCGGCCTCCGCGGGATTGGCCGTGAGCCGGGAGACGACGAACGCGGAGAGAAACGCCAGGGGCATCGCCACGAGGGTCGGATTGCGCAGCGGGAAGATCGCCGCCGGGCGGTGCAGCAGGTCCATCATGATCGTGGGCGAGAGCCCGATCAGCACCACCGTCAGTCCCGTGCCCACCAGCATCGCCGCCACCGCCCCGGCCGTGGTGCAGCCCCGCCAGAACACCGAGAGCAGCAGCGCCGGGAAGTTCCCGCTGGCCGCGATGGCGAAGGCCAGCGACACCATGAACGCCACGTTCTGGCCCTTGAACAGGATCCCCAGCAGGACCGCCAGGAGCCCGAGCACGATGGTCGCCGCGCGCGCCACCCGGAGCTGCTCGGCCGGGTCCGCCCGGCCCCGCCGCACCACGTTCACCCAGAGGTCGTGGGACAGCGCCGCCGCGCCCGAGAGGTTGAGCCCCGCCACCACCGCGAGGATGGTCGCAAACGCCACCGCGCCCACGAAGCCCAGGAACGGCTCCCCGCCCAGTAGCTCCGCCAGCAGCGGGGCGGCCAGGTTGCCGCCGGCGTCGGCGCCGCGCACCGCCTCCGGCCCCACCAGGACCATGCTGCCGAAGCCCAGCACGAAGATGCAGAGGTAGAAGAACCCGATGAGCCCGGTGGCGTAGAATACCGACCGCCGGGCCGCCTGGGCATCCGGCACGGTGTAGAAGCGCATCAGGATGTGCGGCAGCCCGGCGGTGCCCAGCATGAGCGCCAGCCCGAGGGAGATCGCCTCCAGCGGGTTGCTCACCAGGCGGCCGGGCGCCAGCATCGCGCCCCCATGCCGGGCCGCGGCCTCGGCGAACAGCGCCACCGGGTTCATGCCGAAGCGGGCCAGCACCAGCACGGTGAGCACCGCGGTCGTGCCGAGCAGCAGCACCGCCTTCACGATCTGCACCCAGGTGGTGGCCAGCATCCCGCCGAAGAGCACATAGATCATCATGGCCGCGCCCACGATGACGATCGCGGCCTCGTACGACAGCCCGAACAGGAGCGTGACCAGCCCGCCCGCCCCCACCATCTGGGCGATCAGGTAGAGGGACACCGTGGCCAGCGTCCCCGCCGCCGCGGTGACCCGGATCGGCACGCGCCGGAGCCGGAAGGCCAGCACATCGGCAAAGGTGTACTGCCCCAGGTTGCGCAGCGGCTCGGCGATCAGGAACAGCACCACCGGCCAGCCCACCAGGCCGCCGATCGCCCAGATCAGCCCATCGAAACCGGACAGCGCCACCAGGCCGGTCATCCCCAGGAAACTCGAGGCGCTCATGAAGTCCCCGGCCAGCGCCCAGCCGTTCTGGGCCGCCGTGATGCGGCGGCCGGCGGCGTAGAACTGCTCGGCGGTGCGGGTTCGGCGCGCGGCCCACCAGGTGATGAAGAGCGTGCCGCCGAGGAACAGGAGGAAGAGCAGGCGGGCGGTCATGGCCGGGCGGGCTCAGTGGCCCAGGGACGCCTGGCGTTCCATCCCGGCGTGGGCCTCGGCCTCGGCGGGATTGGCGGTGAGCAGGGAGACCACGATGCCGCTGAGGAATCCCAGCGGCACCGTCACCACCGCCGGGTTCTTGAGCGGGAACCACGCGCTGCCGCGATGCAGGACGTCGACCTGCACCGTGGGCGAGAGGTAGATCAGCCCCAGGGTGGCCAGCGTCCCAGCCACCATCGCGGTCACCACGCCCGTCGTGGTGCAGCCCCGCCAGAAAATGGCCAGCACCAGCGCGGGGAAGTTGCCGCTGGCCGCGATGGCAAAGGCCAGCGAGACCATGAAGGCGACGTTCTGCCCCTTGAACGTGATGCCCAGCACCACCGCGATCAGCCCCAGCACCAGGGTGGACACCCGCGCCACCCGGAGCTGCTCGGCGGCGCTGGCTTCCCCGCCCCGCACCACGTTCACCCACAGGTCGTGGGACAGCGCCGCCGCGCCGGAGAGGGTGAGCCCGGCCACCACCGCCAGGATGGTGGCGAAAGCCACCGCGCCGATGAACCCCAGGAACGGCGTCCCGCCGAGCAGCTCGGCC
>CAZCVG010000065.1:0-13603 GCA_964501735.1 uncultured Gemmatimonadaceae bacterium | reverse complement strand
TCCGCCGACCCGCTCGAACTCATGCTCCTGGATCACCCGCAGCAGCTTCGACTGCAGGTCCAGCCGCATCTCGGAGATCTCATCCAGCAGCAGGGTGCCGCCGTGGGCCCGTTCAAAGGCGCCCGCCGTCCGCATCGTGGCCCCGGTGAAGGCGCCCTTCTCGTGCCCGAAGAGGGCGCTCTCGACAAGGCCCTCCGGCATGGCGGCGCAGTTCATGGAGATGAATGGGCCGTCGCGCCGCGGACTCTGGTCATGGATGGCGCGGGCGAACAGCTCCTTGCCGGTGCCGGACTCCCCCTCCAGCAGGACCGTCGCCTTGGTGGGCGCCACGGTGGCGATGGTCTCCATGACGCGGCGGAACTGCGGGCTCTCCCCCACCAGGGCCCGGGTTGAACGGAACTTGTTGATCTCGCGCCGGAACTGCTCGTTCTCCCGCCGCAGGCGCATCACCTCGAGCGCCTGGGTCACGGCGATCTCGAGCGTCTCGGGACGCACCGGCTTGGTCAGGTAGTCAATGGCCCCCGACTTGATGGAGATCACCGCGTGCTCGATGCTGGAATAGCCGGTCATGATGATGACCGGCACCTGGTAGCCTTCCTTCTCCAGCATGCCGAGCAGGTCCAACCCGGTGGCCTTGGGCATCCGGTAGTCGGCGATGATCAGGTCGATGGGGGTCCGGGTGACCGTTTTCAGGGCCTCCTCGACACTGGAGGCGATCAGCGGCCGGTGCCCGATTTTGGTGAGGTGGTGCTCCAGGACGACCCCGGTGGCCGGTTCGTCGTCAACGCACAGGATAGTTGCCATGTCCCCCAACCCGCTCCAAGAGTCATAGATGGCAGACCCCGCACCCCGGCGCAGCGCCTATATAAGAGGAAGGCTGCCGGCTGGGGGGGACCGACGGGCGCCTGGCGTGTCGCGATGGGTCTGGGTCCTGCGGTCTGGCCTAAAGTCTGCCTCCAATCTAGCCGATACGGCAATTATTACCACCCTTTCGTCAGGTCGAGCATGCGGATCTCGAGCAGCCTGCTCCAGCAGCGTGTCCTGCGCCAGCTTCAGGGCAACTTGTCCCAGCTGGCGGAGGCCCAGGCCCAGGCGGCCTCGGGCAAGCGGTTCGACCGGATGAGCCAGGACCCCATCGCCGGGACCCAGGTCATGACGGCCGACCGTGGACTGCGCGCCATTGACCAGTACCGGCGGAACACCATCGCCGCCCGCTCCCGGACCGACGCAGAGGAGTCCGTGCTGGGCCAGGTCACCGACCTTCTGGCCCGGGCCAAGGAGCTCGCGCTCCAGGAGGGATCTGCCGGGGGCACCGCCGCCACCCGCTCTGCGGCGCGGGCCGAGGTAGACCGGATCCTCGAGCAGGTGATCGCGCTGGGCAACACCCAGGTCGGCACCGAGTACCTGTTCGCGGGACACCAGGTGTCCACCCAGCCGTTCGATGGTGCCGGCGCCTACCTGGGAGATGACGGGCCCCGCAGCGCCGAGATCGGCCGCGATTACCGCATGGTCACCAACCACACCGGACGGGAACTGCTGGTCAACAGCGGGGTCATCGGGAGCCTGCAGGCGCTCAGCACCGAACTGGGTAATGGCAACCCGCCTGCCATCGGCCAGACCGCCTTTGCCCTCGACAGCGCCTTCAACGCCACCCAGACCCTGCTCGTCACCAACGGCGCCCGGGTGCGCCAGATCGACACCGCCATGCAGAATTCCGACGCGCTGGAGACGAGTCTCATCCTGCGCCGCAGCGAGCTGCAGGATATCGACCTCGAGGCGGCCACCACCCACTTTGTCGGCGTGCAGAACACCCTGCAGGCGGCCTTGCTTTCCGCCTCACGGGTCCTGAACACCACGCTCACCGACTATCTCCGGTGACCGCACCCGTGCAGGAGAGGACCCGGCCGGTGTCCGTCGTGGTCGCCTCCCGGCTCTTCGGTCCGCTGTCGGTGCATCCGGACAACGTCCTGGTCATGCCCGACGGCATGCTGGGTTTTGCCGGCGAGCGCCGCTTCGTGCTGCTCCCGGCCGCCCCGGAGGGCGTGTTCTGGCTGCAGAGCGTCGACGACGGGGCGCTCATCTTCCTGCTGGTGGATCCCTTCCGGTTCTTCCCCGGGTACACGGTGGATTCGCCCGACATCCCCGACGTCGGCCCGTCGGATGGGGTGGCGGTCCTGACCATCGTGACGTTGCCCCGGAACCGCGGGGAGCCCTGCACCGCCAACCTCCAGGGCCCCCTGGTCCTGCAGACACCCGCTCGTGTGGTCCGCCAGGTGATCCTCGAGGATCCGCGGTACCACACCCGGCACGAGCTGGACCTCCGAGGCCAGCTGCAGTGACCGCCGGCCCGGCGACCCGGCGGCCCGGCACCTCGTCGGCCCCACCGCCCGCGGCGGTTGAGCCGGAGATCGGATCACCGAGTCGCCGAGCCGCCGAGTCACCCATCATCATCGACTGGGAACTCTCCACCGCCCACGGCTGGGGGATCTTCGGGCTGCATCTTGCCCTGCAGCTGATCCGGCAGGGCCGGGGGACACCGGCGCTGCTGCTGCCCCCCGACCTGCGGGATGCGTCCCCGCTGGCGCGGGCCCTTCTGCACCCGGCGGTGTCCGCCCAGCCGGTGCTCGCCCGGATTCTCTCCGACGCCGGCGGGCATATCGTGGACGCCGACTACCCGGCCATCCGTGGCCTGGGGCCCGGGCTCGAGCCCGGGCCAGCCGGCGCCCGGCTGCGCACTCCACGCAACGCGGGCGTCACCTTCCTGGAAGACACCGCCATCTCTGACCAGGCGCGGGCCTGGGGCAACGCCTGTGATGTGCTCATTGCCGGCGCGCACTGGACCGCAAGGCTGCTGGCGGCCAACGGTCTCGCCAGGGTGCGCACGGTCCAGCAGGGGATTGACCCCTCGGTGTTTCATCCGGGGCCGCGTTCCGGGCTGCTGGAGGGGCGGTTCGTGATCTTCTCCGGCGGCAAGCTCGAGTACCGCAAGGGCCAGGACCTGGTGGTGGCGGCGTTCCGGATCTTTCTGCAGCGGCACCCCGAGGCCCTGCTGGTGGCCGCCTGGCACAATGCCTGGCCCCGCACCACCGTCGGGGTCGACCGGATGGACCACGTGCGCGGCGTTCCCCGCGCCGACGGCGCCGGCGGACTCGATATCGCCGCATGGCTGGTCGCCAACGGAATCCCTGCGGAGAACCTGCTGGTGCCCGGGCCGCTGCCCAACTCGGCGATGGCTCCGCTGCTGCGCGACGCCGACGTGGCGGTCTTCCCCAATCGCTGCGAAGGGGGCACCAACCTGGTGGCCATGGAAGCCATGGCGACCGGCGTCCCCTGCATCCTGTCCGCCAACACCGGCCACCTCGACCTGATCCGGGAGGACAGCTGCTATCCCCTCACCCTCCAGCGACCCGTCGCCGGCGGCTGCCCGCTCTACCAGGGTTATGAGGGGTGGGGCGAATCGGATGTGGGGGAGATCGTCGAGCTCATGGAGCGGGTCTTCGCCCATCGGACGGAATCCCGGGCCCGGGGGGGCCGCGCATCCGAGTGGATGCTCAGCGAATGGACCTGGGAGACCCGCATGTCGGACCTGCTGGACGTGCTGGCGGAACACGAGATCGTCTGACCCTGCAGCGGCATCGCCTAGGAGAACAACAGCACCTCCTCCCGCGCGGCAAACTCGAACAGCCGCCCGAGATGCCCGAGTTGTGCCTGCGGACCCGAGCCCGGCACCGCCGCCCGCACCGCGGGAACGTCCAGCAGCTCGATCCCGGACCTCGAGCCGTCACACCAGCGGAGCACCTCCCGGGACCAGGCCTCGAGCGTGAGTACGATGGGCGGCCCCTCGGCCGACCAGTGCGGCAGTACCCACACGTCGATGGTCTCGCCACCGATCTCCCGCCGCTCCATCCGCCCGGCGCTCCAGTCGAAGAACACCATCAGCCGTGGCCGCTGGCGGAGCAGCACCGGCCCGAGCGGCGGAAGTCGCAGGGGCCGGTAGCCCGCCGAGGTCACGAAACAGCGGTGCTGGATCATGCCCCCGTGCAGTAACTCGGCCACCATCGGCTTGTCCTCCGCGGGCAGGGCGGCGAGCCGGGAACGCAGTGATCCGGGCGGGAGGTAGCGTTCGGGCTCGTAGGTCGGCGGCGCAAACCACCGCTCCTGCCGGAGCCCCGCCCGGACGATCAGCTCCTGCAGCTCCGCCACGGTGAAACTGACATCCCGGGGGTGCAGCAGCAGGTCGGCGATGCCGGCGTCACCACGCCAGTCGTGCTCGCTCCACCTCGCGGGCTGGTAGGGGTGGCTCGCCGGGAGGCTCCTGACCAGTTCGCGAGCCAGGCCGATCCGCGCATCGAGTGCCTCGCCCCGATCGATCCGGCGCAGCAGCTCCTGCAGCAGGTAGACGGCATGACGGCCGTGGGTGGCGTACACCATCAGGCCCATGCCCCCATGCGGTGCCAGCAGGCCGGCGAGCCGCCGCGCACCGCCCAGCGGATCGGCCAGGTGGTGCAGGACACCGGAACAGATGATATAGTCGAACGGGCCCTGAACCGCCGGAGCCTCGATGCTGCCGTGGCAGAATCGGACCCGGTCCCCGACCCCGTCTTGCCGGGCTCGCTCCCGGGCGGCCTCGAGGGAGGCCTCACTCAGGTCCATCCCGGTCACCTCCAGCCCGGGGAAGTCGCGAGCAAGCTGCACGACGGTGTGACCGGTTCCGCAGCCGGCGTCCAGCACGCGAAGCCCGTCGACGCCCTCCCGTTCCGGCCAGAGGACGTGGCGCACGTAATCCATCGCCGCAAACACCGGATAACCCGGTGCGTCGCCCGACGGCGGGTACGGGAAGCGCTCGTACAGCGCGCGCACCGCGCCCTGCACCGCCGCGGTCATGCGCGCAGGAACAGCAGATGCAGAACGCCCGCGTCGCCGAACGCCGCGTCATCGCCGAGCGGGGTCAGCCCGCTGGCGTCCGGATTGAGCAGGGCCACCTGATAGCCGATCAGGCGCATGAAGGCGCGGAGATGCGTCACGCTGGCCCCTCTGCGCGCCAGCGCGGCGCAGTCGATCTCACAGATGATGAACGGGACCTCGTGAGCCATGATGGTCCGCAATGCACCCTTGATGACATCGTGTTCCGAGCCTGGGGCGTGGATCCTGATCAGCCGGGGGCCCCGTCCCGGGGTGAGTTCACCGAGGACGCCGTCGAGGGTGACGACTTCCACCCCGCTCACCGGCCCCGCGACCGCACCCACCGCTCGGGCACTGGTTCGGACCTGCTCCAGCCCGTTGGCCGCGACATGCCGGCCGAGCCGGCGGAAGCGGACCGGCTCCGGCTCGAAGGCGAACACCGCCCCCGAGGCCCCGACCACCACGCCAGCGATGGCGCTGAAGTAGCCCACCTCCGCCCCGACATCCACCACCGTATCCCCTGGTTCCAGGACGTTGGTCAGGAAATAGGCGACTTCCGGGGCATGGAAGCCGCCTGCCTCGATCGCTTCGAGCATGGCCCGCTCCCGGACCACCCCTCGGTCGAGGCTGAGCTCGAGATGCCTGGGCTGTCCCTTGACCTCGAAATTGAGCGACAGCGGTTCCATCAGGGAGGGCGGTGGTGCCGGCACCGGCGCCGCGCCCCCGAGCCGGCAGATGAAGCCGAGGTACACGTCGGGGCCGGCGCCGGTCTCATGATTGATATGGAAAGCCTCCAGCACGGTAAATCCGGCCCGTGTCAGGAGGGCCAGCCAGGCGTTCTGTCCCAGCACCGAATAGTGGTTCGGGTTCCACTCATGGCGGCAGGGAGTATCGGGGGCAGGCACCTCCACGTACAGGAACCCGCCCGGCATCAGCACGCGCCGGAACTCCGCCAGCGTGAAATAGGGCGCAACGCTGTGTTCGAGACAGTGACGGCACCATACCAGGGCGAACTCCCCCGGGCCGAATTCCAGGAACGACTGGTCCATCCGCTGGACGTCATAGCCGAGCCGGTCGCAGGCGGAACGATCTTCCTCGCTGAGCGTCACCCCGACGGCATTCAGCCCGGCCTCCCGGAAGCGGGCCAGTCCCACCCCCTGCCCGCACCCGACATCCAGTACTCGCGCCCCGGGCGCGAGTGCCGCAGCGGCCCGGACCCGCGACCACGCCTGGCCCGAGATCAGGTCATGGCCGGCTGAGGGTGGCTCGGCATAGACGTCCTCCGCGAGGCGGTCGAGGAAGGCGTCGAAACGGGTGTAGCGACGGCGGGTGTCCGCCGCGGACCGGTCGGTATGCACTAGACGGCGCCGCTCTCGGGGACCAGTGCTGCACACAGCTCCTGGCGTACCTGCTCGATCAGGCTGGCCCAGTCTCCCGGCCTCGGCTGGCGAAAGAGCCGCGCGGTGGGATACCACACGCTCTCACCGGACTGGCCGAACCAGCGCCAGTCGGCGGCGGCGCTGAGCAGCACCCAGCAGTCCAGGCCGAGTCCGCCCGCCAGGTGGGCAACCGAGGTGTCAATGGAGATGATCAGATCGAGCTGCCCCGCGAGCGCTGCGGTATCGGCGAAGTTGTGGATCAGGGGGGACAGATCAATCATCCTGGCCGCCAGCGGATGCTGCGCCAGCTGGGCAGCGTGCTCCCCGACCTGCAGGGAGTACCAGGTCACCCCGGTGAGGGTGAACAGCGGAGCCAGCTGATCCAGCGGAATGCTCCGCCGGGGATTGGGCTTGTGCGAGCCACTCCAGACGAGGCCGACCCGGACGCCCTCGCCGGGGGGCAGCACCGGGATCTTCGCCGACCACGCCTGGGCGGGAAGGTAGGGGACCTCGACGGGTACCGTGGCCAGCCGGGTGCCGAACAGGCCCGGCAGGGACAGCAGCGGGATGTGGCAGTCGAACGCGGGAAGCGGCTCCCCCTGGGCAACCACGAGCGCCGCGGCGGGCATGGCCTCCAGCAACCGCTTGAGGGAGGGCTGACACTCCAGCACCACTCGCCCGCCCCGCTCGGCCACCATCGGGAGATAGCGGACAAACTGCAGCGTATCGCCAAGGCCCTGCTCGCAGTGCACCAGGATCGTCCGGCCGTCAAGCGGCGACCCGTCCCAGCGGGGCGCGTCGATCGACCGGGGCTGCAAGCCGATGTCACCCACCTGCCAGCGCCACTCGTAGCCCTTCCAGCCTTCCTCGTAATCTCCGGCGGCGAGCAGGGCCAGACCCCGGTTCCACTCCGCCTGGGCGTAGCCCGGCTGCAGCTCGCGGGCCCGGTCGAAGGCGGCCACCGCCTCCCGGGTGCGACCCTCCTCCTGCAGGGCGTTGCCCAGGTTGTACCAGGCCCCGCTGAAGTCGGGCTTGAGTTCCAGGGCCCGACGATAGGCGGTGATGGCCTCACCGGGGCGTTCAAGCTTCATCAGGGTCGCGCCGAGATTGCTGAACGCATCGGCGAAATCGGCCTTGAAGGAGAGGGCCGCCCGATAGCTCGCGAGGGCCTCCACCGGCTTCTCCAGCTCGCCCAGGAGCACGCCGAGGTTGAAATGCGCCTCGGCATAGTCGGGCCGGGCCACCAGCGCCTCGCGGTAGGCCGACTGGGCCTGATCGAGATAGCCCAGCGACTTGCACACGTTCCCCATGTGGTTGTGCGCATCGGGGCAGCGCGGGTCGAGGGCCAGCGCCGCCTGGAGAGCGTCGGCGGCCGCGTGGTAGCGGCCGGCCTCCCACAACGCCGAGCCGAGGTTGCAGTAGGCCCCGGTGAACGCCGGGTCCAGCGACACGGCGCGCTCGTACGCGGCGATCGCCTCCTCCAGCCGGCCGGCATCGCGCAGCGCGTTGCCATACTGGTCGTGGGCGGCGGCGAATTCCGGCCTGGCCCGGATGGCGGACTCGAAGCTCGCCAGCGCCTCGGACCCACGGCCGAGTTCCCGGAGCACGATGCCCTGGTTCAGGTGCGCCTCGGCGAAGCCCGGCTGGCGCTTGATCGCCTCCTGATACGAGACCAGGGCCTCGGGCGTCCGGCCCAGGTCCCGCAGGGCGTTGCCCAGGTTACCCCACGGCAGCGGGTTGGACGGTGCCAGGGTGATTGCCTGCCGGTAGGCCGCGACCGCATCGTCGGTGCGACCGAGGGCCCGGAGCACGTTGCCCCGGTTGGAGTGGGCGTCGGCGAAGGTGGTCGAGCGGGCCAGCGCCTTGTCGATCAGCTCCAGGGCCTCCAGCGCCCGGCCACCCTGGAACGCCAGGACCCCGGCCAGGTGCAGGGCATCCGGGTGATCGGGGACCAGGTCGAGCACCTGCCGATAAATGGGTGCGGCCTCGCCGAGGCGGCCCGACTGGTGATACTGGACCGCGGTGCGCAGCAGGTTGCCCACGTCTTCGGGGTGCGGGCGCTGCCAGGCGAGTGTGGACATCGGGCTGCCTCCATCGGGGCGGACGAGTAGTGTGG
This sequence comes from uncultured Gemmatimonadaceae bacterium, assembly GCA_964501735.1. Taxonomy (GTDB): domain Bacteria; phylum Gemmatimonadota; class Gemmatimonadetes; order Gemmatimonadales; family GWC2-71-9; genus JADJOM01. The sequence goes on along the minus strand of CAZCVG010000065.1, from coordinate 5,206 downwards.
GAGGCAAAGGCAATGCGGGGGCCACGGGCCCGCGCCCCGGCCCCGCCGCGGAGGGCACCCGTGTAACTCAATGCCAGTCAAAGACTTGCGATGACGGCCCCGGGGCCCGCCGGGTGCCCCCGGCGGGCCGGCGCCGGAGCCAGGGGATACCTCACCGGCAGGAACCTCCGCCCGCGATTGCCGGGACCCGGCAAGTCCGGGAACGCCGGTGGCTAAAGTCTCCTGTCGGGCCGCCGATACAAGCAGCATCGGCCACCGACGGTCGAAATCCGCAGGACGAAGCAGGGACGCTTCGCTATTCGCAGGACCAGGAGAACCACGATGTCACGCATCAACACCAACGTCGCCGCCAACAACGCGTACAAGAACCTGAGCTCCACCTCGGGCATGCTGGAGCGGTCGATCCAGAAGCTGTCGAGCGGGTTCCGGATCAACCGTTCCGCGGACGACGCCGCCGGCCTCGCGATCGCCAACAAGCTCCGCGCGGACGTGCGCTCGCTGATGCAGGCGCAGCGGAACGCGTCCCAGGCGAACTCGATGCTGCAGGTCGCCGATGGCGCCATCAACACCGTGGCCACCATCCTCGACCGCATGAAGGAACTGGCCTCCCAGGCCAACTCGGCCAACGTGGGCGCCCAGGCCGACAAGCTGCAGGCGGAGTTCACCGCGCTGGTGTCGGAAATCGACCGGATCGCGGCCACGACCACGTACAACGGCACCGCCCTCACCAACGGCGGGTTCGGCGCGGCCCTCGACACCACCAACTCGACCGCCTGGACCACGGCTGCCGGCAACGTGGCCGACATCACCCTGAGCGGCACCTCGGCGGGCACCTACACCTTCGATTCCGCCGCGGCGTCGGCCACCCTCACCCGGACTGCGGACAGCGTGTCCCAGGTGGTGACCGGTATCGCGGGCACGGCCCGGGAGACCATCACCTTCTCCTCGTTCGGCATCTCGGTGGAGGGGACCCAGTCGTGGGCGGGCGCGGCGGGCGTGGACGGCCTGACCATCGTGGTGACCGCCGGCACCAGCGGTTCCTTCATGGTGAGCTCCAGCGGCAACTACGGCTCGGGCGACCTGGTCTCGGTCAGCGGCATTGACCTCCGGTCCAGCCAGGCCACCGGCCTGGACCTCGCCTCGGGCGGCTTCAACCTGGCCACGGCGCTGACCTCCGCGACGAATGCCCAGGGCGCGCTGACCCGGCTCGACACCGCGATCAACAAGCTCGCGACCGCGATCGGGACGGTGGGCGCGGCCCAGAGCCGGATCGAGTTCGCCACCACCAACGTGGCCAACCTGATCCAGAACACGGCCGCGGCCGAGTCGGTCATCCGTGACGCCGACATGGCGTTCGAAATGACCGTGTTCACCAAGTACCAGATCCTGCAGCAGGCCGGCACCGCGATGCTGGCGCAGGCGAACCAGGCCCCGCAGACGATTCTGACCCTGCTGCGTGGCTGATCAGTCCTGACGCGGTATCCCCGGTGGAGGAGGCCGGGGGGCGGAGTTCGCTCCGCCTCCCGGCCCCGCCACCGGGGGCAGTACTCTCTAACCCCGGATTCCGATGGACTCTCGCAGCGCAATCTCCGGTCTCGTCAGCGGCATCCAGTACCGCGACCTGGTGGACCAGATCATCGCCGCCGAGAGTCGCCCGGCGCAGCTGGCGCGGGATCGCATCACCAGACTCCAGAGCCAGCAGAACGCCATCAAGACCTACCGGGGTCTGCTGACCACGCTGCAGACCGCGGCCCGGGCCCTGCGGGACGGGTCGGGGTTCGACGCCATGACGACGTCCTCGGCGATCCTGACCGGCAGCCGGAACCTGGTGAGCGGCAGCGCCACCTCGCTGGCCGCCCCCGCCAGCTACAACATCAGCGTCACGTCCTCGACCCTGGCGCAGGCCCAGAAGCTGGGATCGGCCAGCCAGGCGAGCACCAGCGCCCCCCTCGGGCTGGCCGGCGACTTCTCCGTGAACGGGCAGGTCGTCACCCTGGCCGCCACGGACTCGATGATCGAGCTCCGGGACAAGATCAATGCCCTGAACACGGGCGCCAGCGCCACCAGGGTGAGCGCCTCGATTCTCTCCGTCGGCACCTCGAGCCACCGACTGGTGCTGACCAGCCAGACCACCGGCGCCGCCGGCATCACCCTCGCCGATACCGCCGGCAGCGTGCTCCAGTCGCTGGCCCTGCTCTCCGGCCCGTCCACCATCGACCCGGCCGCCGTGCTCCAGGCAGGGGCGGACCTGTCCTTCACGATTGATGGCGTCGCCTTCACCCGGACCACCAACATCGTCAGCGATGCCATCGAAGGACTGACCCTGAACTTCACCGCCACCGACCCTGGTGCCGTGACCCGGCTGACGGTGGAGCGTTTCACCGAAGGAGCGCGTGGCAGCATCCAGGCGGTGGTGGATGCCTACAACAAGCTGGTGGACTTCCTCAAGGAACAGGGCACCAGCGACCCCGAGGCCACCACCCGCCCGGCGCTCTACGGCGACAGCATCGTCCGGACCATGCGCAGCCGGCTCCCCGAACTGATGCTGGCCAGCGTGGGCGCCGCCGCGACCGATCTCAACCGGCCCGGCCTCGCCGGCATCGCGCTGGACAGCACCGGCAGGCTGACCTTCGATGCCGCCAAGTTCGACGCCGCGTTCAAGGACCGGCTGGAGGACGTGCGCAAGCTGTTCCAGCAGACAGGCAGCGTTTCCGGTACCGGGCTCTCCTATGTCTCCAGCACCCCGGACAGCAAGGCCGGCACCTACGCGGTCGACGTCACCCAACTGGCGACCCAGTCAAGCATTACCGGCGCGGGACTGAGCGGCGGGGTCTTCAGCGACGACGCGACGGCCGATACCATGACCATCACCGACACCCGGCTGGGCAAGTCGGTCAGCATCTCGCTCACCAACGGCATGACATCGGCCCAGATCGTCTCGGCCCTCTCGGCGGCCTTCGCCACCGGCGGGCTCGGTCTGACCGCCGCGGATGTGGGGGGGCAGGTGCAGGTGACCCAGGCCGGGTACGGGTCCGGCGCCGGGATCACCGTGGCCTATACGGCTGGCGGCGCCCCGGGGGCGGAACCGATCGCGGCCGGAACCTACGCCGACGGGCTCGACATCGCGGGGACCATTGGGGGCTTCGCCGCCACCGGATCGGGCCAGGTGCTGCTGGGGACCAGCGGAACCGACGTTGCCGGCCTGTCGGTGCGGTACACCGGCACGGCACTCGGCGCCGCGGGTGATGCCACGGTGAGCCTCGGCACGGGGGCCGAGCTGGAACGGTTGCTCACCGCATTTGTGCAGAGCAACACCGGCTTCGTCTCCCTGCGGGAAACCGCCATGGCGCAGAACATCCTGCGGCAGGAGGAGCGCGCCGATACCATCGAGGCGCGGCTGGAGATCCGGCGCTCCTCGCTGCTGGTCCAGTTCGCCCGGATGGAGTCGGCCCTGGCCCAGTTCCAGAATCAATCGCGGTCGGTGACCGCAATCCTCGGCGCACTCAGTCAGGCGGGAGGCGGGCAGTGAGCTACCAGGCCGTCAGCCGGTACCAGGAAAACGACGTCGTCTCGATGTCCCCCCCACGCCTGGTGGTGTTTCTCTACGGGCAGGCGCTGGCCAGTCTCCGGCAGGCCGCCCGGCACATGGAGACGGGAGAGATCGCGGCCCGGAACCGGAGCCTGAACCGGGCCCGGGAAATCTTCGGAGAGCTGCTGGCCACGCTCGACTTCGAAGCCGGCGGAGCGGTGGCCACCAACCTGGCCGCGCTCTATGCGTGGTTCATCAGCGAGGCATTTCAGGTGGACCTCAAGCCCGACCAGCAGCGCCTGCAGCAGCTGATCAGCCTGGTCGCGGACCTGCACAGCGCCTGGACCCAGGCCGCCCAGCTGGTGGCGGAACCATCCCAGCCCGCGGCCGTGGGTCAGTGACGGACCTCACCGAGAGCCTATCCCACGCCGCCCTGGGAGCCCTCGAGTCCTCCCGCACGGCCTACACCCGCTACCTCCACCTCCTGGACGCCCAGCGCGCCGCGCTACGCTCCGGCGATCCGGCGCTGCTCTCGGCGCTCGCCGCCGAGGCCACCACCCTGCTCTCCCGGCTGGAGCGCAGCACCCGGCTCCCGCCAGAACTGGGGCAGCACCTGCACCGCGCCGCCGGCCCCCGGGCCGATGCGGTTCGTGGCGCGCTGGCCGCGCTGCGGCAGGACGCCGAAGCCGCCCGGGCCGGCATCCAGGAGCTTTCGGGCCGGCTGGACCTTCGCCGGCGCGCCCTGCTTGGCGCCCTGGCCGAGCTTTCCGGGGGGGGCCACCCCTCCCGTCCCCCCCACCCTGCCCCCTCCGAGCTGGACACAACCGGCTGATTCTGCCCCTAAAGTTCTGCCGCCCCCGGACGATAGTGATTGGCAGAGGGTAGTTGCGACCCAGGAGGGTGCACCATGGAGATCCAGTCAGTCCAAAACAGGGCGATCGACCCCGCCGCGGCGGCCTCCCGGGTAGCCGGGTCCCGACCGGCGGCCGGGACGGCCAGCGATGGCCCCGCGGACCGGGTGGTGGTGAGCGAGCAGGCCCGGCAGCTGTCGGCGCGCCTGACCGGCGCCGAGGGCCCCGAGCTGCAGCTGTCGCCGGAGCGGCTTCGCGAGATGATCGAGCAGGCCGAAGAGGCTCACACGCGGAACCGGTAGCCGGGCTCCTCCCCGGCCTGGCAGTCCCAACATCGGCCGGCAGCGGGCGCTGCGGTGCCCGGGCCGGCGTCCAATGCAAGGAAGCTCATGTCCATCGATCCCACGAAATCCGGAGCAGGCCAGCCACTGGCCGGTCCCCGACTGGACCCGGCGAACGGCAATCAGTCAGCCCGGCAGTCTGGCGCGGCACGCTCCGTCCCGCCCGACGGGCCGCGCGCCCCGGGTGGGCAGGACCAGGTGCGCCTGTCCGAGGACGTCCGGGCCGCTGCACGCAGCGAAGTGCTGACCAGCCCATCGGGCATTTCCCAGGAGCGGTTGCGGGAGATCCTCAAGCGACTGACGTCCGGCTACTACGACAACCCGGAGGTGCGGGAGCGCATCGCCCAGCGGATCCACGAGGAGTGGGGCCGCGGCGATGTGCACACGGACTGAGTCCGGGTCCCAGGAGCGCGCTCCATGAAGTGCCTGGTTGTGGACGATTCTGCCACCATGCGGCGGATCGTGGTCAATGCCCTCAAGAGCAT
>CAZCVG010000064.1:0-13927 GCA_964501735.1 uncultured Gemmatimonadaceae bacterium | reverse complement strand
TGGAGCGCTTCGACGCCCGATGTTACACCACTCTGATGCAGGCGATGGACCTCCACGACACGGGGGACCTGGAGCAGGCGGGCCGGCGCACCTCACGGGCGGTTGCCGAGGTGGTGGGCGTGGGCATTGACAGTGACATCCTGTACTACGCTTCGGAGGTGCGCCAGTGGGTGAGCGCCTACGCCCGGGGCGGCGCGCACGCCCGCTACGCGGAGATCGGGACTCCGTACGGCCACGACGCGTTCCTGATCGAGTTTGGGCAGGTGGAGCGGATCCTGCGGGGCGAGGCCGGGGGGACTACGAGAGAAAGCTCTCCAGGGCACGCGCCCGGCTCACGTGCCGCAGGCGGGTGAGGGCCTTTTCCTTGATCTGGCGCACCCGTTCCCGGGTGATACCGAGCAGGCTGCCGATCTCCTCCAGGGTCATCGGCTCCGGGCCGTCCAGGCCGAAGTAGAGGCGGAGGATCTTCGCTTCCCGCTCCTTGAGCGTGGAGAGCACCTCCTCGATGGACTCGGTGAGCGCCTTCTCGAAGGTGTCGGCATCGGGGCCGGCATTCTGGGTGTCGGGCAGGTAGTCGAGAAGCTTGTTGTCCTCCCCGGGGGTGAGGGGCGCGTCCAGGGAGAGATGATTCTGGCTGATGGAGAGGGTCTTCTGCACCTCCTCCATGGTGATGTCCATGCCCTCGGCGATCTCGGCCGGGGTGGGTTCCCGTCCCAGTTCCTGCAGCAGCGCCGCCGACCGCTTGCCGATGCGGTGGAGCGTCCCCGCCCGGTTGAGCGGCACCCGCACGATCCTGCTCTGCTCGGCCAGGGCCTGCAGGATGGCCTGCCGAATCCACCAGACCGCGTACGAGATGAACTTGATGCCCTTGGTCTCGTCGAACTTGTGGGCCGCCCGGATCAGGCCGAGGTTGCCTTCATTGATCAGGTCCGACAGGGAGACGCCCTGATTCTGGTATTTCTTGGCGACCGACACGACGAATCGCAGGTTGCTGCGGACCAGCTTGTCCAGCGCCTCCCCTTCTCCCGACCGGATCCGCTTGGCGAGGGCGACCTCCTCCTCCTGGTTGATCAACGGGTAGCGGCTGATCTCGCGGAGGTACAGGTCGAGCGAGCCCTCGTCGAAGGACGGGGTGCCGCGCTTACCGGTGCCGACTCGCATGGGACGCACGATAGGATGGCCTCACTGCAGGCAGGTAGGAGCCTCTCGAAGAACCTTAGCCACCCCCAAAAACCGGCGCAAGCGGGGCCACCGGCGTCAGGGCGCTTCGACCCCGGTGTCACAGGTCCAGGTGCGCGCCTGCGCGGCGTAGCCCACCCGGGGGAGCAGCTCCCGCGCGGCCAGCGTCAGGCCCCACAGCAGGACCAGCAGCGACAGCACGTGGGCGGCCCCGAGCCGCCGCTGCCAGGAAGTCACCGCGCTCCACAGCCCTGCCACGGAGACGGTGGCGATCGCGCCGAGGTACACCAGCAGATTGAAACCACACGCGCTGGGGTAGGGCCACTGGGTCATGGCTACCGCGAGGACCAGGCCAAGCCCCACCCGGAGCCAGGTGGTGAAGCCGCTGAACCGGCCGCCCGCCGCCACCGGCGCCCCGCCCCGGCCCCGCGCCGCGGGCACGGGGGCGGGCCCTGCGGTGCCGCCGCGGGCCACGATCTTGTCAATCTCGGCGAGTTCCTTGTCCCAGTCGCGGGGCTGGTCGCTCATGGTGCCTTGGTCCGGAGATTGAGGGCCGTGATCTTCTTGTAGAGGTTGGAGCGCGGCACGCCGATGGCCGCCGCCGTCTCCGCCACGTTGTAGCCATGCTCGGCCAGCTTGGCCTGGAGGTATTTCTTGTCGGTGGCGTCCCGGAAGGCGGGATAGCTCGGCTCCGAGAGGTCGAAGGCGTCCTCGTCTTCGTCCGGCGCGACCACGTTGGTGCTGGGGCCGAGCAGCCGGGTCACGTCCCCGCTGGCGATGATCTTCCCGGGTGTCAGGATGAGCAGCCGCTCTACCGCGTTGCGCAGCTCGCGCACGTTGCCCGGCCAGTTCCGCCGCTTGAGGGCGGCCACGGCCGAGTCCTCGAACTTCTTGGCCGCGGCGCCGGGCGCGGTGTTCAGCTGGCGGGCGAAGTGCGCCACCAGCGCGGGGATGTCCTCGGTCCGCTCGCGCAGCGGCGGCACCGTGATCGGCACGACGTTGAGCCGGTAGAACAGGTCCTTGCGGAACCGGCCCGCGGCGATTTCCGAGCCGAGCTTCTTGTTGGTTGCGGCGATGACGCGCACATCCACCCGGATCGGCCGGGCCCCGCCGATCCGGGTGACCACACCCTCCTGCAGGGCCCGCAACACCTTGGCCTGAGCCGGCAGCGCCATGTCCCCGACCTCGTCCAGGAACAGGGTCCCGGTGTCGGCCAGCTCGAACTTGCCGGGGCGGTCGCTCACGGCCCCGGTGAACGATCCCTTCAGGTGGCCGAAGAGTTCGCTCTCGATCAGCTCGGCGGGAATGGCGGCGCAGTTCACTTCCACGAATGGCCGGGTCCGCCGGGGTGACTGGAAGTGGATGGCCCGGGCCACCAGTTCCTTGCCGGTGCCGTTCTCCCCCTGGATCAGCACCCGCCCGTCGGTCTGCGCCACCCGTCGTATGGTCTCGCGCACCGCGGTGAGCGCCAGGCCATCGCCAACCATTTGGTAGCGCTCCTGCATTTCCTCCTGGAACCGGCCCACTTCGCCCTGCAGCGAACCCTGCTGCAGCGCGTTCCGCAGGGTGACCAGGGTACGTTCGGTGTCGAGGGGCTTCTCGAGGAAGTCGAAGGCGCCCCGGCGGGTGGCCTCGATGGCGGTCGCAATGGTGCCGTGGCCGGAGATCATGATCACCACCGCGCCGGGATCGAGTTCGCACAGCTGGCTGAGGGTGCCCATGCCGTCGAGCCCGGCCATCTTGACGTCCAGAAAGACCGCGTGGGGCCGGTACTCCGGGTACACGGTCACAGCCTCGCCCCCCGAGCCGGCCTCCCGGACCTCGTGTCCCTCGAATTCCAGCATCTGCCGAAGGGCGGCCCGGACGCCCTTTTCGTCGTCCACGACGAGTATGCGGGAACTCATCTCCCCTCCCGGTACATCGTCACTCCAGTGGCCCGCACCCGGAGCCGGGCGATTCCCTGCGGGAGCGCGAACGGAATGGCCCCGTCCTTCACGCCCGGGAGCGCCCGGGTCACCAGCGCGCGGCTGGCCTCGGCAGGCAAGGTGAAGCCGCGCAGCGTAAGGGCATCCACCCGCCATTCGGCCCGGCCGGGTCCGGTGGCGATGACTGCGCCCGAGCCCCGCACCGGCTCCCACGGCTCCAGCGCCCCGGCCAGCAGGCCGAGCGCTTCCCGGGGGATCTGGGTGGTCTCGAGCCGCCCGCTGACGTTCACCCGGTCATCCTCCAGGGCGATGGCGACCGAGTCGAGCCGGCGTCGCGCCTCGTGGGGGAGTCCTGCCACCAGGAGCGAGGCCATCTCCCGGGCCGACAGCACCACGGAATCGGCCGACCAGCCATGCATGCTATCCACCTTGTCCCGGGCCGCCTCCAGTGCGCCCGGGGCCGGGGAGCTGGGCCGGCCGGAGGGCGCATCGCGGCTCCCGCCGCCGCGCCGATCCATCGCCTCGCGGGCCTGGGTCACCCGCGGTCGAATGAAGCCCAGCAGGTCGGCCCGGAACAGCCAGGCGCCGCTCAGCAACAGGGCCAGCAGGGCCAGGCCGGCGAGGCGGAAAGGAAGCAGCCAGAGGCGCATCAGGTCCCGAGAGGAAAGGTGCGTAGCGATTCAAACCGCGAACCACCGGATCCAGGGTGGCTGCGGAACAGGACGAGGCCGTCCGCCGTGAAGTTCCCGGCGATGGCCACGCCCTCCAGAAGGCTCCGGGCGTCAGGCGGCAGCCGCTCCCCGTCCCGGACGCGCCCGAGCGTGACGTGCGGCCGGTGCGGGTGACCCTCCGTGGGGAAGCCGAGCCCGGCACAGGCCCGTTCGACCCGGTCCACCAGCAGTTCGAGTGCCGGTTCCGCCTCGAGCCCGGCCCAGAGGATGCGGGGCCGCTCCAGGCTGGGAAAGGCGCCCGCTCCGGCGCCGCTGAAGTGCAACGGTCCGGTGCCGGCGGCGGACCCGGCGAGGGCCGAACACAGCGCATCGAGGCCGGTTTCCTGCACCTCCCCAAGGAACTTGACCGTGAGGTGCAGCCCCTCGGGCCGGACCCACTTCACCGGCCAGCCGCTGCCCTTGAGGCGGGCCAGCGCCTCCACCATCTCGGCCCCCGCCTCACCAGTGACAGGGATCCCTGCAAACAACCGCATCAGCCGCCGAGCAGGGGCAGTTCCGCGACGAGCGCGCCCCGGCGGTAGCCGCGCTGGTCCAGTTCGACCCTCTCAAAGCCGAGCGCCCTCAGACGCCCCGTCACCAGGTCCCACTGGGCCTGGAGCAGCGGCTGCACCTCGGGGTGAACTTCAATTGAAGCGTGAGCGCCCCGGTGGCGGACCCGCAAGTCCCCCGTCACGCCAAGGTCCCGTAACCACGCCTCCGCCTCCTCCACCTGCCTGAGCCGCGCCGGAGTGACCTCGAGACCGTACTGGATCCGGCTGCTGAGGCAGGGCGCGGCCGGGGCGTCCCACACCGGCAACGCGAGCCCGCGGGCCGCCGCCCTGACGTCCGCCTTGGTCCAGCCCAACTCCGCCAGTGGCGAGCGCACCTGGCGCTCCGCCGCGGCCCGGAGCCCCGGCCGGTGCTCGCCGAGATCATCGGCGTTGGTCCCGTCAATGATGGTGTCGAATCCCTCGACCCGCGCCAGGTGGCCGAGCCGGTCCCACAACTCCCGCTTGCAGGCGTAGCAGCGCTCAGGAGAGTTGGCCCGGTAGTCGGGATCATCCAGCTCGTGGGTATCGAGTTCGGTGAGCGGGATGGCGAACTCCGAAGCGAGCCGGAGAGCCGACCGGTACTGGACCTCCGGATAGGAGGCGCTCCGGCCGATGACCGCGCGAAAGCGGTCGGGCCCGAGGGCCCTGACGCCCACCACCGCGAGCAGCGTGGAGTCTACCCCGCCGGAGAATCCGAGCAGGACTCGGCCGAGCGCCCGGAGATGGGTTTCGAGTTCTGGCAAGCTGGCCATGGCGGTAACGTAACACCCCGATTTGCCGGATGGAGGCTGGCGCACCGGCCCGGGCGGGACCGCCCTTCCACCCCGCCCTCGAATGGGGCAGACTTCTCCCATGCCAGAGCCCGCCGCGATCAAGGTCACCTCCAGTGTCCACATTCCCCTCGCGGAACTGACCTTTCGGGCTACGCGCTCCGGAGGGCCCGGCGGCCAGCACGTCAACACCTCCTCGACCCGGGTGGAGCTGTGGTGGGATGCGACGGGAAGCCCGAGCCTGAGCCCGGCGCAGCGGGAGCGGGTGCTTGCCGCCCTCGGCGGCAAACTCACGGATGATGGACAGCTGCGGATCGTGTCGTCCGAGACCAGGAGCCAGACCCGCAACCGCGAGGCTGCCGTGGCCAGGTTTCGCGCCGTGCTGGCGGGGGCCCTGGCGGTGCGGAAGGCCCGCCGCCCGACCCGGCCGCCACGGGCCGCCAAGGAACGGCGCCTGAAGGAGAAGCGGGTTCGGTCCACCCGAAAGCAGGAGCGGCGCCGGCCGGTGGAGGAGTGATGGCGGCCCACGTCGTCAGGATCTCCCGCACCCACCCCGACCCAGCCGTGCTCCGGCGCGCCGCCGACCTGCTTCACGCCGGGCAGCTGGTGGCCTTTCCCACCGAGACGGTCTATGGCCTCGGCGCCAGCGCGCTTTCCCCGGAGGCAGTCCGCCGCATCTATGCCGCCAAGGGCCGCCCCGGGTGGAACCCGCTGATCGTGCACGTGGCCGACCAGACCGCCGCGGAGCGCCTGGTCTCCACCTGGCCAGAAGCGGCCGAGCGGCTCGCGGCCCGCTGGTGGCCGGGGCCGCTCACGCTGGTGCTGGCCAGGCGGCCCGAAGTCCCGGACGCCGTCACCGCCGGGCTGGAGACAGTGGCGCTCCGGGTGCCGGCGCACCCCACCGCCATGGCGCTGCTTCGGGCCGCCGACCTCCCGCTCGCCGCGCCCAGCGCCAACCGCTCGGGCGAGGTCTCCCCGACGACGGCCCAGCACGTGGCCGCCAGCCTGGGCGACCGGGTGCCGCTGATCCTCGATGCCGGTCCCTGCGACGTGGGGATCGAATCCACGGTGCTCGACCTCTCGGGGGGCGTGCCTGTCCTGCTCCGCCCGGGGGCGGTGAGCCGGGAGGACCTGGAGAGCGAGGTCGGCCCGGTTGCGATCCCCGCCCCAGCCCTTCGCGCCGACGCCCCCCGCCCTTCCCCCGGCATGCTGGATCGCCACTACGCCCCCGCCGCCGCCCTGCGGGTCTATCGCGTCGTTGGGGAGGCCTCACTCCAGGAGGCCGTGACCCAGTGTCGAGCCATGGGCGGCCGGGTGGCCGCCCTGGTGCGCCACTCGCGTCCGGCCGCGGTGGACGAAGTTGTCGTCATGCCCGAGGCACCGGACGACTACGCCCGGGAGCTGTACGCCACCCTGCACCGGCTCGACCAGCGCGGCATCGGCCTGATCGTGGTCGAGTGTCCCCCGGAGACGCCGGCCTGGGACGCGATCCGCGACCGGCTGATGCGAGCCGCCACCCCACCAACCCCGAACCCATGACCGAGCCTATCACGCCGCCGCCCGCGAGTCCCCGGATGTTGCGGGTCCTTTCCCGCAGCCGGTACCTGATCTTCGCCGCGGTCCTCTGCACCCTGGTCGCCGCCACCGCGCTCCTGGCCTACGGGGTGCTGGAAACCGCGGCCATCGTCCGCAGCATCCTCGATCCCGCCATCGCCGGGCCCAAGGGCGGCAAGGAGCTCATCCTCGCCTCGATCGAGCTTACGGACCTCTTCCTGCTGGCCACGGTGCTCTATGTGATCGCGGTGGGCCTGTTCGAGCTGTTCGTGGACGACCGCCTGGACCTGCCGGCGTGGCTGGAGATCCGCGATCTCAACGACCTGAAGGAAAAGCTGATCGGCGTGATCGTGGTGGTGCTGGGGGTGGTGTTCCTGGGCCAGGTGGTTACCTGGAACGGGGAGCGGGACCTGCTGGGCTACGGCGGCGGGATCGCGATGGTGATCGCGGCACTGACCTGGTTCGTGAGCCAGAAACCGAAGAAAGCCGGGGGCGACGGGCGCTAATTGCGCAAGTCAATCGGGACCGAACGCTCGAACTGGTTGGGCAGAGCCGAGCCGCCCGGCCGGCAACTCTTCCCCACCTCCACCCGCCAGGCGAGGTGGTCGCCGCTGCGCTGGACCTGGCCCCTGAGGCTGTAGGTCAGGTCCCGCGCTCCCAGGGGCGTCTGCACCAGGCTGGCGACCAGCAGCTCGAACGGCCGGGGGGACCCGTCGGTGGTGCGCATCACCTCCGTCAGAGGCAGCACCACGGTGAACCGGCTGGTGTCCCGGCTGGCGAGCAGGATCTTCCGGTCGTTCACCCCCTCCGACACCGTCTGCCCGCCGATGGCCAGCCGGCTCCGCACCTGCTGCCCGATCAGGTCGTAATCGTTCAGGTTGCAACCCACCAGGACCAGCTCCAGCGAGTCCTCGCTGGTGGTCTGGGCGCCCACGGCCCGGACGGTGGTCGCCTCACGCAGCGCCATGGACGGATCCTCGTACACCCACAGCCCCAAAGGTGTACAGGCGGTCAGCGCCAGGAGAATGGCGAGGGCGGAGCGAAGGAGGAAGCGCACGGGCAACCTTGGGGGGAAAAGGCCCCCCAAAGTATCCTTCGCCCTGCCGGTGCGATAGGGCCGCCTGAAGGGTGATGGCTACGGGCCCAGGAGCAGGAGATAGGTCCCGTCGGGGGTCGAGGTTGCCTGACTGGTAACCCGCTCCCCGGCCTTGTGCAGCAGGCTCCGCCCCCCCGCGACAATCTCCACGCTTGCCGCCGACCGGGGGATGTCCACCTCGAGGTGGATCGGCTCGGCGCGAGCCTCGATCACCAGCTGACCGGTCCCCGTCAGGAAGCCGGCCGCCCCGCCGGTGGTTCGCACCGCCACCTCGGCGCCGTCGCTCAGCCGGACTCGCAGGGTCCCGTCGCGGGGAGCGGGCTGGAGCCGGATCACCAGGTGCTCCCCGGGCAGCACGGCGATCCCGGCGCCCCCCGGCTCAGGGGCTGGCTCGGGCTGGCCAGGCGATGGCGTGGGCTGCTCCCTCGCGATCCAGGCTCTCACCGCGCCGAGCCACCCCGGCAGCGGCGAGCCGGGAGCGGCGTACGCCACGCCGGCGAGTGCCAGACTGAGCAGCACCGCTGCGGCCCAGCGACCCGCCCGCACCGAAGGGGTGGATGCCCGGCGAATCACCTCCCCGGCGGTCAGCCCCGGCACGGGATGGTCCAGCAGGCCGAGCAATCGTGACAGGCTTTCCGCCCCCGCCATCGCGGCAGCCTCACGCGCCCTGCACTCGGCGCAGCCCACCAGATGCCCCGCCAGGGCCAGCCGCTGGGCCTCGGAGACCTCGTTGTCCGCCAGCCGCTCGAGCTGCTCGTCAGTGAGGTGCATCGCCATCCTCCTCGTACAGCGCCCGGAACGCCGAGCGGGCCCGAACCAGGAATACCCCGATGCTGGTCTCGTTGAGCTGCAACGCCGCCGCGATATCGCGGTAGCTGTAGCCCTCCGCCGACAGCAGCAGGATCTCCCGGTCCCGGACTCCGAGCCGGTCGAGGGTGGCCCGGACCCGGCGACGGGCGGACTCCGCCTCGGCCGCCAGGTCCGGCCCAGGCAGTGGATCGGAATGCACGCCCTCGGCCCGGCTCAGGGTCAGCAGCCGTGCCCGCCGGCGGTTCGAGGCCTTGGCATTGCGGAGCAGGTTCAGGGCAACGGTCACAAGCCAGGCCTCCGGCCGGTCGGGAGCACTTCCCCGCTGGTGCAGCTTCACGAAGGCCTCCTGGGCGAGATCCGCGGCAAGATCAGGCTCTCCCGTCAGGCGATCCAGGAAGCGGAACAGCCGCGGGAAGTTCGCCTGGAACAGGCTCGCGAAGGCGTCGTCGTAGGACGGCGGAATCTCGGGCAGAGCGTCCTCCCCCTCGGCGCCCGGTCAGGTAGACGGGGCGCGGCACCGCACCCGCCGGTTGTTCAATGGAAGGAACCCGCCGGACTCCCGGCCTGTGACAGGGCCGGGCCGGTTCAGAACTGCCACTCGAGCCCGGCCACCAGGGGAGCCCGTGGGCGCATGGTCACTGGCACCCGGGCGCCGGTGGAGGAACTCCGCGCGTAGGTGAGGATGTTTTCCCGCCCCAGCAGGTTGGTCAGGGTACCGAAGGCGGCGATCCGGGTGCGCCGGCCGGCGGCGGTGAAGGTCCACTCCTGGCGGACGCTGAGGTCAATCCGGCTGTAGGTGGGCAGCACAGTGCCGCCGAGCACCTCGCCCCTGTGGTGCGGCGTGCCGCCGAACTCGCAGCCGCGGTCGCGGAGGTTGCAGGCCTCCCACTCGAAGCCGTTGGCTACCGCCGTGGCCCTCCGGCCGAGCAGCACACTGGCCCCCAGCCTAATGGACGTTCGCGGCGTGGGAAGCAGGGTGAGGCCTGCCTCCAGCGCGTGGGTGGCGGCATCGGCGGGAACGTAGCTCCCGCCGGAATGAAAGAGCCGCGAGGATTGCCACCGATAGCGGGCAATCAGCCAGAAGTGCGGCTGGCGAAGGTCGACCTCGAGCGTCAGGCCGCGTGCCCGGCCCGATCCCGTCTGGAACCCGCTGGTGACGAACGGGTCTCCACTGGCCGGAGCAACCAGGAGCAGTCCGCTCGACCACCGCTGGTAGGCCATGACCCCCACCTGTACCGAGGGGCCGGGACGGTATCGCACCCCCGCGCTCAGGAGATCGCTCCGGGCCACTGGGACCGTGGTCCCGCCGGCGCCGAGGTCGAGATCGGCCGGGAAGATGTTCCCGACTACCGACTCCGGATTGCGAAGCGACTGCGCGAACTGATGCTGGCGCTGGTAGCCGCCGGTCACGGCAACCGCGTCCCCGGGATGCCAGCGGGCCTCCAGCCCGGGTGCCAGCCTAATCCCGCCGGCGCCCAGGGCGGCGGTGGCCCCGGCGACCACCCCCATCCGGCCTCCGAGCGGGCGGACCTGCCGGAGGAACGCGGTTGCGAGCGGTGTGCTGGAGGCAAAGCCGAGGCGGCCAAGGGCGGCCGAGTCGTACTGGAGCACGTAGCTGGTTGTGCTCGTCTCCAACCGAAGCCCTGCGCTGGTGCTGGCTGAAGCACCCACCCGAGTGACGGTTGCCGACAAGCCCCAGTCGTGGCGGGCCGACCGCAGGTCCACCCCGCCCTCCGCCAGCAGCCAGCCGGCCTCGGATTCGGATGCGGCGTGCCATCCCGTGAGAGTCAGGCTTCCCGCCGCCCCGGCGCGGCTCCAGACCGCCCCGAGGGACGTAGCGTCCCAGCTGAAGTGGTTCCTCGCCGGAGCCCCCGGCTCGTCGGCCAGGGTGGCGGCGCTGAACCCGTTGCGGTTGCCGTAGCCGATGAGCCTGACAGATCCGCCCAGCCAGGGGCCCTGGACCTTCGCCAGCCAGTCACCGGTGCCGCCCCGGAGGTAGTCGGGCTCGCCCTTGGGGGCACGGACGTCGGAGAAGCCGGTTCTCCAGCTGAACAGGTAGCCGCCGGGGGCGAATCCCAGGGGACCATCGGCCGTGGCCCGTGCCTGCGAGGTGGTGACTCCCCCCCGGCTCTGCAGTCGCGGGCCGGGGTGCCGGGTCAGCCCGGAAACCACTCCTCCAAGCGCCGAGGACCCGGGCGGCCCGGATGCGGGGGAAGCGAGATCCAGCTCTGCCAGCGCATCGGAGTTCCAGGCACTGAAGATCCCGGCCGAGTGGTAGGGACTGAAGATCGGGATGCCGTCGAGCAGGTAGGCGGTCTGTCCCGTGCCGGCACCGAGCACCTGCAGCCCCGCCGGAGACTCGGGCTGGAGGGTCACGGCTCCCCCACCCAGCGCCAGCAGCGGATCAGGCTCGGGCAGGAGCGGGTGAATGGAAAGGCGATCGGTGGGAACCAGGCGCCCTTCGGAGTCCAGGCCACTCCGGGGAACCGCCCCGCCCGGTGTGGCCCGGAGGACGATGTCGGGGAGTTCCACGGGGCGGGCGCGGAGGAGGACATCCACTTCCAGTGCCCCGCCTGCCGGGAGGAAGGCAACCAGCGCCTGCGCCTCATAGCCGAGCAGCTTCGCGGCAACCCGATGCGCGCCGTCGGGCAGCCCATCCAGGCGATAGCGGCCGGTGGAATCGCTCGCGGTCCGCCGCCCCAGCTCCGCCACCTCCACCACCGCCAGAGGGAGCGGCGCGCCGGTCTCGGCATCCCTGACCCGGCCGTGGATTACAGAGGTAGCGGACTGGACGACGAGGAGCAGCCTGACTCCGCCCAGCAGCACTGCCGACATGGAGGGCTCCGCGGATGCCGGTCCGGCCAAGATGTGTCTTCCGGACCGAGGGACGCAAGACAGGGGCCGGTGGCCGGCAGGCGTAGCGGGTGTGGCCCGGACGCCTCAGGTGGCGGCGGTGGCCTTCAACTGGCGGTCCAGGCAGCGGTACTGGATTGCCTCACTGAGATGGGCAACGTCTATCAGGTCGGTCCCCGCCAGGTCGGCGATGGTCCTGGCCACCTTGAGCACCCGGTGGTACGCCCGAGCCGACAGCCCCAGCCGGCCGAGGGCGGTGCCGAGCAGCGTTTCGGCGGCATGGTCCAGCCGGCAGAGGCGGCGCAGCTCCCGCGGCCCCATGTGGGCATTGGCATGCACCCCCGGGAGTCCGTGGAGGCGCGCCCGCTGGCTCGCCCTCGCGGCCTCCACCCGGGCGCGCACGGCGGCGCTGGGCTCCTCGGTGGACTCCGCCGACAGGGCGCCGGTGGGCACGGCGGGAACCCGGAGCTGGAGATCAATCCGGTCCAGCAGGGGCCCCGAAACTCGCGAGAGGTAGCGCTCCACCAGCCCGGGCGCACAGCGGCAGGGACGTACCGGGTCGCCATGGTGGCCGCAGGGACAGGGGTTCATCGCCGCCACCAGGGTGAACCGGGCGGGATATGTCAGGCTCATGGCGGCCCGGCTCAGCGTGACCACACCGTCTTCCAGCGGCTGGCGAAGGCCCTCCAGGACGTTGCGGCGGAACTCCGGCAGCTCGTCCAGGAACAGCACACCGCCGTGGGCCAGGCTGACCTCTCCCGGCCGGGGCGAGGATCCGCCACCGATGAGTCCCGCATCGCTCACGGAATGGTGGGGGGCACGGAAGGGACGGGCGGCCAGCAGGGACTGTCCCGGCGGCAGGAGCCCCGCCACGCTGTGGATGCGGGTGGTCTCCAGCGCCTCCTCCAGGCTGGGCGAGGGGAGTATGGTGGGCAGCCGCCGGGCCAGCATGGTCTTGCCGGCGCCGGGCGGCCCGATGAGCAGGAGATTGTGGGCTCCCGCCGCCGCCACCTCCAGGGCACGCTTGGCCGCCGGCTGACCGCGGACATCGGAGAAGTCCAGCAGGTCCTGAGCAGCCGCGCCCAGCAGGGCCAGGGGATCGGCGGGGGCCGGGGTCAGGCACGCCCTGCCGGACAGATGCCCCGCCACGGCGTCCAGGCTGCCTGCCCCGAGGACCGCCAGTTCTCCCACGACCGCCGCCTCCGGCGCATTCTCCCGCGGGAGGATCAGGGTGCGGAGACCGGCGGCCCGCGCCGCCAGCGCGATCGAGATGGCCCCCCGCACCGGCCTGAGCCTGCCCTCCAGCCCCAGCTCTCCCACTAGCAGGGTCCCCTCGAGGCCGCCGGCCGGGAGTTGCTCGCTGGCAACCAGGATGGCGATGGCGATGGGCAGGTCGAACCCGGAGCCGTCCTTCTTGATGTCGGCCGGGGCCAGGTTGATGGTGGTGCGCTTCAGCGGCGCCGAGAACCCCGCGTTGACGATGGCCGCGCTGACCCGCTCCCGGCCCTCCTTGACCGCCCCCTGGGGGAGGCCCACGGTAGAGAAGGACGGCAGCCCGGCGGCAAGGTCTGCCTCCACATCCACCAGGCGGGCGTCAATGCCGATCAGGGCCGCCGAGCGGACGCGGGCGAGCATGATGTCTCCGGGACAAGAGAGCACCATGATTGCGGCGCTCGGCCTGCCACTGGGCACCTGAATGCGAAGGGATGGTGCGAAAGAACGCGGCGGGGGCCTGCCACTCCTCGGCCCGCCCTCCGCACCGGAACGCGCCGAGAGGCATGAACCCCGGCGCCGCAGGGGTTGCAGGCGCTTCGATTGCACAATCCAATCCCCCGCGCCGACCCCGGCACAAAAAACCAGAGCGCCGGGCTGGCACCCGGCGCTCCGACACACCCACTCAACTGTCCATGAAGGCTAGTGCGGCCAGCCGTCCGGGCGCGCGTCCAGCAGCAGGATCATCGGCGCCGTGAGGTCCCCCGCGAAGACGCTGGTCTCCAGCGGCTGAGTCCGGTCGAGATCATCACGGTTGGCGCCGATGATACAGGTGAATCCGATCCGCAGCACCGGCTGGTCCAGGAGGGCCACCGGAATCACCCGCGGCGGACCGTATGACAGCCCCTCCCGGATGGTGGCCGGCACCCGGCCCGAGATGTAGACGGGAAGCTCGACCAGCGACTGTAGCATCCGGTAGGTCAGGACTGTTGACTCCCCGCCACTGGTCGCCACCCCGAAAACCGGGGCCCCGAACCGCCCGGTGCGCGGAAATACGGCCACCCCATAACTGAACGGAGCGCCGTTATCCCTAGCCGTGGCAAGGGTTTCCCTGAGGAGGTCGTGGACGGCGATCAGGTCCTGCGGGACCGGTTCCGGGTTCATCGGGAACTCCTTCGGGGGGCGGCTCCGGAGTCGCGAATCGAATCGCGACACCCAGGGGTGCAGAACTCGGGCCGCGCACCAGCCTCCGTCCCTGGAGGTCCTA
>CAZCVG010000063.1:0-13960 GCA_964501735.1 uncultured Gemmatimonadaceae bacterium | reverse complement strand
TGCTCCTGCAGCCGCCCCGAGAGCTTGATGTTGGGGAACGTGGTCTGGGCGGCGATCGGGGTGGCGGCGGTCAGGGCGAGCGCCCCGGCGCAGCAGAGAAGTCGACGGACCTGGTTCGGCATGTCATCCTCGTGACAGGGTCGGGTGTTCGGGAACGCCGCAACGAAACAATAACCGGGTCACGAACGGCTGCAGGGGCTGTAACGGAAGGGTAACACTCCGCCTGACGAGGGCCGGCGGCGCGGCAACTACCGCCTGCTGGGAAGGAAGTCCCCGAATGGGTCGCAGAAGATGTCGTCCTCACCGCCAGGGAAAAGGAATGGAGGTGGCAGGGCCGGGCCAGTGTGGGCCGGCCGGCCGACGCTCCCGGCGCTGACCTCAAGCCGATGGCTGCTCCGGGCGGGGGTCCGGGTCGGGATGCTGGCCATAGGTGCTCCTGGTGAGAGGCCGGTTGCGTTCTTCGCTGACAACGCCAGGGACTCTCTCGTTGTTCCCTCGCCGTCACGGCCCGGCGCCACCGGGGTCACGATCCGGTAGCATCCTCCCGTTCTCCGTCGGGGAACCAGCAGGAGATCTCGGTGCCGCGGCCCACCTCGCTCGAGGCCGTGGCGCTGCCGCCGTGGGCCTCGACGAGATGCTTGACGATGGCCAGGCCCAGCCCCGTCCCGCCGTCCTCGCGGGCCCGGGCCGGATCGGCCCGGTAGAACCGCTCGAAGATCCGCGGCAGGTGCTCGCGGGTGATCCCGCTCCCCGTGTCGCTCACCCCCACCAGCACGCCGCCGTCCTCCCGGCGGGTGCGCAGCGTGACCCGCCCCCCCGCCGTGCTGTGGCGCAGGGCGTTGTCGAACAGGTTGCTGAGCACCTGGCGGAAGGCGTCGGGGTCCGCCCGCAGCTGCTCGGCGCCCTTGCCGATGCTGGTCTCGAACTGGACCTGCCGCTCCCCGGCACGGGCACTGAGCAGGGACCAGACCTCACGGGCCACCGGGCCGGCCTCGAGGGTCACGGGCTCGGGCCGCCACCCGCCCGACTCGATGCGGGAGAGGTCGAGCAGGCCATCCACCAGCCGCTGCATCCGCCGGGCGTTGGCGAGGATCACCTCGAGGAATCGCCGGGTGGTGCCGGCATCGGGGGGCTCGTTGACCAGGGTCTCGGCGTAGCCCGAGATGGAGGTCAGCGGGGTCTTGAGTTCGTGCGACACATTGGCGACGAAGTCCCGGCGCACGGTCTCCAGCCGCCGCAGCTCACTCACGTCATGCAGCACCAGCAGGGCCCCGCCGTGGGGGAGGGCCCGGCCCGAGATGAGCACGGTGGAGCCGTCGAGTTCGAGTTCGCGCTGTTCGATGGCCGGACTCCCCGCCAGGACCGCATCCACCAGCTCGCGCGCAGGCTTGGCCCGGAACAGCTGGCTCAGGACCGGCAGGGTCTCCTCCTCCCGGTACCCCAGCAGCCGGCGGGCGGCCTGGTTGGCCGTGACGATCATGCCCCTGGCATCGGCCGCGATCACCCCCTCGATCATGGCCTCCACCAGGGCGGCGCTCTCGGCCCGCTCCCGGCGCAGCTCGGCGAAGCGCTGCTCGAGCTGCTGGTGCATGTCCCGGAGCGCCCGCACCAGGCCGTCCACGTCGGGGATCCCGGAGCGCGGGAACCGGGGCTGGGCACCCTGGGCGATTTCCCTGGCCGCCAGGGTGATGCGGGTGAGCGGCTGGGCGATGGACCGCCCAGTCAGGGTGGCGAGGATGATGCCAATGGCCATTGCAGCGGCCGCCGCCCCGAAGATGGAGCGCTGGGCGCCGCCCACGATGTTCTCCACCTGCTCCAGGGAGGCGGCCACCCGCAGGGCTCCGGCGCTGACGGGAATCGCCACATAGAGGAGCGGCTCCCCCACCGTGGCGCTAGTCCGCCGGTCGGAGCCGCTCTGGCCGGCCAGCGCGGCCCGCACCTCGGGGCGGCTGGCGTGATTCTCCAGCCGGGGAATGGTCTCCACCGGCTCGGCGCTCTCGGCCCTGACCCGTCCGGTCCGGTCAATCAGGGTGACCCGGTGGCCGCTGCGGGCGGCCAGGTCCTCGACCGCGTGCTGCCACTGCAGCGAGTCGGCCGGCAGGCCGGCGGCCATGAGCCGCACCTCCCGTTCCAGCTGCACCCGCACATCCTCCTCGAGCGCCTGCCGCAGCGTGGCGTCAACACCGATCACGTGGGCCGCGATCGCGGCGGCGGTGATCAGGATCGTCCCGAGGATCAGGCGGCCGGCGAAGTTCATGGGCGGCGGGTCCCTCGCTCGGCGGCGCGGAAGCGGTAGCCGAAGCCGCGGGCGGTCTCGATCAGCTGCCCGGCCTCGCCCAGCTTGGTCCGCAGCCGCTGCACGTGCATATCCACGGTGCGGGTCTGGATGTCGGGCTGGGCCTCCCACACCGTTTCCAGGAGCTGCGGCCGGCTCTGGACCCGCCCCCGCCGCTCCACCAGGGTGAGCAGCAGCTTGAACTCGGTGGCGGTCAGCTCGATCTCCTTGCCGTCCACCGTGACCCGGTGCGCGGACCGGTCAATGGAGATCGGGCCCGCGGCCAGGGTCGAGCCGCCGGCGACCGCCGGCGCGGCCAGGCGGCGGAGCAGGGCGCTCACCCGCAGGGCCAGCTCCGCCGGCGAGAACGGCTTGGTGAGGTAGTCGTCGGCGCCGAGGGAGAGGCCCCGGATGCGGTCGGGCTCGTCCCGCCGGGCGGTGAGCAGGATCACCCCCACCTCGCGGGTCTCCTCCTGCCGCCGCAGCTCGGCCAGCACATCGTAACCCGACACTCCGGGCAGCATCACATCGAGGATCACGATGTCGGGACGCTCCTCGCGAGCCGACTTGAGGGCCTCGGGCCCGTTGGCCGCGGTGGAGACCCGGTACCCGGCCTTGGCCAGGTGATAGGCGACCAGGGCGGTGATGTCGGGTTCATCGTCCACGACGAGCACACGGTGGCTCATGCGGGTCGTCCTTGGAGGTCGGATGCGGTTCGGGTCTGGGCGTGCCGGCGGCTCCGCTGCAGGGCGCGGGCCCGCTCGCTGCGGAGCACGGGATCCCGGTGGGCGGCTTCCAGCACGGCGCTCACGATCCTCTGCTCCGCCGCGCCCACACGCCGGAGCCGGTATAGCACGTAGTAGCCGATCGGGGTGTCCCGCACGACACCCTGGTCCCGCAGCACCCGGAGGTGCCTGGAGACCGTGGACTGGGGAACGTCGAGCAGTGCCTGCAGGTCGGACACGAACAGCGGCGCCGCCTGCAGGCAGTTGACGATCCGGAGCCGGGTGGGCTCCGCCAGGGTGGTGAGGAGGTCGAGGAAAGTCTGGGCGTCCGCCGGCATATGCGGCAAGACGAATACACTCCAGGGGTCGTTCCGGCAAGAGCCGGCGGCCGCCTGATACCAGGTTGTGATACATGACATTGCGCCCCTTCCGCCGTGCCCGGATATTGCCGCATGCTCAGCCTGGCAGTGCTCGCGGGGTTGCTGGCCCCGCCGGCCGACACCGTCCGCCTGGTGGTGGTGGCCACCACCGACCTCCACGGCCATGTGACCGCGTGGGACTACGTGCAGAACGGCCCGGCTACCGGCGGGCTGACCCGCGCGGCCACGATCATTGACTCCCTCCGTGACCGGCACCCCGGCCAGGTGATCCTGGTGGACGCCGGTGATGCCCTGCAGGGCAACGCCTTCGCCGCCTACTTCGGCGGCCCCGGCTGGCGCGACCCCCACCCGGTGGTGGACGCCATGAACACCGTGGGGTACGACGCCGCCACCCCGGGCAACCACGATTTCGACTTCGGGCTCGAGGCGTTCCGCCGGGCGGTGGCCTCCGCCACCTTCCCCTGGGTGAGCGCCAACCTCCGGCTCCTCCCCGGCGACACGCTGGCGCTCCCGCCGTTCATCGTGGTCCAGCGCAACGGGGTCCGGGTCGCGATCGCGGGGGTGACGACGCCCGGGACCATGGTCTGGCACCGCGACCTGCTGCGCGGCCAGGCTCGGGTGGCGCCGGTCGAGCCGGTGGTGGCCGGGGTGCTGCGGGAGATGCGCCGCTCGGCCGACGTCGCGATCGTGCTCTCGCACAGCGGCCTCGATGGCCGGTCGTCCTACGACACCAGCGGGGTCGGGGGCGAGAACGTGGCGGCGAGCCTGGCCACCGGCGCCGACCGGCCGGACCTGGTGGTGGTGGGCCATTCCCACGCCGACATCGTGGACACGGTGATCGGTGGGGTGCACTTCGTCCAGCCGAGACCCCGGGCCCAGAGCCTGGCAGTAGTGCACCTCACCCTGACGGACGAGGGTGGCGCCCTCAGGCTGGTGCGCGTCTCGCCGGCCACCATTCCCATCGAAAACACCCCGCCCAATCCCCGGATGGTACGCCGCCTGGCGGAGCCTCACGCGGCCGCGGTCACCTGGGCGGCCCAGGTGGTGGGCGAGGCGGCCGAGCCGATGCCGGCCGCCGCCGCCAGGGTGGAGGACACGCCCATTCTCCGGTTCCTGCATGACATCCAGCGGCGCACCACCGGCGCGGACCTCTCCATGGCCCCGGTGTTCGACCTCCGGGGCGGGTTCAACGAGGGAGAGATCACCGCCGGAGAGGTGTTCCGCTTCTACCCGTTCGAGAACCGGCTCCGCTCGGTGCGGCTGAGCGGGGCGGCGGTGCGCCAGTGGCTGGAGCAGAGCCTCCGGTATTTCTATGTGGACAGCACTGGCACGGTGGCGGTCAACCGCTTCGTTCCCGGGTACCTCTACGACATCCTCGGCGGTGCCGCCTACACCGCCGACCTGAGCCGGCCGCCGGGTGACCGGGTGACCAGGCTCGAGGTGAGAGGCCGTGCGGTCCAGCCCGGGGACACCTTCACCGTCGCCCTCAGCGACTACCGGCAGCAGGGCGGCGGGAACTTCACCATGCTCGCCGGGGCGCCGGTGGTGTACGATCGCGGCGAGAACATCCGCGACCTCATCACCGCAGAGATCCGGCGGCGCCGCGTGCTCCACCCCGCCGACTTCGGCAGCCAGGCCTGGGCGCTGGTCCCCCCGGAGCTGCAGCGCAGGGCCCGGGCGCTCTTCGTCCGCGATTCGGCGCCCGTCGCCGTGGCCGCCCCGGGCCCGGCCCCGGTGATCCTGCCCCCGCGCCCGGTGGCCGCCCCCACCAACCCGCTGGCCGACAGCGCGGCACGAGCCCAGGCCCGGGCCGACAGCCTCCGGCGGGCGCCTGTGGCCACGCTGCGACTGCCGGCCGAGCCCGGCGCGGGGCGGAACCTCTCCCGGCTCCTCGCCGACGCCTACCGCAATGCGCTGCGGGCCGACGTGGCGCTGGTGGCGTTCGCCGAGGCCGGTACCCGGCTGCCGGCGGGCGGGGTGACCGCGGCGCTGGTGGAGCAGGCAGTCGCCGGCGCCGGGACGCTCTACGGGATCCGCCTGACCGGCGCGGAGCTCCTGGAAGTGCTGGAGCAGGTGGTGGCCCAGACCTCGCCGTGCTGTGAAGTGGCCGGCGTCCGCGCCGAGTTCGATCCCCGGCGGCGGGAGCACGACCGGCTCCGCCGGGTCCGGCTGCTGTCGGGGGCCGAGATCGAGCGCCGGCAGACCTACCTCCTGGCGCTGAGTGGCGCCCTCATCGAGGGCGACAGCCTGTTCCGCCTCGGCGCCACCGGCTGTGGCACGCGCACCGGCTGCGCCGCCCCGGGCCTGCTGAGCCGCTGGGTAGTGACCCGGAGCGATCGGCGTCCCGCCCAGGCGCTGGCGGATTACCTCCAGGCGCTGCCCCAACCCGTGACGCCACCGGAGGACCGCCGCCTGGTGCCCACCCGCTGATGCCGGAGTCCATCCCGGTGTTCGTGAACGCGCGCGCCCTGGCCCTCCCGCCGGGGGCGCGGGTGCGCGATGCGATTGCCCTGGCCGAGCCGGACCTCCTCCCGCTATGTGCGGCGGGCGAGGCCACGCTCACCGACGGCCGCGGGCTCCCCGTGTCGCTCGAGGATCCACTGGCCGCCGGTGCGATTCTCCGGGTCGCGCGCTCCAGCCGCCGGGGTCCGCTGGATCAGGCCGATGGCGGCGGCTGAGCGCTTCCGGCGGCTGCCCAAGGCCGAGCTGCACGTCCACCTCGACGGGTCGCTCCGCCCGGCCACGCTCCTCGAGCTGGCCGGGGCGGCGGGAGTGCCGCTCCCCTGCCGCGACCCCGAATCGCTCCGGCATCACATGCGGGTGGACGATGCCCGGAACCTCGCCGACTACCTGGCGCGCTTCGCCCTGACGGTCGCGGTGCTGCAGACGCCCGAGGCGATCGAGCGGGTGGCGTACGAGATGGTGGCGGATGCGGCGGCGGACGGGGTTCGCTACATGGAGGTGCGCTACTGCCCCGCGCTCAGCCGGCACGCTGGCCTGGACCTGGCCGGGGTCACCCGGGCCGAGCGCCGCGGGCTGCTCCGCGGGGAGCGGGAATTCGGCGTGCGCACCGGGATCATCGCCTGCACCCTGCGGCATTTCGATCCCGCGGTGTCGGAGGAGATCGCCGAAACCGCGGTGGCCCTCCGGGACCAGGGCGTGGTGGGGTTCGACATCGCCGGCGGGGAGGCCACCCACCCGGCCGCCCCGCATCGCCATGCGTTCGAGATCGCCGCCCGGGGCGGGCTGGGCATCACGGTGCATGCCGGCGAGGCGGCGGGGCCGGCCTCGGTGGCGGAGGCCATCTTCGAGTGCCGGGCCGACCGGATCGGCCACGGCACCCGGCTCATCGAGGACCCCGTGCTGGTGGACTACGTCCGCGACCGGGAGATTCCCATCGAGATCAACCTGACGTCCAATGTGCAGACCCGGGCGGTGCCCGGCATCGGCCAGCACCCGCTCCGCGCCTATCTCGACCGCGGGCTCACCGTCACCCTCTGCAGCGACAACTGGCTCATGAGCGATGTCACGCTGTCCTCCGAGTACGCCCTCGCCGCCTCGGCCCTCGGTGCGACCGAGGCCGAACTCCACCAACTGGCGCTGGCCGGGTTCCGGGCCGCCTTCCTCTCGCGGCCGGACCGGCTCCTCCTCACGGCCGACGCCCGGGCCGCGCTGGCGGTGGACCGGTGATGCTGCTCCAGGCTGCGTCTCGCCTGGCCGAGCTGCAGACCGGGCTGGTATTGCCGCTCACCGACCGGCTGGTTGGGCTGGTGGGCGTGGTCGCGATGGTGGGCCTGGCCCTGGCGCTCTCGGCCGACCGCACCCGGGTCAACTGGCGGCTGGTCCTGGTCGGGGTGGCGCTGCAGCTGGGCTTCGCCCTGCTGGTGCTGAAGACCGCTGCCGGCCGGAGCGCGTTCGACGCGGTGGGTTACGGGGTCACCCGCCTCCTGGCGTTCCAGCAGGAGGGGGCGCGCTTCGTCTTCGGCAACCTGGTGGATCACGCCGTCCCGGTCACCTGTGATGCCGCGCCCTGTGAGGGTCCCCGGATGATGGCCAATACCGGGGCCTTCCTCGCCTTCAGCGTGCTGCCGACCATCGTCTTCTTCTCGTCGCTGATGTCGGTGCTGTACCACCTCGGGATCATGCAGCTGGTGGTGAAGGCGGTCGCCTGGGTCATGCAGCGGACCCTGCGCACCTCCGGCGCGGAGACCCTGGCCGCCTCGGGCAACATCTTCCTGGGGCAGACCGAGGCGCCGCTCCTGGTCAAGCCCTTCGTGCGCGACTTCACCCCGTCGGAGCTGTTTGCGGTGATGACCGGCGGCTTTGCCACCGTGGCGGGCGGGGTCATGGCGGCCTATGTGGGCATGCTGTCCGGCCTCCTGCCCAACATCGCCGGGCACCTGATCGCGGCCAGCGTGATCAACGCCCCGGCCGGCCTCTACCTCGCCAAGATCATGCAGCCGGAGACCGGCCAGCCGGTGACGCGTGACGCGCCCGCGATCCGGCTGGCCCGCACCGACGCCGGGGTGATTGACGCCGCCGCCAGCGGCGCCCTGCAGGGCGTGCAGCTGGCCATCAACGTCGCGGCGATGCTGATTGCGTTCGTGGCGTTGGTGGCCCTGCTCAACGCCGGGCTGGGCTGGGCCGGCTCCCTCTGGGGCCAGGAGGGGCTCAGTGTCCAGTGGATCCTGGGCCTCCTGCTCCGGCCCGTCGCCTGGGTGCTGGGCGTGCCCTGGCAGGACACCGGCTACGTGGGCGGGATGATCGGCCTCAAGACCACGCTCAACGAATTCGTGGCCTACGCCCAGTTTGCCCAGGACCTGCAGGGGGGCGTCGCGCTCCAGCCGCGCAGCGTCCTGATCCTCACCTACGCCCTGCTGGGATTCGCCAACCTCGGGTCCATCGCGATCCAGATCGGGGGGATCGGCGGGCTGGTGCCGGAGCGCCGCTCCGAGATCGCCCGGTTCGGCGTGCGGGCCATGATCGCCGGCAACCTCGCCGCCTTCACCTCGGCGGCGATCGCGGGGATGCTCGCCTGAGGAGCGCCATGCGTCCTGTCACCGGGAGCCGGGGCCGCCCGGCATGACCTCCGCCCGAGCAGCCGGCACGGTGAAGCGCTGGCTGGCCGGAGACTGGCCGGACGTGGCGGTCGTGCTCGGCTCCGGCATGGGCCGGTTCACGGGACGGCTGACCGGGGTGCGCCGGCTGCCGTACTCGGCGGTCCCCGGGTTTGCCGGCGTGGCGGTCCCGGGCCACGCCGGTGAACTGGTGCTGGGGCGGCTGGGCGGGGAACTGGTGCTGTGCCAGAGTGGCCGCTTCCACGGCTATGAGGGTTACGACGCCGCGACCGTGGCCCTGCCGGTGCGAATGTTCGCGGAGCTGGGCATCGGCACGCTGGTCCTCACCAACGCCGCCGGCGGCATCCGCCGGGACTTCCGGCCCGGCACCCTGATGCTCATCGCCGACCAGATCAACCTGACCTTCACCAACCCGCTCTTCGGCCCGCGGGCCGCGACCGAGCCGCGCTTCCCCGACATGGCCGCCCCCTTCGACGCCGAGCTGATGGCGCTGGCCCGCTCGGCCGCCCGGGCCGTGGGGGTGCCGCTGGCCGAGGGGGTCTACGCCGGAGTGATGGGGCCGAGCTACGAGACGGCCGCGGAGATCCGGATGCTGGAGCGGATGGGCGCCGACGCGGTCGGGATGTCCACGGTGCTGGAGGTCGTGGCGGCGCGGGCCCGCGGGATGCGCTGCCTCGGGATCTCGGTCATTGCCAACACGGCGACCGGACTGGCTCCGGCTCCTCTCTCCCACGAGGAGGTCACCGCCGCGGGACGGGCCGCGGCCGACGGGTTAGGCACCATCGTGGCCGGGGTGGTCCGGGGGGCGCAGGGCTAGGCGTCCCGGCCGGTGGCGGGCCGGGGGGTCCGCGGGCCGGGCACGCCGTGGTGCAGGGGACCATGTCCCGAGCCCAGGCCGGGCGCCGCCAGCAGGGCACGGTGCACGTAGTCCAGCCCATCGGTCACCGCCTGCTCCAGCGCCCGCCCCTGTGCCAGGCCCGCGGTGATGGCGGCCGACAGGGTGCAGCCGGTCCCATGGGTGGACGTGGTCCGCACCCGTGGCCGTTCATACCGGCGCACGCCTTGCGCCGTCACCAGCAGGTCCACCATCGTCTCCCCGGACAGGTGGCCCCCTTTGATCAGCGCCGCGCCGGCGCCAAGTTCGAGCAGGCGCCGGCCGGCCCGCTCCATGGCGGACGGGTCTCGCACCACCAGGCCGGTGAGCACCTCGGCTTCATCCAGGTTGGGTGTCACCAGCCGGGCCAGCGGCAGCAGGCGCTCGCGGTATACCGCCTCGCCCGCCGGGTCGAGCAGGCGGTCCCCGGACGTGGCGACCATGACCGGGTCGCAGACGCACTCGCGCCAGCCGAACTCGGCCAGCGCCTGTGCCACCACGCCGGCGAGCCCCGCGGTGGCCAGCATGCCGGTCTTGCAGGCGGCCGGCGGGAGGTCACGGGCCAGTGCCTCCAGCTGGGCCCGCAGGAACTCGGCCGGGGGCAGGTGGATGGCGTCCACGCCCAGGGTGTTCTGCGCCGTGAGCGCCACGATCGCCGTGGTGCCGTGGACGCCGAACTGCTGGAAGGTCTTGAGGTCGGCCTGGATGCCGGCCCCGCCGCCGGAATCGGAGGAAGCGATCGTGAGCGCGATCTTCATGAGAGGCGGGCCAGCGTGGCGTTGATGAGTACCATCCGGGATCTCCACCGCCGCCGGGGCCGCGAACGCCGGGGCCTCACTCTCGCCGAGGGCGTGCGGCTGGTGGAGGAGGCGCTGGACGCGGGCGTGGCGATCCGGGGCGCGGCGGTGGCGCCGGCGCTGGAAGGTACATCGCGGGGCAGCGCCCTCAAGGCTCGGCTCGCGGCCCGGGGGGTCCCGCTGGAGGAACTCCCCGACGCCGACCTGGCCGGGGTGGCGGACACCGACCATCCCCAGGGCATCGTGGCGGTGGTGGCGCCGAGGGTGTGGCGGCTCGAGGAGATCGTCCCCGGGCCTCGCGGGGTGGTGCTGGTGCTGGATGGGGTGCAGGATCCCGGCAACGTCGGGGCCCTGGCCCGCACCGCGCTCGGCCTCGGCGCCGCCGGCCTGCTGGCCCTGCCGGGCACGGCGGACCTGCTCAATCCCAAGGCGCTCCGGGGCAGCATGGGCGCCCTGTTTCGGCTGCCCACCGTGCACCTGGACCCCGAGGACTGCCTGGCCTGGGCCCGGGCGGGCGGGGTGGAGCTGTGGGCCACCGGCGCCACCGGCGAGCCGATCGGCCAGGCCCGCCCCGGCGGGCCGGTGGGGCTCCTGTTAGGCAACGAAGGCGCCGGGCTCCATCCCGGTCTGCAGGCGGCGGCCGCCCGGACCGTGGCCATTCCGCTGGCCGGGCCGGTGGAGTCCCTGAACGTGGCGGTGGCGGCTGGCATCCTCCTCTATGAGGTGACCCGTGGACGGTGAGTTGTTCTTCCTGGTCGTGGCCGGGATCCTCGGCGCCATGATCGGCAGCTTCCTCAATGTCTGCATCCTGCGGTGGCCGAAGGAAGAATCGGTGGTGGCCCCCCGGTCCCGGTGTCCCGGCTGCGGGCAGCTCATCGCCTGGTACGACAACATCCCCGTGCTCTCCTGGCTGCGCCTCAGGGGGCGCTGCCGGCGCTGCAGCACCGGGATCTCGATCCAGTACCCGCTGGTGGAGCTCGGCACCGCTTTCATCTGGTGGTACTGCACCTGGCGCTTCGGGGTGACCTGGGAAGCGCTGTCCGGCGCCGTGTTCGGCACCATCCTGCTCGGCATCACGATGACCGATGCCCGCGAGTACATCATCCCCGACGAGTTCAGCCTCGGCGGCCTGGTGATCGGCTTGCTGCTCAGCCTGGTTGGCGGCCTGGACGGGGTGGTGTTCTCGGTGGTGGGGGCGGTGACCGGCTTCGTGCTGCTGTGGACCGTGGGCGAGCTGGGCACCCGGATCTTCAAGAAGGAGGCCATGGGCGGCGGCGACATCAAGATGATGGCGATGGTGGGCGCCTTTGTCGGCTGGCAGGGGGTCCTGCTCACGGTGTTCCTGGGCGCCCTGCTCGGCACCCTGATTTTCGGCCCCCTGGCGCTCATGGGCCGGGAGAAGCAGGTCCCCTTTGGCATCTTCCTCAGTCTGGGCGCCGCCGCCACCTGGCTGGCCGGACCCACGGTGATCGCATGGTACCGCACCTTCGTGCTGCAGTCGTAGCCCGCGCCGGCCTGCTGGGCGCGCTTCTCCTGGCCCCCGGCGCCTGCCGGGGCCGGCCACCGGTGCCCGACGAGACCGCGGTGGCCCAGCTGGTGGACAGCCTGGCTCCCGCGGTGGAGAAGGCGGTGGGGCTCCCCTTCCGGGAGCCGCCGCGCTCGGCGGTGCGGAGCCGCACCCAGGTCCGGGCGTACATCCTCGGCAAGCTCGACCAGGAGCTCTCCACCGAGAAGGCCCGCGGGCTCCAGGCCACCTACCGCCTGCTGGGGCTGCTGCCCGACTCGGTGGATCTCCGCACCCTGCTGCTTGACCTCTTCACCGAGCAGGTGATCGGCTACTACGAGCCCGACTCCACCATGCTCTTCGTGGTGGCCAACGCCGACCGGGCGGTGCTCCGGCTCACCGTGGCCCACGAACTGGTGCATGCGCTGCAGCACCAGTACACCCCGCTCGATTCCATCCTGCGCCAGTCTGGCGACAACGACCGGCTCTCCGCCGCCCAGTCCATCCTCGAGGGCCAGGCCACGCTGGCCGGCCTGCAGGTGATCGTCCCCGAGCAGAATCTCTTTGCCATGCCCGAGTTCTGGGAGACCTACCGCGAGCAGTTCCGGGCCCAGCAGACCAGCATGCCGGTCTTTGCCCGGGCGCCTCGGATCCTGCGCGAAAGCGTCATCTTCCCATACTTGGCCGGCGCCGACTTCCTGCGCTGGTGGAAGGGATCGGAGCTCAGGGACACTTTGCCCTTCGGGCCCCGGATGCCGGTGTCCACCGAGCAGATCCTCCATCCCCACCGCTACGGCAAGGGCGACCGGCCCGTCACCCTGCGCTTCCTCCGGCCCGACAGCACGGTGGTCTACGAGGATGTGCTGGGCGAGTTCGAGATGCGGGTGCTGGCCGCCGAGCTGAGCGGCGCCAGCCCGGCCGCCGAGATTGCCACCCCCATGGCCCTGGGCTGGGGTGGCGACCGCTTCCGGATCTACGAGACGCCGGGCGGGCCGGCGATGGTCTGGTACGTGGCCTGGGACGATGCCGCCTCCCGCACCCGGTTCCAGGGTGGCACCGGCGCAAGGCTGGGTTCCAGCCGGCGCCTGGGGTACCGGCTGGAGGTGGCGCCGCTGATGCTGGGCGACACGCCAGCCACCCGGATCATCATAGCCCCGGGCAACTGGGCCGGCTGGAAGGCCGTGGCGCCGGTGGAGATTGTCTCCCGGCAGCCCTAGTGAAGCGTGGGGCGCCCGCTGGTGGCGCTCCGCTCCCGCAGCACGGTGGTGATGGCCCGGGCCGAGCTGGAGGCGACCTCCAGCACCGAGGCGATGAAATCCAGCCCCAGGCGGAGGTCATGGTCGGGGAAGCCGCGCGCCGTGGCTACCGCCGCGCGGGGGCCGTGCATCAGGGCGTCCGCCAGGGCGTCGGCGACGCGGACGGCGTGGTCTTCATGTTCGGCTTCCGGGGCGGCGAGCGGCAGGGACACGGGCTTCACGGAATGACTCCGGATGAGGGGTGCCGCACGCTAGCCACCCGCCATCACCGAACCCTCAACCGATTAACGCGGCGCGGTGCCGGTTTACGCCGCGCCGGCCGGCCCAGCGCAGGGGATGCTTCCGGCCGGCTCCGCCGTTCCGCACCTCCCCAGGTGGCGGCGCTCAGGGCCGGCGCCGGCAGCTGCTAGCGAAACAGCATCCCCACCCCGAACGCCACCAGCCCGACGATGCCGCCCAGCCAGTACCCGAGGTTGACGATGAGGTCCAGCTCCCGCTGAGTCACCTTGCGGACGATCTCCTCCATGCGCTGGGTGGAGAAGCCCAGCACCTTCTGCTCCACCATCTCCTGCACCTCGAGCCGCTCCACTAGGGTCGGCACCTGCTCGTTCACCCAGCCCCATGCCGCATCGCTGGCCCCGCGCGTCAGGGTGGCCGAGGAATCGGCACCGAGCCAGCGCGCCGGCCGACCCAGGGGACGGCTGAGGAGGCTCCGGGCCAGCTGCAGGACCGTATCCGCGATCCAGCGCCGGCCTCCCGGGCTGGCCACCGACTCACCCAGGATCCGCGCCACCTGCGGGGCAGGCAGCGCCTGCAACAGGTCCCCCCAGGTCCGGCGATCCGCCTCCTCGAGGAACCGGTCCAGGGCATGGCTCAGCACCTCCCGGGTGGCCTGGCTGCGGAGGGCATGGCGCCCCAGTTCGGCCAGGCTGTCGGCCAGGGCGGCGCGACGCTCGGGGCCCAGCCGGGTGAGCCGTTCCCCCAGGGGCACCCGGAGTGCGCTCTGGACCGCCTCTCCCACTGCCCGGCGCACCTGGGCCTGCAGCGGTCCCCCGCGGAGGTCGGCGGCCA
>CAZCVG010000062.1:0-14300 GCA_964501735.1 uncultured Gemmatimonadaceae bacterium | reverse complement strand
ACTCGGGGATCCACAGCCGGGCGATGAGGAACTTGTGGTAGCGCAGCATGTCCAGGAGCGGAACCTGGATCACCACCGCGCGGAACAGCTCGGGCCGCTGGGTCAGCACGGCGCCCATGAGGAGCCCGCCATTGGACCCGCCGCCGATGGCCAGGCGGTCGCTGGAGGTATACCGCTCCCGGACCAGCCACTCGGCAGCCGCGATGAAGTCGTCGAAGGTGTTCTGCTTGTGTTCCAGCATGCCGGCCTGGTGCCAGGCCTCCCCGTACTCGCCCCCGCCCCGGAGATTGGGCACCGCCACCACCCCGCCCCGCTCCAGCCACAGCAGCAGGGAGCGGGAGAAGCCGGGAGTCATGCTGATGTTGAACCCGCCGTAGCCGGTCAGGTAGGCCGGCGCCCGCCCGTCGCGGACCAGCGCGCGCCGGTGGACCAGGAACATGCTGACCGCCGTGCCGTCGCGCGACGGATAGCTCACCTGGGTCACCTCGAATCGCTCCGGCTGGATGTCGGCCTCCACCTGGCGCCAGCAGCGCCGGCTGCCGCTCGTCAGGTCCACGCGGTACACCGACGGGGGCACCGTGTAGGAGGAGAAGCCGTACAGCAGCTCGTCGCCGTCCGGCTCGGTTCCCCAGCCGAAGACGCTGCCCAGCGCGGGCAGCGGGACGTCCTCCACCCCGGAGCCGTCGAGGCCCGCCAGCCGGAGCCGGCTCGCGGCCCGCTCCACGTAGGAGAGCACCAGGCGGGTCCGGGTGACCCGCACGCCGTCAAGCACCGCGCCCGGCCGGGCCGGCACGAGTTCCACCCAGTGCTCGGGATCGGGGCGGGCCGGGTCGGCGGCGAAGAGCGAATACTCGGAGGCCCGGAGGTTGGTCCGGAGGTACAGCCGACCGGCCACGACCTCAGCGTCGAAGGTGTGCGGCAGGTCCCGCACCACCGGCACGAGCGGGCCACCGCCCAGGCGGTCCTGGAGGTAGACGTCGGTCTGGTCGAACGTCCGGGCCACCGAGACCACCAGCCAGCGCCCGTCGAGCGAGAGGTCCACCCCCGGCCAGTGCTCCTTCTGGGCCGGCTTGAAGACCAGTGGGTCGGTGGCAGGATCGGCACCGAGGAGGTGGAAGTAGATGGCGCGGTGGTACTGGGCCTCGTCGTCCGGGACCTCGCCGGGCGAGGGGTAGCGGGCGTAATAGAAGCCGCTGGCATCGGGCAGCCAGGCCACCTCGCTGGCCCGGGTTCCGGGAATGCGGTCGGGCAGGAGCGCTCCGCTGGCCACCTCCATGACGTGAAGCACGCTCTCCTCGGTGCCGTCCGTCGAGATGCCGTAGGCCAGCAGCCGGCCGTCATGGCTCGGGAAGTGCCAGTCGAGGGCGGTGGTGCCGGCGGGATCCAGGCCGACCGGGTCGAGCAGCACCCGCTCCGGCCCGTCGAGCCCCTCCCGGACGTACAGCACCGGCTGGTCCTGGACCCCTTCCCGCCGCTGGTAGAAGTAACGGCCCCCCGCCGGCGTGGGCGTGCCGAGGGCCCCGATGCGGAGCAGCTCGGCCAGGCGGGTCCGGATGGGCTCCCGGCTGGGCGAGGCGGCAAGCCACGCCTCGGTGCAGGCGTTCTGCGCCGCCGTCCAGGCGGCGGTCTCCTCGCTGTCGCCGTCCTCGAGCCAGCGGTACGGGTCGGCGATGGCCACCCCGTGGAGCTGCTCGACGACCGGGTCCACGCGGGTGGGCGGGTAGCGCATGTGATTGGGAGGGAGGGACTCGTGGATCGGCGAGTCGGGGCGTGGCGGCCGCTAAACCGGGCCTCCGGCACCCGGCGCCGGCTTCGCCCCGGTCAATCCCCGAGGCAGGTGCCCAAGTCCCGCGCGGTGAGGATGGTGTCGGAGTCGACCGGAATGTGCTTGCTGCGGCCCACCACCTGCTCGAGCGGCACCCTGGTGAGGAGCGGCGGGTTGAAGCCGATCATCACCCCGTAGGCCCGGTCACCGACGGCCCGGACCGCGGCGGCACCGAAGCGAAGCCCCAGCAGCCGGTCGAAGGTGGTGGGCGAGCCGCCCCGCTGCAGGTGCCCCAGCACCAGGCTCCGGGTCTCCTTCCCGGTGCGATCGGCGATGGCCTTGGCCACCATCGAGCCGATGCCGCCGAGCCGGTCCACCGTCCCGGCCGAGCGCCGCTCCACCAGGGCGGCCTCGCCTCCCAGCGGCTTGGCGCCCTCGCCCACCACCACGATGCTGAAGTGCCGGCCCGCCCGCTCGCGGGCCTGGATCTTGGCCGTGACCTTCTCGATGTCGAAGGGAATCTCCGGGAGCAGGATCACGTCGGCGCTGGCGGCCAGCCCGCTGTGGAGCGCGATCCAGCCGGCATCCCGGCCCATGAGTTCCACCACCATCACCCGCTCGTGGCTCTCGGTGGTGGAGTGCAGCTTGTCAATGGCCTCGGTGGCGGTGCTGACCGCGGTGTCGAAACCGAAGCTGGCCAGGGTCCCGGTGACGTCGTTGTCGATCGTCTTGGGCACCCCGACAACCGGCAGGCCCTTCTTGAAGAGATCGTACCCGATCTTGAGGCTGCCGTCCCCCCCGATGGTGATCAGGGCGTCGAACCCGCTGGCGTGGAAGGCCGCGACCAGATCGTCCGACCGGTCCACCTCGGTGCTGTTGCCGGCGGCATCCTTCACGGCCCAGCGAAAGGGGTTGCCGCGGTTGGTGGTGCCCAGGATGGTGCCGCCGAGGTGGGTAATCCCCCGCACCTTGTCCGGCGTCAGGGTAACGACCCCGTCCTCGCCCAAAAGCCCGCCGTAGCCCCGGCGGATCCCGTAGGTCTGCCAGCCCCGGGTATGGGCCGACAGCACGATGGAGCGGATCACCGCGTTGAGGCCGGGCGCGTCGCCGCCGCCGGTGGAGATTGCGATACGCATGAGGGTCGGTTCAGGTCGGTGGGTCAGGCGTGACGCTCACCCGCCGAGGCGCTCGCGGACACGCGCCAGCACCTCACCGGGCTGGGCATGCCGGCCCAGGTGTTTCTTGGAGAAGATCCCGGCGCCGTCCAGCACCACTTCGAAGACCCCGCCCGACCCCTCGATCAACTCGACGGCGGCCTCGGGGAACTCCCGGCGCAACTCGGCCGCCAGACCGGCGGCTCGGGGCTCGTAGTTTCAAACGGTGCAGTATTCGATGGTGATCCGCATGGTGTGCACGGGTCGGAGGTCAACGGCAGTCAGGTTTACCGGCCGGAAGCTAATGGACTTCCCGGGCGGGTCACACCCCTGGCCCGGGGACCATGCCCCTTGCGGCCCCCGTCGCGGCCCGGCACTATGCAGCCATGCGCCTCACTTCGCTCCGGTTGGTCCCGCTGGTCCCGGTCCTGCTCGGCAGCACCGCCTCCCAGCTCCCCGCCCAGCGCACCTACCGGCTCGAACTGAGCGGGGCCGGGGGCTACCACCTGTACGACGCCAAGACCGAGCTGTCGGGAACCCTCGGCGGCACCCTCCGGGCAGGCTACTGGCTGGCGGGACCGCTCTCCATCGAGGTGGAGGGCACCTATGCCAAGCCGATTACGGATACCCCGCTCCAGCAGCGGGTGGGCGTCACGACCATCGGGGGATGGGCCCTGCTCAATGCCGGGCTCAGTCCTGGCACATCGCTGTTCCTCAAGGGCGGCTACGGCCATTCCAATTACGGCACCTGCCCCACCGTCTCGGTGCCCGGATCGGGCCCCTGCGGGGCCGCCGACATGCTGCAGGCCGGGGCGGGCATCCGGATCGCGCTTTCGCCCACGATCCTGATGCGGTACGAGGGCTCCATCAACCGGAGCACCACGACCCTCAAGTTCTCCAACGCCGTGGTGCAGGGCGGCGTGAGCCTCATGATCGGCAGCCGCCCGCTGATTGACTCCGACGGGGACGGGGTGTTCGATCGCAAGGATCGTTGCGAGAACACCCGCCTGGGCGCGCTGGTGGACAAGTCCGGCTGCCCCACCGACCGCGATGGTGACCTGGTGCCCGACGGCATTGACCGCTGCCCCAACTCCCTCCAGGGGGCCACGGTGGATGAGGCCGGCTGCACCCGCGACAGCGATGGCGACGGCTACCTTGACGGGCTGGATGAGTGTCCCGACACCCCGGAAGGGGCGCAGGTGGACCGGCGGGGCTGCCCCAGCGACACCGATGCCGATGGGGTGCCGGACGGCCTGGACCGCTGCCTCGCCACGCCGGCCGGCGCGACGGTGGATGCCCTCGGCTGCCCCGGAGACACCGACGGGGACAGCGTCCTCGATGGCTTGGATGCCTGCCCCGATACCCGCCGCGGTGTCGCGGTGAACGCGCAGGGCTGCCCCCTGGTGGAGGAGCCGGCACCGGACAGCGCGGCCGACGCCACCGGCCGGACCTGGGTCATCCCGGGGGCGGTCTGGTCGTTCCGCGGGACTGACCTGGCGCCCGAGGCGTTCCCGGTGCTGGATTCGGTGGCCACCCTGCTCCTGGCGGACCCCCAGCTGGTCGCCGAGGTGTCGGGATTCGCGCACGACCGCCTGATCCCGGTGGACAACACCCGGCTGTCCCAGCGCCGCGCCGAGACCATTCGCAATTACATTGTTGGGAAGGGGGTGCCGGTGAGCCAGGTCACGGCCATCGGGAAGGGCTCGGAACCGCTGCTGGTATCCGACACCACCGAGGAGGCCAGGGTCATCAACCGCCGAGTCGAGATCCGCATCCGCCGCATCCCCTAGCGGGCCCCTGCCCGCGCACGAGACTTGCGCCTTGCATGGCGAAGCAGGTCGTTGACCTGCTTCGCCATCGCTTTTGGGAGAGGTTGGACAGTGCGCCACGCCATTCTTGCCGCGATCAGCCTGACCCTCCCCCCGGCCCTGGGTGCCCAGGCGCCGTCCTGGGGGGACGAGTTGGGGCCTGTCGCGGGCCTGGAGCGACTGCTTTCCGCCACCTCCACCCCGGCGGAGCTGGATTGGCCGGCCCCGCCGCTCCGCCGGCCCCCGAGCCCGGTCCGGGCGGTGTACGTCAACGCCTGGGCGTTCGGCGGCCGGCGGTTCTGGGATCTGGTCCGCCTGGCGGATTCCACCGAGATCAACAGCCTGGTGATCGACGTGAAGGACGACACCGGCTACCTCACCTACCGCTCGCAGGTACCCACCGCGGTGGCCATCGGCGCCAACGGGCAGCTGCGCGCCCCGGACACCGAGACGCGCCTCCGGGCCCTCCACGCCCGGGGCATCCATACCATCGCCCGGATCGTGGTGGCCAAGGACCCGCTCCTGGCCTCCAAGCGGCCCGGCTGGTCGGTGCAGGACAAGGCGGGCGGCCTGTGGCGGGACCGGCTGAACTTCGCCTGGGTGGATGCCTTCAACGATTCGGTGTGGATCTACGCCGCCCAGCTCGCGGCCGAGGCGGTGGAGCTGGGGTTCAACGAGGTCCAGTTCGACTACGTGAGGCTGCCGGACGAGCCCCGGGCCAGGATGGCCCAGGCCATCTTCCCGGCCCGCCGCCGGGGGGAGTCGAGCCGGGATGGCGTGGCCCGCAACCTGGCCCTGCTCCGCGACCGCGTCACCCCGCTGGGGGTACCGTTCACCCTGGACGTGTTCGGCATGACCACCAACGTCGAGGTGGACATGGGGATCGGCCAGGTCTGGGAGGACCTGGTGGGTGTGGCGGACGTGGTGCTGCCCATGGTCTATCCCAGCCACTACTATCACTCGATCTACGGCGTGCGGCATCCCAACAGCTCGCCCTACGAGGTGGTCAAGGGCGCCCTGGCCGATGGCCTCCGCCGCAGCGCCCGCATAGAGGGCACCACGGCCGAGATCCGGCCCTACCTGCAGGCCTTCACCCTCGGCGCGCCGCGTTACACGCCTGAGCACGTCCGTGAGCAGATTCGTGCCGCCGCCGACCTCGGCATCCACGGCTGGGTGCTGTGGAATCCGCGATCGGCCTACGACGACCGGATCTTCGAGCCCCGGGTCGTGACGGCCGCCCGCCGCTCGGCGCCGGCACCCAGCCCGGACCCCCGGGAGACTCGCAAGGCCCGCCGCTAGCGAGGGCGCTCCCGGCCCACTTTCTTTAGGGCCTCATGCGGCTCCTGCCCCTGCTGGTCCTCCTCCCCGCCATCCTGCCCGCGCAGTCGCTCGCACCGCTTCCCGTGGAGGCGGTCCGGACCGGCGTGTTCCAGGACCCCGCCCTGAAGGAGAACTCGGGCGTGGCCCTGAGCCGGATCATGCCGGGGGTGCTGTTCAGCATCAACGATTCGGGCAACCCGCCGGTGGTCTTCGCGACCGACACGGCGGGTCGGGCCCTGGGCCGGTGGACCGTGCCCGGGGTGCGCAACCGGGACTGGGAGGCGCTGGCCATCGGGCCCTGCGCCGGGGGATCCTGCCTGTACATCGCCGACACGGGAGACAACCAGGAACAGCACACCACGGTCACGGTCTACCGGGTGCGTGAGCCGGCCCGGCTCGAGCGCTTCCGCGGCGCGGCGGACGGCACCCCGCTCGGGCTGGACTCGACCGTCTTCCGGTATCCCGACGGTCCCCGCGATGTCGAGGCGATGTGGATTGACGGCAGCGGCGCCATCATGCTGGTCTCGAAGGGGCGGAGCGGCGGCGTGCGGCTGTACCGGGTGCGCACCGATGGCGCGGGCGGAACTCCCCGCCAGGCCGAACTGCTGCAGGTGCTGCCGATCGTCCCCAACCAGGGCCTGGGACGGTGGGTTACCGACGCGGCCCGCTCGCCCAGCGGCAGGACGATCGCCATCCGGACCTATACCGAGCTCTACCTGTTCCCCGTCGCCGGCCCCAACCGGCTGGGCGCGCCAACCGTCTGCAACCTGGCCGGGCTGGAGCCGCAGGGCGAAGGCGTGGAGTGGCTCGATGACCGCCGCCTGATCCTCACCAGCGAAGCGCCGCTCGGCACGCCGGCCGGGCCGCTCCACGTGGTCCGCTGCGGTGGCTGAGCGGCGGCGGGAGGCGGCCGGACGCCTGGCCACGCGGTTCCTGCTCATTGCCGGGGCGGCCCTGCTCCTCTACGTGGGCCTGGGACAGCCCACCCGCGGCAGGGCCCCGCACCGGGCGGAGTGGATCACCGCCGGGGGCGTGGGCACCCGGGTCCTGCGTGCGGGGACGGGAGATACCACCCTCCTCTTCATTCACGGATACGGGGAGTCGCTGCTGTCGTGGCGGCTGATCCTCGACCGGTTCACCCCGGCCTACAAGGTGCTGGCGCTGGACCTCCCCGGGTACGGCCTGAGCGAGAAGCCCGACTCGGCCTACGACCTGGGGTTCTACCGGCGCTGGCTCGGGGCGGTGCTGGCCGAGGAGACCGCCGGGCCGGTGATCGTGGTGGGCCATTCGATGGGCGGCCAGCTGGCTGCGGCGCTGGCGCTCGATCACCCCGAGCGGGTGGCCGGCGCGGTGCTGCTCGCCCCGTCCGGAGCCGGCATCACCCCGCTGCTCACCGACACCGGGAGCATCGCCTCGCCGGCGGCGCTGTGGGTGGCCACCGCGATCGCCTTCGTGCTGCCGATTCACGACACCAGCTGGATGCGTGAGTCGGACACCGCCCTGGCCTACTCGACCGTCAGCGACACGCTGGCCGAGCGGGCCACCCGGCGGGTCCTGGAGCGCTTCGATTTTTCCGGGCTGCAGGGGCAGTTTGGCAGGATCCGCCAGCCGGTGCTGCTGCTGTGGGGACGCCATGACCCGACGATCCCTATCGAGATTGGCGAGCGGATCGCCGCGGCGCTCCCTTGCCGCCGGTTCGTCCGGCTGACCACATTGCATCGTCCCCAGCAGACCGTGCCGGACACGGTCGTTCAGGAGATGCTGGCCTTCCTGGCCCATCCCGGCTGCCAGTGACGGATCCCGAACCCGCTGCAATCCTCACCCCACACCGCCCAGTCTCGATGCCAATCGCCCCACCACGGTTCCGCACCCTGCTGGCCGCCGGCCTCCTCCTGGTGTCCCCAGCGACGCTGGCGAGCCAGACGGCCACCGCGGCCACCCGCCTGGCCCGGGCGGCCAGCGCGGATTCCTACCGAGCCCACCTCGAGTTCCTCTCGCACGACCTGCTGGAGGGCCGGGCGCCGGGCACTCGCGGCGGTGACCTCGCCGCGGCGTACATCGCCACCCAGTTCCAGCGGCTGGGGCTCGCGCCGGGCGGGGACAGCGGGAGCTACTTCCATCATGTCCCGATCATCGCGCTGACCCCCGAGCCGACCCTGCGGGTCACCGGGGCGCATCCCGCCACCCTCGGCTACCGCGACGACTACGTGCTGTGGTCCATGCGCAATACCGAGCAGGTGAACCTGGCGGGCGGCGCCGTGTTCGCGGGGTACGGCATCGTGGCGCCGGAATGGGGCTGGGACGACTACGCCGGGCTCGACGTCAAGGGCAAAGTGGTGCTGGTGATGGTGAACGACCCGGGCATGATGGACCCCGCCATCTTCCGCGGGAAGATCCTCACCTACTACGGCCGCTGGACCTACAAGATCGAGGAAGCCCAGCGCCAGGGCGCCGCCGGCATCCTCCTGATCCACTCCACCGAGGCCGCCACCTACCCGTGGAGCACCGTCACCGCGTCCTGGACCGGGGAGCAGGTCCGGCTGGAGCAGCCGGCCACCCCGCTCATCGTGGCGGGATGGATCACCGACGCCGCCGCCCTCCGGCTGTGCCAGCAGGAGGGGCTGAACCTGGCCGCCCTCATGCAGCAGGCGGGACGGGCCGGCTTCCGGGGGCGGCCCCTGCCGTTCGGGCTGGAAGCCTCGGTGCGCAGCACCCTGCGCCGCTCGGCCACCAGCAACGTCATCGGCCGGCTGCCGGGCCGCGGCCGGCTGGCCAGCGAGGTGGTGGTGCTGGGCGGCCACTACGACCATTTCGGCATCCGGACGCCGGTCAACGGCGACTCGATCTACAACGGCGCCGAGGACAACGCGTCCGGCACCGCCGCGATGATCGTCGCCGCGGAGGCCTTCGTGAAGAGCGGGGTGGAGCCGCTCCGCTCCATGCTGTTCATGGCCATCGGGGCCGAGGAGAGCGGGCTGCTCGGCTCCCAGGCCTACGCCGCCCGGCCGACGGTGCCGCTCCGCGACATCGCCGCCATGCTCAACGTGGATGTGATGAACCTCCGCGGCCGCACCGAGGATGTCGCCGCCCTGGGCACCGACCAGTCCTCGCTGGGGGAGGTCTTCGCCCACGCCGCCCGGGCCGAGGGCCTGGCGGTATCGGTGGACTCGAGCGCGCTCTACCGCGGCTCGTTCTTCCGTTCCGACCACTTTCCCTTTGTCCGGGCCGGTGTCCCCGCCCTGTCGGTGGAGAGCGGTCACCGCTTCGTCGGCCGGCCCGCGGGCTGGGGAGAGGAACAGCAGCGCGAGTACACCACCACCCGCTACCACAAGCCGCAGGATGAGGTGCTGCCCTGGTTCTCGATGGACGGGGCGCTTCAGCAGATCCGGGTGATGCTCCGCTCCGCGATCGCCATCGCCAACGCGCCTGCCCACCCGGTGTGGAAGGAGGGATCGGAGTTCAAGGCCGCCGGTGAGGCGCGCAGGGGCCGGCCGCGGGAGTAACAGGGGCCCTCCGGCCCTCCAGCGGCCGCCTCCCCCGAGTCGGGAGCGGTAGTCGCGATCCCGGCATGCTGGAGTAACGCTTTGAAAGACAAGCAGATAGGCAACGACCATAGCGCAACCGCAGTGCCTCGGCTATAATTGCGCCGCTTTTTTGGAGGGTCGTTTCCTTTCTCCCGGGGGCACCCCTGGATCTCCCGAACACACACCGAATCCCGGTCGGCTGGCTCCTCGCCCACGGCGGCGAGACGATCCGCTACCGGACCTTCGCCGACCTGGCGCCCGCGGGCACCGTTACGCCCGAAACGCTGGAGACCGCGCGCGCGGCCATCGAGGCATCGAAGCCCGTTCAGGCGGTCATCAAGAAGCAGAAGGACAACGGCACCTGGGGCGGCAACCTGCTGGGCGTGGCGCCGTCGGCCGCCGCGGGCATCAAGGACATCGGGACCATCCCCCAGTACCGCCGGCTGCTGCAGCTGGGGCTGCCGGTGGCGGCCCGGCCCTTCAAGCTGGCCGACCGGCTGCTGTTCCGGCTGCTCTCCCGGGACGACGATCCCGCGCTCCTGTTCGAGTTCCAGAAGGGCGCCAAGGGGGACGAGGCGTACGCGATCTGGACCCGCACCCTGATTCGGGAAGCGGCGACCACCGCCCTGGCCGAGGCCGGGCACATCGAGGACCCGCGGGTTCGCGGGTCGGCGCACAAGATCGCGTCGGAGGTGTCGGAGTTTCTGCGGAGCCCCGCCGCCGAGAAGCCGCTGGTGCGCTCGGGCAGCAGCCACGTGCTGGCGCCCGGCGTGACCCCGCCCACCTGGCACTCCCTGGCGCTGATGTCCGCCATGCCCAACCTGCAGCGGGAGCGCGCCGCCTTCACCGACCGCATGGCCAACTTCCTGGCCCAGCCGGCCCCGAAGAAGGCCTGGGGCCTCGCCATCGGCAAGAAGAAGCTCAAGCCGCAGCACGTGCTGCTCGGCGACCCCATCGCGGCCGACAGCAAGGGCGTGCCGAAGGACCTGCCGCTGGCGCTCCATTTCATCGAGCTCATGGCCCGCATCGGCGGTGTGCAGCCGGGCTCCAGCCTGGCCCGGGTGCTTGCGCGCGTCCTGAAGGACTGCGATGAGAACGGGGTCTGGAACCCGAAGGGCCTGCGGGGTCTGCCCAAGGCCGCCAGCAAGATGAGCTACCACACCTTCCCGCTCGAAGCGGAGTCGAAAGCGGCCGAGTGGAAGCAGGTGGACGTCACCTTCCGGCTGGCGCTGATTGCCAAGGCCATGGGGTGGACCATCGAATACGTATGACACGGGCGGCGGCCGGGCCGGTCCCGGTCGCCTTGCCGCGCTCCGCTCCGTAGCGCATACTACTACCCATGGCCGACGTCGATCTCACCCCGTTCGGCTTTACACCGACAGAAAGCAGAGTCTACGAGGTCCTCCTCTCGGGCGGGCCGGGCACGGGGTACGCCATCGCCCGGAGCGCGGGGCTGGCCCGGGCCAACACCTACAGTGCGCTGGAGGGGCTGGTCACCAAGGGGGCGGCGCGGGCCGAACCGGGCGAGCCGAAGCGGTTCCGGGCGGAGCCGCCGGCCAGCGTGCTGGCGAGGGTGGCCAGCGCGCAGGGCAATGCGCTGGAGCGGCTGTCGCGCTCGCTGGACGGGTTCGGGGCGGCGGCGTCCCCCGGGTT
This sequence comes from uncultured Gemmatimonadaceae bacterium, assembly GCA_964501735.1. Taxonomy (GTDB): domain Bacteria; phylum Gemmatimonadota; class Gemmatimonadetes; order Gemmatimonadales; family GWC2-71-9; genus JADJOM01. The sequence goes on along the minus strand of CAZCVG010000062.1, from coordinate 3,076 downwards.
CGTGGAGCTGACGACGCCGCGGGGCGCGCTGCAGCTGCTGACGCAGGAGATCGGCCGGGCCCAGCGCTCGGTGGCGCTGGTGGCGCCGGCCGAGGCCTATCCGTTGCTGGCGCCGGCGCTCCGGCGGGCGGTGAGCGCGGGCCTGGCCACCGCGCTGTTCGCCGACACGGCCGTCGAGCTGCCCTTCGCGGCCGTGCCGGCGGTCCCGGCGGATGTTCCCTGGCCGGGAGCCCCGCTGGTCGCGGTGATTGATGACCGGAGCGCCGTGCTCGCGGCGCGCACTGGCACGGATATCCACGGACACTGGAGCAGCGCGCCGGCCTTCGTGGCCGCGGCGCGACTCACCTTCGACCGGTTCCGGACCTCGCCATGACGGACGCCCTCAACGACGCCCTCGCCGAACTCCGGCGTGAGTACCTGCTGGACGCGCCAGCCCGGCTGGCGGAACTCCGCAAGGACGCGGCCGCCTTCCGTGCCAAGGAGCCCGATGCCGCCCAGTCGCTGGTGGGCCGGTTCCACCGCCTGGCGGGCTCCGGCGGCTCCTACGGCTTCCCCGAGATCACCGCCATCGCCCGTGAGGGGGAGCGCTGGCTCAAGGACCAGCCCCCCGCCAACGACGTCAACGCCGCCCGGCTCGATGACATCGTGGACCGGCTCTCGACCTCCTTCGACACCTCCGCGCGGGAGCTGGGACTGCCCGCCCGCGGGCCGGCGGTCACCGAGTTCGGCTGGCGCGCGCTCATCGTGGGCCCCGACACGCCGGTCCGCGGCGAGGTGCGCACCGCCCTGGCCACCTCGGGGTTCCTGGTGCGCACCGAAAGCGGCGTGGGTGAACCCCGGGAGCTCAAGCTGAGCGAGCGGCCCGACCTGGTGGTGGTGCTGGAGGATCCATCGGGGCCCGATCCCTACACCGCGGCGGCGGCCTGGTCGGGCGCGGGGCCGGTGCGGCCGCGCTCGATCGTCCTGGTGTCGCGGAACGACATCGCCGACCGGGTCCGGGCGCTGGTCTCCGGGATTGACGCCATCCTCCCCACCGAGCGGGTCTCGGTGGACCTGCCGATCTTCGCCAAGACCCTGGCCCGGATCGGCAGCCCGCCGCCCCGCGTGCTGCTGGTGGAGGCCGACCAGGGCCAGGCCGAGAGCATCATCCAGTGGCTGGAGCAGGTGAACGCCAAGGTGACCCATTGCACCGACGGCATCGCCGCCCGCGAAGCGCTGGTCCGCGAGACGCCGGACCTGGTGCTCATGGACACCCGGCTGCCCGGGCTGGACGGGCTCTCGCTCGCCCGGCTGGTGCGCCAGGACTCGCGCTTCAGCCTCACGCCGATCGTCTTCCTGACCCATCACGACACGGTGGCCGACCAGATCGAGGCCCTGTCGGCCGGCGCCGACCACTTCCTGACCGAGCCGGTGAGCCGGGAACTGCTGACCCACCTGGTCATCAACCGGGCCGAGCGCGGACGCCGCCTGCGCGAGATGGTCCACCGCGACGGCCTGACCGGTCTGCTCAACCACGCCACCCTGATGGCCGAGCTGGAGCACGCGGTGGAGTTTGCCCGGCGCCACGGCGAAACCTTTGCGTTCCTGATGATTGACGTGGATCATTTCAAGCGGGTCAATGACCGCTACGGGCACCTGGCCGGCGACCAGGTCCTGCTGCACGTCGCCCGGATCTTCCAGACCACCGCCCGGGCCAGCGACCTCATTGGCCGCTACGGCGGGGAGGAGTTCGGCATGATCCTCCGCCGCACCGACCGCGGCGGGGCCGGCATCCTGGCGCAGAAGCTCCGCAGCGGCCTGGCCGAGACCCCGGCGGTGATCGGCGCCGGGGAGTCCATCCCGGTGCGGGTGTGCATCGGGGTCTCGGTCTTCCCGGAGGACGCCACCACGGCGGCGGAGATCGCCCAGCTGGCCGATGAGGCGCTGTACCGCGCCAAGGCCGGCGGCCGCGACCGGGTGGAGTTCACCAAGGAGATGAAGGCGAAGGCGTCGTAGCGGGCGATTCGCCCAGTCGCCGATGACCCACCGCTCGCCCGACGCGCCGACCCGCCTGCTCGACGCGGCCCTGGCCGAGTTCGCCGCCCACGGCCAGGCCGGGGCCCGCACCGAGCGGATCGCCCGCCGGGCCGGCGTCAACAAGCAGCTCATCCACTACTACTACCGCACCAAGGCCGGGCTCTACGGCGCCGTGGTGGGGCATGCCGCGGACGCGGTGGCGCGGGCGCTCAGCCGGCTGCCGCTGGTCGGCCTCACCGCGGTGGAGCGGCTCCGGCGCCTGGTGCGCGGCCAGTTCGACTTCCTGCTCAGCCACCCCCAGCACACCGCCATCCTGCTCGCCGCCCGGACCGAGGGCCACTGGGCCGAGACCGCCATTCGCCCGGTGGCGGACCTGCTCCGGGAGGGCCAGGCCACCGGGTTCTTCCGGGACGACATTGACCCCGACGCGCATGCCCGCCTGGCGCTGCTCCTGGCGCTGGGGTTCTTCTCGGTCCCGGGTGTCACCGCCAACTGGGGGGAGCCGGCGCAGTGGCGGGACCGGACGGCGGACCTGGTGGTGCGGGGATGTAGCTGGTAGGGCGGACGGGATGACGGGGCGGACGGGCGGACGGGCGGACAGGCGGACAGGCGGACAGGCGGACAGTAAGACGGTAAGGCAGAGGGTCGGGTTCCGCTTGGAACCCGACCCTCTTCAGTATTGCTCAATCACCTAACCGCCTAACAGGCTAACCGCCTAATCGCCCAATCGCCCAATCGCCCAATCGCCCAATCGCCTAGTGATGATACGCCGCCAGTGGCGCCACGTCGCCCGGTGCCTGGTCGCCGAACAGCAGGCGGCCTTCGCGGAACGACGCGCCCCGCAGGGCCAATGCCAGGACCTGGCCGAGGTTCTCCACCGGGTAGATCTCCACGGTCTTGCGGACCTCTTCCGGCAGGTCCTCGAGATCGGGCTCGTTCTTCTTGGGCAGGATGATCCGGGAGATGCCGGCCCGCACCGCGCCCAGCACCTTCTCCTTCACTCCGCCGATCGGCAGGACCTCGCCCCGCAGGGTGATCTCACCGGTCATGGCGATGTCGT
>CAZCVG010000061.1:0-14431 GCA_964501735.1 uncultured Gemmatimonadaceae bacterium | reverse complement strand
TGCCCTCGCATCCGTAGGTCGCGTCCAACCCCTTGGGATACCAGGCCGCGGCTGGGATCGAATGCCTGCAGATCCCGTTCATGAGTGGGTTGTCAAGGTGCATGGCCCGCTCGTACGGCCTGGGCGCAGGGTTGGCCGGCTTGGTCTTGCTGACAAACCACGCCTGGTAGTTCGTCTGATTGGGCACCTGCTCCACCCAGACGCAGGTGGTGCTCGGGGCGGCCGCGGTGCCACCTTCGATGTTGTGCTCCGGCAGGGTGCCGGAGAGCGAGTTTCTTATCACCCCCACAAAGCGCCCAACCCTCAGCTCGCTCTCGGTGCCCTTGTAGGCAGTGGCGTGCGGCACCAAAACCAGCGAGATCGTCGGGTCCGCCTTGGGGAACAGCAACCGCGAACTCTTGTGATTGTCCGCGAACTGAGGGCTGCTCGTGCAGGCCGAGTAGTACTCATCCCACTTCGCCGGATTGAACGGCCGCTCCAGACGGTCCGCGGCGACCACGGGCGACTGGTCGCCCGAAGGTGGTGATGGGTGTTCACTTCCATCCCCTGGCCTTGACGGCCCCTCCTCACCACTGGGTTTCCTGTCGCAGCCGATGCCGGTGAGTAGGAGAAGACACCCAAAGCTCGCGACCATGGCCAGGGCATAGACTGGGCTCCTGCGGAATCGGCTGTACACGTGACCTCCGGGGTTAGAGTGGGCTCGGAAATGCGGTAGCTGTTTGCAGATCATGGTGGCTTCCTAATGGGCACTGGTCCTGGTCAGGGCGCGGTGGAGGGAGTCCAGCTCCGCCCGCTCTGCGCCCGCCGACATCGAGGCCAGGAGGGCGATGGCCCGCGGCAGGGCGGTCGCCTGGGGGACCTCGGTGAGCAGGTCCTGCCCCATCGCCGGCAGGTCGTTCAGCACCCGGCCCAGGCGGGACCGCGCCGCGGCCGTGTCGCCCGTCATCAGCCACAAGCGGGCTTCGAGAAGGACTCCATCGAGCGTCTGGTCCGCCGAGCGCAAATGGGCCCGCAGCTCCGTCAAACGCCGCAGGCTGGCGCCCGCGGCTATCGCGTCACCCCGGTGCAGTGCCTGCTCCGCGCCCCGCAACAGGCCGTGCCCCGACGGGGGGCCCAGTGCCGGGAACGCAAGGATGGCGGCCTGATCCGTCAAAGCGCGCTCCAATAGGATCCGGTGAGCAGCATCCGGCTCAGCGGCGACCCCTTCCGCTACCCGGCCCCGGACGATGCTGAGGCTGTCCACCGGGCCGCCGAACGCCGCATACGCCAAGAGCCTCTGTGCATCGGCCGCCAGAGGGCCCGCCGGAATGACCTCCTGACCATCAGGCGTGGAAAACGCCCTTCCCGGCGCCGCCTGTGCCAGCAGCCCGGCGGCGCGCACCACCTGTCCCGTGAGTGCGGCCAATCCCGCCAGCCAGCCAGCCTCCACCGGACCGGTAGGAACCACCTGACGGAGCAGCGAATCCGCCAGCCCGGCCGCGTCCCCGAACCGGCGAAGCTTGAGCTGAATGCGGACCTGGGTGATGGCGAGCTCGAGCGCCTCCCTCCCGCCGGTCGGGAGCGCGCGGGCGGTTCGGATGGACTCCAGCGCCGAGGCGGCCGGGTCCGCGGCCTCCGCAAGCGCACCCGTCAGTTCCAGGGCGATCGCATGGGCGCGCCACGCGGCTCCACTGGCCGGGAGGTCGCGGACCCAGCGGCGGGTCGTTTCCCGGAGTGCCCGGCGCCCGACGGCGCTCGCCGCCGGGTCGTACTCGGACGGCCAGGCGCTGGCGAGCAGGCCGCCCAGCGGGCGGGGGATGAACGCCAGGGTGTCCTGCTGGAGCAGGGGGAAGGCGCCGAAGCGAACGGTGTCGGGAGCCAGGAGGTATCCACTCCGGAAGCGGTTGACCTGGACGTAGTACCGGTCCAGGAGCTGGGCGATGGCCGCACCCGCGAACGCCTGGTGCACCAGGGGGAGCAGTTCCATCGCCCGCTGATAGGCGATCAGTCCCGCTGCATAGCTTCCCCGAAATGCATGCCCGGATGGACTCCCCTGCGCCGGAATGACAATCCGGTCTCTCGCCTGGCATTCGCCGAGGCCGAACCAGGCGGTGAAGTCCAGGCTGTCCTGGGCGATGAGTTGGCGGTAGCGCTCACACGCATCCGGGTTTCTCCCTTCGGCCATCGCCAGGAGCGCCTGGCCCAGCGCCTCCTGCCGGCCGGTGAGCCGGGCCGGTTGTCGCAGCGCCAGCTGGGCCAAGGGTCGCCACTCCCCCACCGGCTCATCGAACCACGACCCCAGCTGCGCCAGCGCCAGTTGCGCCTGCGGATAGCCCGGGTCGAGCCCGATCGCCTCCCGGAAGCGGCGTCGGGCCAGGCCCAGGTCCCACGCGCCCAGCGCCGAATCGCCGCTCAGCTTGGCCCGCAGGGCCGCATAGCTCGTGGTCTCGAGCGACTCCGCCGGGTCCGGGCCACTCCCCGCCGCCCGCGCCATCAGCTGCCGCGCCAGCGACATGAACGACTCCAGGATCACCCGCGCCAGCGCCGGATCGGCCGCGATGCCCGCCCCGGCCGGCAGCCCGATCGAGTACTCGGCCGTTGTCCTCGACCCCAGCCAGCCGAGCTGATAGAGGAAGGCCCGCACCCGGATCGAGTCGCCGGCCTGGAACACCTGTCCCCAGATCAGCCGCCCCGCCCCCAGCCCCCGCGCCAGCCGCTCCCCGTCCTGCAAGGTGTGCGGCGGCCCCGCCGCCGCGATGGCGCTCTGTACCCGGAGTCCGTCCACCTTGGGCAGGTCGGGCCAGCGGGCCAGGGCATCGTCAATCAGGATGGCGCAGTCCACCCCGCGGATCAGCGCCGGCGCAACATCGCCCACGTGCTGGAACGGCAGCACCACCACCCGCTCCGCATCAATGCGTCCCAGCGAGACCAGCCGGTCCGCCACCGCGCTGCCCGCGCCGACAACCAGGATCGCCAGCGCCCCCACCAGCGCCCGGCGCTTCACGCGGACGGGCGGCTGTCCCTCCGCCTCCCCCGGACCGTCGGCTCGCAGCCGCTTCAGCGCCTGCCGCAGCTCCTCGGCCGAGGCCAGGCGGTCACCCGGGATCTTGGCCAGCATCCGCGTGAGCAGCCGGGCGACCCCCTCGGGGACCGTCGGGCGCACCACCCGGATCGGCGGCGGCGTCTCGAACTGATGCCTGGCACTGAGGGCCTGTGGGGTGTTCCCGCTGAAGGGCGGATGGCCGGCCAGCATCTCGTACAGCACGATGCCGAGGCTGTAGAGGTCGGTCCGCCCGTCGAGCTGGGCGCTTCCCGCCGACTGCTCAGGACTCATGTAGGCCGGCGTTCCCACCACGATCCCGGTGGAACTGAGGGTACCCCCGCTCGCCACCGTCAGCGCCCGGGCAATGCCGAAGTCGGCCAGCATCGCCTCCCCGCCGCTCAGCAGGATGTTCTCCGGCTTGATGTCCCGGTGGATGAAGCCCCCGGCGTGGGCGTGGACCAGCGCGGCGGCGACCCCGTCGGCCAGCTCCAGCGCCTGCTCCACCGGGAGCGGGCCCTCCCGGCTCAGCCGGCCCCGAAGGGTGTCCTCCGTCATCAGGGGCATGACGTACCAGGGCACCTGGAGCCCCGAGGCGATCTCGAGGCTGCCGGAATCAAGCAGCGGAAGGATGTTGGGGTGGGACAGCCTGGCCAGGATGGCGATCTCGCGCAGGAACCGCTCGCCCCCTACGGCCCGCGCCAGGTCGGGGTAGAGGATCTTGATGGCGACGGGTCGGTCGTGCCGCAGGTCGCGACCCCGGCAGACGAGCGCCATGCCGCCGCGGCCGATCTCGGCCTCGACGAGATAGCGGTCGCGGAGCGCGTCGCGCACATGGGCCAGAAGATCCAGCTGCACCGCAAGGTCCCGGTTGCCGGCGGCTGAGGGGGCACCGCGTAAGGCAACTAGTGTGCGGCGCGCCGGGCCAATTGGCAAGCGGCCCTCGCGGATGGAGCTGGTGCCCGGCATCGAGTTGCGGGGTGGATAGAGGAGCCGTACTCTACCCTCCGGGGGTCATCCACCGGTCACACCGCCGTCACCCACCCTGCCGCCCCGGGCCAGCCTGTGCGCTACCTGCTTCGCACCTTCGGAGGTCTGTCGCTGGCCGGCGATCCGGCCGCCGAGCCGTTCTCGGATGCCCGGCGCAAGCCGCTGGGCATGCTGGCCCTCCTGGCCGGCGCGGGCGACCGCGGTCTGACACGGGAGAAGGTCGCCGCCTACCTCTGGCCCGAGGGAGACGTGGACCGGGTGCGGGGCGTCCTCAAGCAGACCATCTACACGGTACGGCAGGAGCTGGGCGAGCCCGACCTGATCCTGGGCAGCGCCGAGCTTCGCCTCAACCGCGACCTGCTGGACACCGACTTATGGCAGTTCGAGCGGGCCCACGCCGCGGGGGACCTGGAGGCCGCCGCCGCGCTCTACCAGGGCGTCTTCCTCGACGGCTTTCACCTCTCCGACGCTCCCGGGTTCGAACGCTGGGTGGATGAGCAGCGGGACCGGCTGGCCCGCCGCTTCGCCGCGCTGATCGAACAGCTGGCGCTGGCCGCCATGGGCCGCAATGACCCGCGGGCGGCGCTGGAGTGGTGGCTCCGGCTGACCGAGCATGACCCGCTCGACGTCCGGGCCGTGAGCGGGCTGCTCCACGCCTGCCTCCAGGCCGGCGACCGCCCCCGGGCCATCCGCTACGCCGAGCGGCACATGGCGCTGCTCCGCAAGGAACTCGAGATCACTCCCGACCCCGAGATCCGCCGGCTGGTGGAACAGGCCCGCGCCCGCCCGGCGACGGGGTGAACGCGGTCTGCGGGAGTCCTCTCCCCCGTGCTGGCCGCGATTGCCAGGCCGCTCAGCGCCCCTTCCGGCTCCGGAGCAGCTGCGCTGCCAGGTCGCTCACCAGCCAGTCCTCCGCAATCCGGCCACCCCGGAAACGGCTCATGCTCTGCTCCTGCCAGGTCACCCGCCGGCCGGTGGGCGGGAAGCCGCGGAAGGCGCCCCGGTGAGTGCCGCGCAGGGTCCGCTGCCACGCCACCCGCTTCCCGCTCGCCACCAGGATCCGGACCTCCACTTCCAGGTCCGGGAACGCCCTGCGGTAGAGCGCAACGATCCGGCGAACCCCCGCGTAGCCGAGCCGGAGATCCTGCCCGGTCACGTGGGCAACGTAGTCCATGGTGAAGAACTCGGGGATCCGGTCCAGCTCCCCGCCGGCCAGGACGCGGGCGTTGGCGATCCGGACGATGGCCGTGGCTGAACGTGGCATGGGGCTCCTTTCGGCTGGTGGGCGCAACCTCCCCCGCCCGCCCGCACGCCTCACTCAGGGCTGGAGCGTCGTCCTGACCCACATCAGCCGCTGCGGCTGGGACCTCGCGATCAGGACCCCGATCCCCAGGCAGACGGCGCCGGCCAGCAGCCGCCCGGCCAGCATGATCAGGATCCCGAGCATGAGCACGGCCAGCATCGCTGCGCCCTTGATGTAGCCCATCCGCTCCCGCACCAGCATCTTCGTCGCCCCGCAGCCCCGGCAGACCACCGCGGCGGGGTCCACCTCGGTCATGCACAGCGTGCACTTGGTCACGCACTCCTCCAGGCAGGGGTGGGGCGGGGAGGCGCCCGGGCCGTCCGCGCTGCCCGAACGTGCAGCCCGGCCCAGGCCCCCGCAAGCCTGCGGCCGGCACCACCGGCGCTGCCCGGCGACCAATCCTCAGTCGCGTGCCGCCGAGGGGCGCGAGAATCCTCGGATGATGAGCCAGAGGGCGATGCCGAGGTACGCCAGCGCCAGCGGCATCCCCCAGACGGCCTGGGGAAACGGCACCCGGTAGCCCAGCAGCACCGGGAGCGTGATCCCGGCGAGCTGCATGAGCGTGGTCACGATCCCGGCGGCGGCGAGGGCCCGCGGCACCAGCGGGACGCGGAACAGCACCACGGTGAAGAGCAGCACCCAGCCGACCACCGACAGCAGGTGGGTGTAGTGGGCCCAGCGCCAGGCGGCGCGGACCATGGGCGCGGTGGCGGCGAGCAGGGGCGCCGAGTCAGGCGGCGCCTGGCCGTGCAGCAGGCTGAGCGAAAGCAGCGAGAGGTAGTGCTGGCACTCCACCAGCTGCATGGCAAGGCTCACGCCCGCGAGGGCGAGGAGCCAGTGGCCGGCGGCGGCGTGGCCGGGTTCGAGCGCTGGACGGAGGGTGATCGCCATGGCCAAGGGGACGAGGCCGCCCGCGACCAGCATCGCCACGGCCAAGCGGACCCGGTCCTCCATGGCGGCGGCGAGACCCAGGTCGCCCGCGGGCGCGGCCGAGAGCGGCTGGAGGAGGACGTAGGGGGTGATGAGGCCGGTGGCCAGGTGGAGCACCACCAGCGCACCGAGGATCCGGGCGACACCCATCTCGGACCGCATCCGCACCGTCCTGTCGGGGAGTTGAGCCCGTGACCGGGCTCGGCGGCTGTACGGCGGGTGGGGGCGGGGTGTTTCAGGGTGAACGGTGGGCGGCCGCTCCTACGCCTGTCTCGGCGGGCTCCCGGCCGTCAGCAGGCGCTCGGCGAAATCAACCCGCTCCTTCAGTTCGGCCACCTGGGCGCGGGTGTCCTCGAGACCGTCGCGCAGCGCGTGGAGGGCGGGCTCCAGCGCCGCCTCACGAGCCGCCAGCGCCAGTTCCTGCTCCCGGATTGCCAGCTCCTTCATCTTGCGCGTGTGCCCGGCGAGCAGGGCCACGAAGGCCACCAGCCCGGGGACACCGATGACCACGGCCACAATGGGGATCAGCGTGGAAGGACTCATGTTCTCCTCTCGTCTGTGCGTCTGTCGTGTCGTCCTCCCATCATACACAAGGGGCGCCATCACTGTAAGGCGCCTGGGCGAATTCCCGCGGGCCGCTCGCCGGGGTCAGGCCGGGACGTAGACCAGCCTGAGCACGCTCACGCCGATCCGGTCACTGCTCACGAGGCGGAGCGGCGGCCTCGGCCCGGCGAAGTACGGCCGGCCGTGGCCCAACACGACGGGATGGAGGTAGATGCGGTATTCGTCTATCAGGCCGAGCGTGGTGAGGCTGCGCGCCAGGCCGGGGCCGGCCACCTCGATCTCCCCATCCCGCCCGGCCTTGAGGGCCCGGACGGCGGGCTCGAGGTCATCGCCACCGATGAGGGTGGCGTTGGGGCCGACGGCGTCGAGCGAGCGAGAGACGACCCACTTCGGCTGGCGCCGCCACGCATCGGCGAAGTCCCGTTCCGCGGCGTCCCATTCGGGGTGCTCGTCGTCCCAGTAACGCATGATCTCGTACATCTGGCGACCGTAGAGGCTGCCGGCCTGGGCGCGGGCCTCCTCGATGAAGTGGCGGAAGAGCGTGGCGTCCGGCGCGAAGGCCATGTGGTCCACGTAGCCATCGAGGGACTGGTTCATCCCGAACACCAGCCTAGCCATGCCGGCCTCGACGGGGCGCGGGGTGGGGCGGATTGGACTTCATGATGCGGGGGCCTTTCGGTATCTGGCGCTGTCTCCCGGCCGTGCGTTGCCTGAAGGTTCCGGGGTCCGCCTGGCAGAACATATCGCGTGCCGCGTGGCGGCGGCAAGCGCCGGCGCGCCCGGCCGGCGCCACCCTGGTCCCTGCGGGCCCCGGGTCAGAGATGAGTGAGGGTCCCGCCGGCTGCCGCACATCCAGCGACTCATCACGTGGTTGAGAGAGTCCTGTAACGCCGGAGCCGCGCCCCGGTAATCTGACGCTCCGATCTTGCCGGCATCCCCTTCAAGGAGCTGGCATGCTGGAAGTCCTGGTGGAGTCGAGTGGGCAGCGGCCGCTGGGGGCGGGCCCGCGGCTGGTGGCGTTGTCGGTGCACGGAGTGGCGGTGCTGGCGGCCGGCCTGGTAACGCGGGCGGCGCCGCCCGATGCCCCTCGACCGAAGCCGCTCCCGATCGAGATCTTCGCCCCGGTCCCTCCGGCCTTGCCGGCACGGGCCGACGCCGCTGGCCGCACCGGCCAGGATGGCGGGATTCCCGGGCCTCCTGACGTGCCGGCCACCATGCCGCCGGCGATTCCCGCCGTACCGGTGACGTCGTTGCCGGAGACAGACCGTCCGGATGCCCGGGCCGTGGCACGGCGGGAGCTGTGGGGTCCTGAAGCCTCAGCCTCGGCACCGGGCTCGGTGGTCAAGCTCGCGGGTGAGGTTGATGAGCAGGTGGAGGTCTTGAGCGCCAGGCGGCCGGGCTATCCTCCCGCGCTGGCGGCCGCCGGGATCTCGGGTCAGGTCAGGCTCGCGTTCGTGGTGGACACCCTGGGACGCTGTGAGCCGGGCTCGGTGCGGGTTGTCAGCAGCACGCACCCGGGATTCGAGCGCGCCGCGATGGACGCGGTGCTGGGGAGCGCCTTCCGCCCGGCGCGGGTACGGGGAATGCCCGTGCGGCAGCTGGTGCAGCAGAGCGTGGGGTTCAGGCTGGAGTGAGGGTCGCGCCGGTTGAAGCGCGAGCCGGGACCGAATGCCCGCCGCGGCACCCTCCCGCCTCAGGCCCCGAAATACCCATCCTTGAGGCCGTCCAGCACCGTCGGGAGCCAGTCCTGGGCGGCGTGCACCACCGCAACCACCCAAAGATTCCGGGTGCGGAGCCAGAGCACGCCGAGGTAGAGCCCGGCCGCGGAGGTATAGGCCACGCTGTAGGCCACGGCCTGCGGCAGACTGGGATCGGCACCGAGTCCCTCGCCCGTCAGTTCGGGCCGCAGGTAGAGCCCGGGGGCGTGGGCAAGGCCGAAGATCAGGGCCATGCCGACCAGGGCCAGGAAGTCGGACCGCCCCCAGGCGGCCAGCCGGTGCTGGAGCAGCACGCGAAACGGCACTTCTTCCACTGCCCCGACATCGAGCAGCAGCCACGCGAACCCCGCTCCAAAGGCCAGTACAGTGACTCCGTCCGGCGTGACTCCGGGCAGTTCGGCGCGCGCCCGCCCCAGCACTGCCTGGAACACCACGATCCCCGCGCCAAGGACCAGGGCCGGGCGCCAGTGTCCCGCGAGTCCCTGCCGGAGGCCGAGCAGGTCCCCGGCCCGGTAGCCAAAGAGCCGGGACCAGAGCCAGAGGGGAATCGCCACGAACATGGCCAGCTTGGCGCCGAGTACCGCCAGCTCTGAGGGCCAGCCGGCGGGCGTGTGGGTCCGGATGGCCGGCAGGCCCCAGGTGATGAAGGCCGTGAGCGGAACCAGGCAGGCCAGCATGGTGGCCCCCTCCCTGCGCGGCAGCCGGACCGGCGCCGGACGGGGCTCGATCCCCCGGGTGCTCCACCAGGCCAGGGCGCTGAAGCCGATCCCCAGGATCAGCAGAACCAGGACCGGCTCGGCGGGGCTGAACCCGGGGCGCCGGGCGAGAGTGGCAAGGGCGGCGCCATACAGTCCGGCGTACGCGAGCAGTGGCCAGATGCGCATCGGTTCCTCCGATCCGGTGGTCACCGGCTCGCGTGGGGGTCGGCGGCGCCGTAGCGTTCGGGAATACCCTGAACGGCTTGGAGCGCGCCAGCCCTGGAGGACGGCCGGCGCCGCCGGCGGCATGCCGTGCCGATCCCGCGTCTGCAGGGGAGCCGTTCCCTCATCCGAGATGGCGCTCCAGCCAGTGAATAATATCCGCGAACACCTCGTCACGGTTGAGCTCGATGAACAGGTTATGACCGGCGCCGGCATATGTCCGGCGTTCCTTGTCAGGGGCGGGGACCCGGGCAAAGAAGCGGGCGCTGCCGGACGGTGGGATGATCGCGTCCTCGGTCCCGTGCAGGATCAGCAACGGCAGCCTGAGCCGCGCGGCCCGGGCGTGGGTGTCGGCCATGGCCTTGAGCGCTTCGCCGGCCAGGCGGGCGGTGGTACGGGTCTGGAACGCGGGGTCGCTGGTGTACTCCTCGGCCGCGGCCCGGTCGCGCGAGATGGCGGCCAGGTCGAGACCCGGGTCGAGAGCCATCCGGGGAACGAGCCGTGACAGGACCGGGGTGACAAGCCGGATCAGGGGAGGCACGCCGGAGGCGTCCACGGCCGGCGCCACGGCAACAATCCCGGCGATCCCGGCTGGATGGTGCTGGGCATGGTTGAGCACCAGCAAGCCGCCCAGGCTGATCCCGATGAGGAATAGCGGGCCACCCTGGCCATCGCGTTGTACCAGGTGCACGAAGGTGCCGAGGTCGTGGCGCAGGGTGTCCCAGGCGTGGGTGAACATGCGGGGACCATCGGAGCGGCCATGCCCGCGCAGGTCGAAGGCGTAGACCGAGAACCCGCCTGGGACCAGGGCGCTGGTCAGGTTGCGGCAGGGCAGGCCTTCGCAGTGGTCCCCCAGCCCATGGACCACGATCACGCGGGCGCGCGGGGGAACCGCCGGCGGCTGACTCCGATGGGTGCGCAGGGCCAGCCCATCGGAGGACCTGAGCCAGTCAGGGAACATCAGGTCTCCCAACCGCGGGTGTTCGGCGTGGCCGGCGCGGCGCGCCGTCGCGGCTGGGCCACCCTATTGGCCCACCGGCTTGTACCCCGTCCTGGATCGCAGCGAGTCGGGCAGCGCTGGCCGGAGGTCGTCGGCCGTGCCCGGCTCGCCATCGCTGCCCGCCGAGAAGAGGTCGTAGGAGGAGCCATCCACCGCGCGGCGGTACTGGTAGACTCGAGGAACCCCGAAGCCGGCAGTCTGATCGTAGATGTTGACGAACCCGATGGGGATGGGACTGACGAGCTCCTGTAACGCGCCGGGATAGCGCCCCCGGTCCTCGCGAAAGCGCTCCAGGGCGAACACGACCTTGACCAGGTCCTGCTCGGTGACCGTCTCGCGGGCCTCGCGCAGGGCCGGCGTGTCCTTCAGGACGAACGTGGCTACGAGGATGGCGGTCAGGTTGAGCAGGGCGCCCGCCGCACCGAGCCCGACGGCGAGGTTCGCCCGTGGACGGCTGGTGACGAGCCCCCAGGTGACCGCGGCCGCCCCCAGGAAGAACCCCACGCCCGGCAGGAACGCGAGCGCGGCCAGGGCAAGCAACGGCCAGCTGGCCTTGGGCCGAGCGGCTGGTGGCGGTGTCATGGGCGCAGGGGTGACGGTGATCCGAAAAGGGTACCGGCCTGGCGGTGGCGGTCAGGGTATCGCCAGCGTATCCGGCCCGGCGAGTTTCGTGATATGGCAGGCCCCCGGGGAGAGGACGTAGGTCGTCTCCACGACGGTGGCGGCCCGCTCGACCGTTATCTCGACGGAATCACCCACGGACCTGAGCTTCCCGCGGTCACCATCGTCTGCGATGGGATAGAAGCCCAGGGGGGAGTCGCCGCCCGGGTTGGCCACCAGGGTGTCGCCGGTGCGAGTCACGACGGAGGTCAGGGCCGCATCAGGGACGGCGGCGTTCGCGCCGTCAACGAGGGTGATGACGACCGCCGCGAACTCAGCGGTGCAGGCGACCGGGGAATCGCAGCCAGGGAGGAATGTGGCCGGCAGGAGGAGTGCCCACTGGAGCCGGGCCAGGCGACGCGGAGTCATTGTTCTTCCTCGGGGCGCGCCGGAAAGGTGGCCTCTGCAGCCTGTTCCAGGGCGGAGTCAATGAACTGATGGAATGAGATGGGGTCCGGGGCGTCACTACCGCTCATCGCCCCACCAGTCGTCTGAGCTCGGCCCGCCACTGCGGCACCGCCACCAGGCTCACCCCCGACCGCTCCGACTCGATCATGAGGAACCGGCCGTCCGCCGCCACCTCGTAGTCGTCGGCGTAGGGCCCGCTGAAGAGCGCGGCGCGCGACAGCACCCGGGGACTCGGCTCCAGAACGACGGAGGCCTCGATCAGGCGGTCGCCTTCCCAGTAGTAGAGCCGGCGCCCGTCGGGACTCCAGCCGGCGCGGCGGCCACCATTGACCGAGACGGCGACGCGCCCACCCCCCGGCGTCGAGGCCCGGATGTACACCTCCGACCGACCCGACTCATCGGAGTTGTACGCCAGCCACTTGCCGTCAGGCGAGTAGCGGCCCCACGCCTCGGATCCCCTCGGGGATGCGGCGAGGTCGGCGGAGGACGACGCCGAGTCCACGGACACCGTCTCGAGGTTGAAGGTGCCCTCCGAGATGGCGTTGTAGACGACCACCCGGCCATCCGGCGACAGGTGGGCGTTCCACGGGTTGTGCCTCGGCGTGACCGCCAGGGTCGGGGGGCCGTTGCCATCGGCGTCCTGCCACCAGAAGGCGGCCCGGCCGCCGGCGTGGTTCGAGGCGAACAGGATGCGCCGGCCGTCCGGGCTCCAGAGCGGATTACGCACGGACCCCGCGCTCGTCAGCGGGGCCAGGGTGCCGGCGGCCAGGTCGAGGATCCAGACGTCGCGCCGGGCGCCGGTGACGATCGTCAACGCCACGCGGCGGCCGTCGGGCGAGAGGGCGAGGTTCTGGTACTCCCGGAAGCCGTCAATCACCGGGCTCGCGGCGCCCCGCCGGTCCACCCAGACCAGTCGGCGGCTGGCGTTGCCGCGCAGGTAGACCAGGCCGCCGTTCCGGCTGAGGGAGGCCGACCGGAGCCCCGGGCCGGTCTGCATCCGCACCCCGTCCACGAGCGTCGTCGGCGTCCCGCCGACCCGGAACCGGCCCGCATCGAAGGCGACCGCCCACAGCACACCCTCGAGGTCGTGATACACCAGCTGGCCGTCGAGAACCCCCAGGGGGCGGCCGGCGATGCCGAGGGGGACGTGCGGCTGGTCGGCGCGGAGGGAGGCGGCGCCGACCTCGAACGTGTCGCCCGGCTTCCGGATGGCGAACACGACAGCGGCGCCGCCGTCGATGACCACCGGCGACTGGTGCGAGAGCTCCCCGCGGGTGGTGTCCACGCGGGTGAGCACGCCGAGCGGCCCGCCGTCGGGGCTGAGCCGCGAGAGCCCGATCAGCCCCTCGTCCAGGCCAGCGCCGACCACGAGCTCCCCGCCGGGGGACCAGTCGAGTCCGCCGTTGTCCGGAACGTCCGCCAGCGCGATCGGGGTCCCCCCCGTGACCGGAATCTTCACCACGCGGCGCCGCGCCTGGACGTAGGCGATCCATTCGCCGTCGGGAGAGAAGACCGGCACCGCCGGTGCGCTCGTCCCGGGGATCTCCCGCGAGGTCACCTCGTCGAGCCGCCGCAGGTGCAGCACCCGGCCGGCCCCGCCCCTGACCGCGCCCGGGTAGACGACCGATCGGCCATCGGGCGACATGACGCCCGGCCCGACCCCGCCGTCGTCCTCGGCGATGACCGATCGCATGACGAAGGTGTCCCCACCGCCGCCGCCCACGGCCAGCCGCCATGTGGTGACGCCGAGCGCCAGGGCCAGCGCGGCCAGGCCGAGCACCACGGGATCGCGCCACCGGGTCCGCGGCACCGGAACGGCCCGCGTCCCCGCGACCGTAGCGCCCGGCGTCCCGCCGCTCTGCAGCGCCGCGGCGAACTCGGCGGCGGTGGCGAAGCGATCGGCGGGGAGCTTGGCGAGCGCGGTGAAGATCGCCTGTTCGATGCCCGGCGGCACGGTATCCCGGATGGTGTGGAGCGGCACCGGGCGCTCGCTCAGCACCTTGGCGACGATGGCCTGCACCGTCGGCCCGGTGAACGGCGGCTCGCCGGCCAGCATCTCGTACGCGACGGCGCCGAGGCCATAGATGTCGCTCCGCGCGTCGATCGCGCGCTCCCCCATCGCCTGCTCGGGCGACATGTACTGGGGAGTGCCGAGCGAGAGCCCGGTCTGCGTCATCCGGGTGCCGCCGGCCTGCTGCACGGCGAGCGCGATGCCGAAGTCCGCCACCAGGGCCTGCCCGTCGTGGAGCAGGATGTTCTCCGGCTTGATGTCGCGGTGGATCACGCCCTGGCGGTGAGCGTAGTCGAGCGCGCTCGCCACCTCGGTCGCGATCCGGACGGCGTGCGGCAGCGGGAGCTGGCGCTCCCGGTCGAGACGGGCACGGAGCGTTTCGCCGGTGACCACCGGCATGACGTAGTAGAGCAGCCCGTCCGCCGCACCCGAATCCAGCAGCGGGAGGATGTGCGGGTGCTGCAGCCGCGCGGTGGTCCGGATCTCGGCGAGGAACCGCTCGCTGCCGAGGGCCGCGCCGAGGTCGGGGTGCAGAACCTTGATGGCGACGTCACGGTCGTGCCGGAGGTCGTGGGCCAGGTACACCGTGGCCATGCCCCCGGCGCCGAGCTCGCGCTCGATGCGGTAGCGGTCGCCGAGGCTCGCGCCGAAGGCCTCAACCCTGATGGCGGAATCCCGGTCGAGGAATACCGGAGGGGACGGCGGCGGGTGGGTCGGTCATCGGGCCGGCATGGAACGGGCGGCGGGAGCTCGGGGAAGGGGCCCGTCGAGCGCGCAGATGACGACCGGACCGGAGGAGGATCGCGTCCACGCGTGCGGGCATTTGCCGGGCCTGGTGAAGGTGCGCCACCTGACGGCTGGGCCGACCAGCGGTATCGGAAGGGTCCCCAGGTCCTGGGGCCCTCCCC
>CAZCVG010000060.1:0-14597 GCA_964501735.1 uncultured Gemmatimonadaceae bacterium | reverse complement strand
CCTCGGCGGGGATCTCGTAGTAGGTGCAGACGTTGGTCTCGGTCGGCCCGTAGAGATTCCAGTACCGCGGCCCCTGCCAGAGCGCCTTGATGGCGCGGAGCCGGGGCACGGCAAACACTTCGCCGGCGAACAGCACGTGCCGCAGCGCCGACCAGTCGAACCGCTCCAGCTTGCCGTACTGGGCCAGCAGGCTCAGGATGGACGGGGTGGAGTACCAGATGGTGATCCGGTGCTCGGCAATCAGCGGGGCCAGCGTGCCGGGGTCCTTCCCCGCCTCCTCCCCGATCAGCACCAGCCGGGCGCCGTGCTTGAGCGGCACATAGACGTCGTGCACCGACAGGTCGAAATGGAACGGCGCGTGCGAGGAGAAGACGTCGTCCGCCGTGGGCTGGAAGACCTCCGAGCACCAGTCCACGAAGGACGTGGCGGCGCGATGGGTCAGCATGACCCCCTTCGGCTTCCCGGTCGACCCGGAGGTGTAGAGGATGTACGCCAGGCCATCGAGGCCGGGGTCCACGGTCTTCGCCGCCGGGGGGGTGGCCTCCCGCGCCAGCGCCGCCTCCAGCCCGCGCCCGCCACCCACCTCGTCCAGGACCAGCAGCGGCAGGGTCCGGCCCAGCTTGCCCAGCTCCTCCTCCAGCGACGGCACGAAGGCCCGGTCCACCACCACGGCCCGCACGCCGGCGTCGGTCAGGATGAAGGCCGCCCGCCACGGCGGCGAGCCCGGGTCCACCGGGATGTAGGCGGCGCCGGTCTTGAGGATGCCGAAGATCGTGGCCACCGAGTCAATGGACTTGGGGAGGTACATCCCGATCCGGTCACCGGGACGGGCACCCAGGGCGGCCAGCCGGTCCCGGAAGCGGTCGGTCAGGCCCGCCAGCGCACCATAGGTGATTTCGCCCTTGCCGGGATCCACCACCGCGGTCTTCCCGGGGGTCCGGGCGGCGGAGGCGTCCAGCCAGTGGTGGAGGCAGGGGGCGGGCTTCATTGACTGACTCCGATCGTAGTGGGGACGGCGGAGGGGCCGTCCTGCCCGAGGCCCAGCAGGGCCGGCCGCGCCTCGAGCTGCGCCAGCAGGCCTTCGGCGAGGAGCCGGTGGCCTTCGGCGGTGGGGTGATGATCGAGTTCGGTGACCTTGAGCGCGGCCTCGTCGTGGCCGTCGTAGACGCTCAGCAGGTCGAAGACGTGAATGCCCAGCTCTCCGGCCACCCGCATGAACGTCCGCACATCCTCGCCCGGCGCTTCCAGGGGTAGCCGGGCGGCGATCACGGCCACCTGGATGCCGTGTTTGCGGCCGACCTGCGCCAGCCGGCTGAGGGCGATCCGGCTCATCGTCTCCTCCCGGCCCAGCATGCGGCGCTGGACCTCGGCAGAGGACTGGTTGCGGTGGAGCCCGGCCCGGGCGATCACCTGCTCCACCTCGGGCCACTCGATGCGCACCCGGCGATCGAGGGCCAGCCGAAGGTGCCGGCCGAACAGCCGGGCATCGAGGTCGTGGATGGTCAGCATGATCAGGTCAGGCGAATACTCGAGTGCCCGGCGCTCGGCCATCAGGACCGACTGGAGCTGGCTGAAGCCCTCGACCCCGAAGTTGAGGACCTCGTACTTCCGGGCCAGCCCCTCCTTGGCCAGCAGCTCCTCCAGCACCGCTTCGAAGGACTCGTCGTCCCCCACCGCGTACCCCATCACGTCCGACGGGCCGATCATGGCGATCCGCCAGACACCCGGCGGCTTGGCTATGGTGTACTCGCGGTCCCGAAGCCCCTGGCTGTTCACGGTGAATTGCCGGCGCTTGTAGATGATGCTGCTGCCCGGCACCAGCTCGCCGAGCAGGAAGTCACCGAGCTGCCGGTAGGCCGTGGTCTCGTGGATCTCCGCCCAGGTGGGATCGCGACGGCGGGTGGTCACCCCGCCGATCACGGCGCCGGTCTCGTTCAGGCGCTCGTAGTACCCCCGGCCCTGCCGGTTCTGGTCGGCCCGGTTGAGGCCGGTCTTGGTCACCGCGACGACGTACGGCGAGAGCAGCTCCCCCGAGCGCATGGCCACCCCGGGATGGCCCAGGAGCAGCAGCAGCGAGAGCAGCCCGGCGGTCCGGAACCCGGGATGCAGCCGCTCGAGGGCCGCCGCCCCGAAGGGCGGTGTGTCCCAGTTCCACCCCGCGAGTCCCACGAAAGCCGCGGCCAGCGCCAGCCAGGGGAGCACATCCCCGGGACGGACCTCCGCGAGCGTGCCCAGCGCCCCGAACCAGGCCCCCAGGGACTCGGCGCTCCACATGGACCACAGGAACGAGATGGTCGCAAAGACGCCGAAGGTGGAGAGCCCCCGCCGGAGCTGCCAGCCCCGCAGGGCGGCGGGGGAAAGCCGGTCCTGCCCCTTGCGGCGCTCGCGGCCGGAGGACACCACGACCAGCACCGCCAGCAGCGCCCAGAAGAGCATGTCCGAGGGGGTCAGCAGCGGGTCGCCCCGGAGCCAGAACCACTGGTAGGAGTGGAGCGCCCAGGTCACGCCCATGACCATCATGATGGCCAGGCTGAAACTCCGGTCCTGCGACCAGGTGCGGCGGAAGGCGAAGAAGCTGGGGTAGTACACCAGCTTCATCATCATGTCCTTCCAGTAGATGTTGATCCGCCGCCAGAAGTCGGTGAAGCTCGACGACAGGAAGTACTTGTTGTTGGTCTCCGGCAGGTTGAACCCGAACAGCAGCAGGACGCCGATGACCAGGTGGAACTGCCCCGAGACCCGGAGGTACAGCAGCAGCACCGTGAAGACGTAGCGGAACAGGTCGCCGGCGTCCCGCACCTGGCTGACGTCCAGCGTGATCTCCTGGTAGACCACCCGGTACAGCACCAGGTGGAGCAGCCCCCGGGCGATCCACGACAGGCCCCGTTGGTACACCGGGTAGGGATCGCTGTCGTAGTGGCTCCGGTCGAAGGTCTTGAAGTCCACCACCGGGAAGAGCGGGAAGCAGACGTTGGGGAGGAGGAAGAAGTACGCCAGCCCCTTGAGCGGGGCGACCGGCTTGGTCGCGTGGCTCACGTCGTACAGGAAGACCAGCACCCGGAAGGCGAACATCGCGCCGAGGATGGGCCAGACGATGGCCGGCAGCGGATCGGGGAGCAGCCCCGCCCGCATCGCGGCCAGCGCCGCGCCGGCCACGGCGAGCAGCCCGATGCGCAGGCGCACCGGAAGCGGGGCCACGCAGATGGCGGCCAGGAGCGCGGCCGTGCCGAGCAGCCAGGCCCCGTCCACCACGCCGAGCACCAGCGGAATCCCACCCAGGGACAGGGCCAGGAACGCCGGGAGCCGCCACGCCATCGGCAGCAGGGCGTGCACCACAAAGCCACCGAGGATGAGCAGGGAGAGCCGGCGGAAGCCTTCCCCCTCGATGCGCAGGAACCATATCACCCCGACGGCCAGCGCCAGCTGGAGGGTGAGCCCGGCCAGGCGGGCCAGTCCGGGCAACGGCTCCGCCCCGGCTCGCGCATGCGAGCCGGGGGCGGCAGCGGCCAGCGACGCCTCGGTCATGAAATGCGCCGCGGGGCCAGGCTAGACCCGGGCGGCCTTGCTCTGCACCAGCGCCGCGATCGCGGTCAGGGTGTCGAGACGCTCGGCGTCCACCTCGTGGGCTTCCAGCTGGATGCTGAAGCGCTGCTCCAGGAAGGAGACCAGCTCCAGCGTCGCCAGGGAATCGAGGATCCCGCCGCTGATGAGCGGCGTGTCGTTGCGCAGCGCCGAGGGGTCCTCGCCTTTGAGGAAGGTATCGAGGATGTACTGCTTGACCGGCCCAATGATGTCGTCCATCGCCCAAGTCCTCTGCTTAAGGTGAAACCGCGCTGGAGCGCGCACTCGCGGGCGCCCCGGGGGCGGCCCACAACGGGGGAACACCGAGCGCCGCGGCGTGCTGCCGCAGTCCCTCTTCCAGCCTCGAGGCCACCAGCTCATGGCCCCGCTCATTCCAGTGCCGGTCGTAGTCCGCGATCCGGAACTCCTGCTCCGGATGGGTCCCGTAGATCTTCTGGAGATCGATTATCGGCCAGCCCAGCCGCTCGGCCGTCCCGGCCATGATCCGGTCGGGGCTGGAGGCGTACTCCGGCAATCGTAGCAGGACCAATGCCGCGCGGGCGCCGTGGGCCCGTACCAGGCTGTCGGTCCGGGTCACCGAGACTGCGAGCAGCGAGTCCCCCAGGGGCCCGAGGGCCCGCAGGATGGCCTCCGCGCGGGAGGTGGAATCCACCCCTGCGCGGGCCAGCGCCGCCCGAATGTCGGGATCCGGAATCGGGATTCCCCGGCGGACTACCGTGGCAAGGTGCAGGCCCATCGGCACCCGGTCCGGGGGCATGCTGGTCAGGAGGACCAAGTCCGGCTGGAAGGCCAGCACCTTCTGCTCCAGCTGGAGCAGCATCTGGACCGGGGAATAGGCCGCCACCCCGAAGTTGAGCACCTCGACCCGGTGACCGGACGGCTGGGCCAGGGCGCTCAGCCGCTCCTCCAGGAGCCGGTCGAACACCGCTTCCTCGGGCACGCCCGGTCCCATCACGGGGGACGCGCCCAGCACGGCGATCCGGAAGGTCCCGGCCGGCTTGGCCAGGGGGTACTCCTGGTCGTGCATGCCGTGGCTGTTGGTCCGGAAGCGCTGCCGCTTGAACTGGATGTCCTGGCCGGGCACCAGCTCGGTGGCCAGGAAGTCGGACCGGAAGCCCCACGCACTGGTCGAGTCGATGATGACCCAGTCGGCCGGCTGCTGCTGCCGGACCTGCCAGAGCTGGCCGGCATCGCGGTCGGGGCTGCTCATCGTCTCGTAGTAGCTCCGGGTGAGGAGCGCCTCGTCGAGGACGTTGAGCCGGGGGCTGCCGGCCTGGGCGATGACCCCGGAGAGGGTGAAGCCGAGCGAGTCGCGCACGGCGGGCCGGGCCACCAGCACCAGGCCGGCCAGCAGCGATGCGTGCAGCGCGGCATGGCGGCCGGTCTCGGCCAGGGAGAGGGGCTTGAGCTTGAGGTCCCGAATGTCGGTGGCCCCCCAGTCCCACCCGCCGGCCACCAGCAGGAACCCGATGATCCCGACCAGCAGCACCACGCCGCGGGTGTCCACGTTGCGGCCGACCGCCAGGACGCTGAGGAGGCCGGCCATGGAGTCGCTGGCCCAGATGGCCCACAGCATCACGATGGTCAGGAACACCATCACGGTCCCGAGGCCCCGCCGCAGGTCGTAGCCCTTGCGGGGCGCCTGCCGGGCCTTGGCCTGGCGCACGTCGCGGGCGGCGGCCAGCACCACCAGGATGCCGAGGAGCCCCCAGAACCAGTTGTCCCCGACGCTGAACGCCGGGCCGGTGGTGAGCCAGAAACGCTGCCAGCCGTGCAGCAGCCAGGTCACGAACATCACCACCACGGTGGCCAGCACGATCGCCTGGTCATTGCCGCGGGGCCGCAGCCGGAAGAAGGTGGGCTGGTACACCACCTTCTGCATGAAGTCCTTCCAGTAGATGTTGATGCGCCGCCACAGCTCGGTGAAGCTGCTGGCGAAGAAGTAGAGGTGATGGGTCTCCGGCAATCGGAACCCGAAGAGGTGCAGCAGCCCGACGATCAGGTGGAACTGGCCCGACACCCGGAGGTACAGGAGGTAGGTCTGCAGGCAGTACTGGACCACGTCGCCCAGGGTGCGGAGGCCGGCCGGGTCCAGCACCACGTAGTGGTAGATCAGCCGGTACAGCAGCAGGTGGATCACCCCGCGGGTCATCCACGCGACGCCGCGGGCGTAGAGCGCGCTCTCCGGGGCATCGTAGTGCTGCCGGAGGAAGGTCTTGTAGTCGATGATCGGGAAGAACGGGAACGCGGCGTTGGGCAGCATGAAGAAATACGCCAGCGTGCCCCAGAGGTCCCGGGGCGGGCCCTCGTGGCGGACGGCATAGAGGTAGAGCGCCAGCCGGAACATGAACATCCCGCCCACCACCGGCCAGATGTAGCCGGGGACCGGCAGGGCGACCACCTCGGCGCGGAGCAGGATCAGCCCGGCCATGGCCCCCAGGATCAGCGCCAGGCGCCAGCGGAAGGGAATGGGCAGCAGGCTGAGCCCGAGGAACATCCCGCCGATCCCCAGCACCCAGAGCCCCGACAACGACAGGAGCAGCAGCAGCGCCCCGATGGAGAGGGCCACGAAGCAGGGCATCCGCCACGGCCGGGGCAGCGAGGCCTGGACCACGAACCCCGCCAGCGCGAAGAGCAGGGTGTGATAGAGCCCCCGGCTCTCCAGCTGGAACTCGCGGATCACCAGCACCACGAGCCCGAGCTGGGCGGCCGTGAGCACCAGGCGGAGGACGTGTTCCCACGTCCGCACGCTGGCGCGCGACAGCTCCCCTTCGACGCCGACCGCCCCGCCTGCTGCCATGGTTCCCCTCGGTGAATGCTCCACGACCCTCCCCTGCGGAGCGAGGGGTCGTTCGATGCCTACGATCCGTGGTGGTGCGTCAGGGTGCGGCCGCCCCCTGGGGTGCTCCGTCCCACAGCGGCGGCACGCCCAGCTCGGCGGCGCGGAGCCGCAGCTGGGCCTCGAGCTTGTCCGCCATCAGCTTGTGGCCCTCGAGGTTCCAGTGCCGGTCGTAATCGGCCAGCCGGAAGTGGTCCTCGGGGAAGGTGCCGTAGGGCTGGGTCAGGTCGATCAGCGGCACGCCCAGCCGTTCCGCCTCCCGGGCCATCACCCGGTCCCGGCTGTCGGCGTACTCCGGCAGCCGGAGCAGCACCAGGGCCGCCTTGGCCCCGATGGACCGGGCGGCGCGGTCGGTCCGGCTCACCGTGGAGGCGAGCAGCGAGTCCATCAGCGGGGCGACCGCGCGCAGGATGGCATCGGGCGGGGCGGCCGAATCGAGTGGCGCCAGCGCCACCCGGAGCGCCGAATCCGGTACCGGCACCTTGCCCCGGATGACGTAGCCCAGATGGAGCGCCACCGGCAGCCGGTCCGGCGGCATGCTGGTGAGGATCAGGAGGTCCGGCGCGAACGGCAGGGCCTGGGTCTCCAGCTTCTCCACCTGCTGCAGCACGGAGTAGCCCGCCACCCCGAAGTTGAGCACTTCCACCCGCCAGCCGCTGGCCGCCCCGAGGGCGTTGAGCCGGTCCTCGAGCAGGGCCTCGAAGGACTGGCCGTCGGGGACGCCCGGCGCCATGACCGGGGAGGCGCCCGCAATCGCGATCCGGAAGGTCCGCTCCGGCTTGGCCAGCGGGTACTCCTGGTCGTGCATCCCGTGGCTGTTGATGCGGAACTCCTGCCGCTTGAACTGGATGGTCTGGCCGGGCACGAGGTCCGACGCCAGGAAATCCGGCCGGGTGCGGAAGCCCGCGGTCTGCTCGATGTTGATCCAGTCCTCAGGCTGCTCCTGCCGGACATCCCAGAGCTGGCCCGAGAGCCGGTTGGGGCTGCTGATGGACTCGTAGTAGCCCCGGGTGAGCTCGTCCTCGTCGCGCTGGTTGAGCCGGCTGCTGCCGATCTGGGTGATGGCGCCGGCCACGGTGGGGCCGAACAGGAACTTGACCTCCGGCTGGGCCAGCGCGACCAGGCCGAGGAGCGCCATGCTGTACCCCCCGCCCACCTTCAGGGAAGTGCTCAGCGGAACGGGCTTGAGGGTGAGTTCACGGATGTCGGCCTGCCCCCACGACCAGCCTGCCACGGCCAGGAACAGGACGATCACCGCGACGATCATGGCGATGCCCCGGAGATCCACCGTCCGGGCCACCTTCACCACGCCGACAAAGGCGTCGAGCGAGGGGCTGGTCCACAGGGTGAACAGGAGGCACACCATGCCGAAGACGAACAGGGTCCGGACCGCCCGGCCGAAGTCATACCCGGTGCGCGGGGCCTCCCGGCGCTTGGCCCGGTGCAGGTCCCAGACGGCGCTCAGCACCACCAGGGTGCCCAGGATGGCCCAGAAGACGGTGTCGACGGCATTGAACGGGTTGGTGCCCACGATCCAGAACTTCTGGTAGCCGTGGAGCAGCCAGGTGATCAGCATGACGATGATCGTGGACAGCACGATCGCCCGGTCGTTGCCGAGCTTGCGCAGCTGGAAGAAGGTGGGATGATACGCCACCTTCATCATGAAGTCCTTCCAGTAGATGTTCACCCGGCGCCAGACCTCGGTGAAGCTGTCGGCCAGGTAGTACAGGTGATGGGTGGGCGGCAGCCGGAATCCGAAGAGGTAGAGCAGGCCGATGATCAGGTGGAACTGGCCCGAGACCCGGAGATACAGCAGGTAGGTCTGCAGGAAGTACTGCACCACGTCGCCCAGGGTGCGGAGCATGGCCGGGTCGAGCACCACGTAGTGGTACACCACCCGGTAGAGCAGCAGGTGGGTGATGCCGCGGGTCATCCACGAAATGCCGCGGGCGTAGAGGGCGCTCTCCGGCGCGTCGTAATGGCGCCGCAGGAAGGTCTTGTAGTCAACGATGGGGAAGAACGGGAAGATGGCGTTGGGGATCATGAACAGGTACGCCACCGTGCCCCAGAGGTCCTTGGGCGGACCCTCGTGCTTGACCGTGTAGAAGTACAGCACCAGCCGGAACATGAACATCCCGGCGATGACCGGCCAGATGTACACCGGCAGGGGCAGCGGCAGCACCTCGGTGCGGGCCAGGGCCAGCCCGACCATCGCCGCCAGGAGGAGCAGCAGGCGGATGGTGTACCCCACCGGCAGCAGGCTCACCCCGATCACCAGCGCGCCGAACGCCAGCACCCACAGGCCCGCCACCCCGAAGAGGGTGACCACCGAGGCCAGCGAGAGCAGGGCGAAACAGGTCATCCGCCAGCGCTGGGGCAGCACGGCCTGCAGCGAGAACCCCGCGACTGCGAACAGGAGGGTGTGGTAAAGCCCCCGGCTCTCCAGCTCGAACTGGCGGACCACCAGGGCCAGGAGGAACAGCTGGAGCGCCGTCAGCGCCACCAGCAGGTACCGTTCGAGGGTGCGCGCGGGCGCAGCCGCGGCTTCCTTGTCAACAGCCAGGGCGCTACTAGCCGACATTAGCCGTACCCGAGGTGCCAGGATTGTAAGTCGTGACGGCGGCCGCGAACGGGCCCCCGGTCAAGAAAAAATGCTCCCCAGTGGACATAGCGAGCTTCATGCCGCCGGTGGCCGGGTCATGGTGGCCATCGAATCGGGACATCCACGCATCAGGTTGTGGCGTGTGTGCCACAGGGGGTGGCGCGGGCGCGGCAAATCGCCAGAAGTGCGGCATTCGCCCGGCTCTAGAGCCCCAGGCTCCGGGCGATCAGGTTGCGCTGGATCTCCGACGTGCCGGAATAAAGGGTACCCCCGACCGCGTCCCGAAGCTCCCGTTCGACCTCATATTCGGTCGTGTACCCATACCCCCCGCGGACCTGGACCGCGTCCAGGCAGCTCTGGACCATGGCCTCCCCCAGGTAGAGCTTGGCCAGCGCGGCCCGGAGCCCGGCCTGTTCGCCCCGGTCCTTGGCCCAGGCCGCCTGGTAGAGGAGCAGCCGGGCCACCTCCAGCCGGAGCTTCATGTCGGCGATCCGGTGGGAGACCGCCTGGAATTCGGCGATCGGCTTGCCGTACTGCTTCCGGTCCCGGGCGTAGCGCACCGACTCCTCGATCAGCCGGTCCAGGGTGCCCAGGTTGCTGGCCAGGATGCAGGCCCGCTCCCACTCCATCGAGTCATTGAAGATCTGCACCCCCCGCCCTTCCCGGCCGAGGAGGTTGGCGGCCGGGACCCGGGCGTTGTCGAAGACCAGCTCGCCCATCGGCGAGGTCTTGAGCCCCATCTTGTCGATCCGCTTCCCGACGGTGAAGCCGGGAGTGTCCCGGTCCACGATGAAGCAGGTCAGGCCGAGGGCGCCTTTCATCCGGTCAATGGTGGCGAAGACGATGAACATGTCCGCCACCGGCGCCTCGCTCACGAAGGTCTTGGCGCCGTTGAGCACGAAGACGTCACCCTCCCGGACCGCGGTGGTGCGCAGGGCGAAGGCGTCGGAGCCGCTGTCCGGCTCGCTCATGCCGTGTGCCCCGATCCACTCCCCGCTGCAGAGCCTGGGCAGGTAGCGCTGCTTCTGGTCCTCGGTACCGAACCGGAAGATCGGCATCTGGACGCTCCACATCTGGGCCGCAAGGCCGAAGAGCAGCCCGTTGTCCTTGCAGGCGTAGCCCAGCGCCTCCATCCCCAGCACTGTGGTGAGGATGTCCATTCCGCTCCCCCCGTAGGCCTCCGGGAAGGGGAGCCCCTGGATGCCGAACTCGCCGCAGGCAGCCCAGAATTCCCGGGAAAAGCGGGCTTCATGGTCCCGGCGGATGAGGTCGTCCTGCAGTGCCTTGCGGGCAAACTGCACCACGGCATCGCGGAATTCGACCTGCTCGGGGCTCCAGCCAAAGTCCATGGCAATTCTGGTGTTAGAGGTTTCTGCCGGGCCGGCCAGCCGGGCCGGGCGCTGGGGGGCGGGCGGAGCAGGTTCCGTGCGAGATCCCGGCCGCCGCCGGGGGGGTCCAAGGTTGGCTCAGGGCATGGAACCTGCTCATTCGGGCCAGCGGAGAATCGGACAGCACCCTACGCCTGAGTCACCCCCGCGGCCCCGCCCTGCGCCGGCCGGTTGTCTTCTACATGCCAAGGGTCCCGATGCGACGTGCACTGACTGCCCTGCTCGCCGTTGTCCTGCTGGCCCCCGGGGCCGGCCAGGCCCAGGTTCGGCTGTCCAAGGATCTCACCCTGACCGGCAGCAGCCGCCTCCGCTACGAGGGTTGGGGCTGGTTCGACACCGGGCTCCCGGGCGACCCGCACAATTATGGGTTCTTCGCCGCCCAGACCCACCT
This sequence comes from uncultured Gemmatimonadaceae bacterium, assembly GCA_964501735.1. GTDB lineage: Bacteria > Gemmatimonadota > Gemmatimonadetes > Gemmatimonadales > GWC2-71-9 > JADJOM01. The sequence continues at coordinate 3,795 of CAZCVG010000060.1, read as the reverse complement.
GGTCCTCAACGCCACGCCGGCCAAATGGCTGGACGGCAGGGTGGACGTCCAGAATACCAGCTTCGTCGGGCTCCCGGATGACGCCAATGCCCCGCCCCCCCTGGGGGACCTCGGCCTGGGCGCCGCCTACTACGCGCCCGAGAAGGAGCGGAACGACAGCCGGGTCTTCGTCAACCAGGTCTACCTCAGCGTAAAGAACCCGGCCCGGCCGGGCACCTACCTGCGGGCCGGCCGCTTCGAGTACCTCGACGGGGTGGAGGTGATGAGTGGCGACCCGGTCATTGACTGGGTCAAGCGGACCCGCCTGACCGCCCGCCTCATCGGGACTTTCGGGTTCAGCCACGTCTCCCGCAGCTTCGACGGGGTCACCGGGGCGCTCGACCGCCCGCGCTGGAACCTGACCGCCGTCGCGGCCCGCCCCCGGCAGGGCGGGTTCGCCATTGACGGGATGAAGGAAGTGACGGAAGTGGATTTTGCCGGCCTGACCGCCACCGTCAAGCCCGGGGTGCTGGGCAAGCGGACCGAGGCCCGGCTGTTCTACATCTACTACGAGGACCGCCGCGATCCGGCCGACCAGGTGGTGAAGGCGGACAACCGGCCCGCCCCGGCGCGGGCCGCCGATTCGGCGCCCATCACGCTGCACCAGGTGGGCGGGCACGTGGTCCGCGCGATCCCGGCGGGCAAGGCGACGGTGGACCTGATGGGCTGGGGCGTGGTCCAGAAGGGCGACTGGGGCCTGCTGGACCACTCTGCGTGGGCCGCGGCGGTGGAGGCGGGCGTGCAGTTCCCGCTGGGTCGGCTCAACCCATGGCTCCGGGCCGGCTACCTGCGGACGTCCGGCGACGATGACCCGGCCGACGGGACCCACGGGACCTTCTTCCAGACCCTCACCACGGTCCGCCTGTACGCCCAGTTCCCGTTCTTCAACATGATGAACTCCGAGGACCTCTTCGCCCAGGTGGTGCTCCGGCCCAAGCCCGGCAAGCTCTCCCTGCGGAGCGACCTCCATCTCCTCCGCCTGAGCAACGAGAACGACCTCTGGTATGTCGGCTCGGGGGTCACCATGCGGGAGGGCAGCTTCGGCTACGGCGGCCGGCCCAGCGGCGGGGAGAAGAGCCTGGCCACGCTGCTGGACGCCTCGGTCACCTGGGATCCGCATCCCCGGGTGAGCGTCTACGGCTATTACGGCCACGCCTTCGGCAAGGACGTGATCCGGTCCATCTACCCCGGGCGAAGCGGCACCTTCGCATACCTGGAAACCACCCTGAAACTGTGACCGTGCCCAAGTCCAGCCCGTCCGGCGGGGCGATCCCCGCCTCCACCGACATCGTGGTCATCGGCGGCGGCCCCGCCGGCAGCGCCAGCGCCATTCACCTGCGGCGGAAGGGCTACGACGTCGTCGTGCTCGAGAAGGCCCGGTTCCCGCGGCCCCAGGTGGGGGAGAGCCTCATCCCCCACATCTGGAAGTACTGTGACCAGCTCGGCGTCTCCGACCAGATCCTGGCCGACGGCTTCGTGGTGAAGTCGGGCGGGATCGTGATCTGGGACGGCAAGATCCGCCAGATCCGGTTCAAGGACTTCGGCTTCTCCCGGCCGGGACTCCACGTGGAGCGGGACCGGTTCGACGATATCCTGCTTCGCCATGCCCGGAACTGCGGGGCCCGGGTGTTCGAGGAAGTCACCGTGCGGGGGGCCGACCTGAGCCGTCCCGGCGCGCCCCGGGTCCAGTTCGAGGACCGCCGCGGCGGCGGGGTGGAGGGCGAGATCCAGGCCCGGTACGTGGTGGATGCGAGCGGCATGGGCAGCGTGATCGCCGGCGGCACCAACGCCCGGCGCCGGGTGGGGACCGACGGGAAGTACATCGGGATGTGGGGCTACTACCGGAACTCGAGCTTCTTGGCCGCCGACCGCCGGGTCTACGGGATGGAGGACGTGCACAAGGTGCGCCCCGTCACCCTGGTGACCTCGTACAAGGACGGCTGGGTCTGGCACATCGTGCTCCGGGACGTGACGTCGGTCGGCCTGGTGATGAACACGGCGGTGGCCAAGGGGATGAGCGGCCAGGACCGGGAGCAGTACTTCACCGACACCTGCCGCCAGCTCCCCTACGTGGGCGAGCTGCTGCAGGGGGCGGAGTACATCCCCGACTCCCTCACCTTCCGGCCCGACTACTCCTACTACTCGGAGAACATCTGCGGCCACGACTACGTGTGCGTGGGCGATGCCGCGGCCTTCGTGGACCCGATCTTCTCCCAGGGCGTGGTCTTCGCGCTCTACGGCGGCGGCCTGGCGGCCTGGACCATCGACGCCTCGCTGACCCACCCGTCGCGGAAAGGGTTCTACAACCGGATTTACGCCGACCGGCTCAAGCAGTACTATGGGTTTGCGCGGCTGCTGGCCTTCGGCGACTTCGGTGGTGAGGGCGTGAGCGGCGATGCGGTGCGCCACCTGGTGCTGGGCATGCCCAGGCACGAGCTGGAGCTGTCGCTGGCGGCCTCGGGAGCGGTGGGACGCTCGGACAACCTGCGGCGGATGCTGGCGGAAGCGGGGGTCAGCTGCGCGTACGACGAGGGCTACCTCACCGACCGGGCCGAGACCCTGGCGGGCCTCACGCTCGACGCACCCCTGGCGACCGAGCCTCCCGCCTGAGCAGAAGGGAGAACACCATGACGACCATTCCTGCGCATTGCGACGTGCTGGTGATCGGCGGCGGGCCGGCCGGGAGCAGCACGGCCACGCTCCTCGCCAAGGCCGGCCTGGAGGTCGTCCTGCTGGAGAAGGTGCGCCATCCCCGGCCCCAGGTGGGGGAGAGCCTGATCCCGCACATGTGGCGCTTCACCGACCTGCTGGGCGTCACCGACAAGATCCTGGCCGACAACTTCGTGATCAAGGACGGCGGCATCGTGGCCTGGGAGGGCGAGGCCCGCCAGTTCTCCTTCAGCAGCTTCGGCTTCACCCGGCCCGGCCTCCATGTGGAGCGGGACCGGTTCGACGAGATCCTGCTGCGCCATTCGGCCTCGGTGGGCGTCCGGGTGTTCGAGGAGGTGGCGGTCCGCCAGACCGACTTCTCCGGCGGCCAGCGCCCCCGGGTGCACTACGAGGACCGCCGGGGCGGCGGTGCCGTGGCCGGGGTGATCGAAGCCCGCCAGGTCATCGATGCCAGCGGCAACGCGTCGGTCATCGCCGGCGGCACCGGCGCCCGCCGCCGGGTGGGCACCGACGGCAAGTACCTGGGCGTGTGGGGCTACTTCCGCAACAGCCTCTTCCTGGGCTCCGACCGCCTGGCCTACCCGGCGCACCGGGTCTACGACGTCCGGCCGGTGACGTTCATGATGTGCTACGCCGACGGCTGGGCCTGGCACATCGTGATGCGGGACGTGACCAGCGTCGGCCTGATCGTGAACACCGCGGTCACCCGGGGGCTGGGCCGGCGGGAGCAGGAGCGCTACTTCCTCGAGACCTGCCACCGGCTGCCGATCCTGAGCGAGCTGCTGGCCCCGGCCGAGTACGTCGAGGACAGCATCACCTTCCGCCCCGACTACTCCTACTACTCGACCAACGTCTGCGGCGACGGCTACTACTGCGTCGGGGACGCGTCCGCCTTCGTGGACCCGATCTTTTCCCAGGGCGTGGTCTTCGCCATGTACTCGGCCGCCGTGGCCAGCTGGGCGGTGCGGGCCACCCTGGCCCAGCCGGCCCGGGGGCCGTTCTACCGTTCGATCTTCGAGGGCCGGCTGCGGCAGTTCTACGGCTTCGCCCGGCTGCTGGCCTTCGGCGACTTCGGGGGCGAGGGCA
>CAZCVG010000059.1:0-15005 GCA_964501735.1 uncultured Gemmatimonadaceae bacterium | reverse complement strand
CGGGTGGCCACCACCGGCAGGCCCACGGCGCAGGCCTCCTTGAGCACTGTCGGGTTGCCCTCGCGGTCGCCATTGCGGGCGGTGACGCTGGGCAGCATGAAGACATCGCTCCGCCGCATGGCGTCCAGCACCGCGCCGTGGCGGAGCACGCCGGGGAAGTCCACCCGGTCTCCGATGCCTAACTCCGCCACCAGGCGGCGGTAGGCGGGGGCCAGGGGTCCGTCGCCGGCCACGGTGAGCCGAGCCTCCACGCCCCGGCGGCACAGGCCGGCGAAGGCGGTGAGGCCGTACTCGAATCCTTTCTTCTCGACGAACCGCCCCACCATGAGCACCCGAAGCGGCCCCGAGGGGCGTTCCCCCGGCCTGGGCTCGGGAATCCGCACCCCGATGTGCTTGAGCTGGGTGCGTTCCGGTGGCGCGCCCAGGGCAACGAGCCGGTCCACCAGGTCCCGGGATACCGCCAGGATGCGGTCGGCCCGGCGAAACAGCCGGCCCGCTCCCAGCCAGTAGCGCCAATGGCGGGGCCAGTAGCGGGCCGGCTGGGTGAGCAGCGGCACGTCGTACCCGTAGAAGGTCACCACCAGCGGGAGGTTCAGGCGCTCGGCGTGGGGCAGGGCGTACACGCCCGCCCAGCCGAAGTGGGCGTGCAGCACCCGGAAGCCGCCGCTGGCCAGGCGCTCATGGAAACCGGGGTTCCAGGCCCGCCACCGGTACCACCGCTCCCGCCAGGCCCCCGGCCCCGCCTCGTCCGCCACCGCGTGCACGGCGGGGAAGGGAAACCGGTCCGCGTTCCGCCGCAGCGGAGTGAACACCTCGGCCCGGTAGCGGGCCAGGTGCACCAGCTCGTCATAGACGAAAGTCTGGCTGTAGGGGAGGAAGGACAGGCAGAAGGCCCCCACGCCGGGCCGGGCATGGGGGAGGTCCGGGTCCGTCATGGCAGGGATCATAACGGGCGACTACCTCCTCCGCTTCCCCCGGCCGCCGTCGCCGCCCCTGCCGGCCCGATCCCTTCACCCGGCGGACCCGGAGTGGGCCGGGGCGGATTCTGCCCGGGGCGGCCGCCCTTACGCCGCCCCACGGGAGGTCGTTAACATTCCGCCCCACAAGTCTGGAGCCCGACCTGTCGTTTCGCCTCGTTGTGGCCGTGATGGCCCTGGTTCTTCCGGCGGCGCTGTCCGCGCAGGACAGCGTTCCCCCCGCGCCCCGCGATTCCGCGATGCCGCCGGTCATGGGCTATCCTCCCCCGGCCCGCGATTCAGCCTTCGGCCCGCGGATGGGGTACCCCGACGCCGACTCGCTCGGCCGTCCCATCATCCGCCACATCGAGTTCCGCCGCTCGGACATCTTCGACTCGACCGAGACCAACGGCTTCATCCCCCGGCTGGTGAACGGGCTCCACGTGACCACCATCCTGAGCGTGGTCAGCCGCGAGATCCTGTTCCAGCCCGGCGAGCCCTATGACTCCGCCGACGCCGCCGAGACGGCGCGCAACCTCCGCAAGCTGGGGCTGTTCCGCAAAGTGTCGCTGGACACGGTGACCACCGACAGCGGGTTCACCCTCAAGGTGCGCACCCAGGACGGCTGGTCCACCCAGGCCGACCTGCGCTTCCGCAGTGCCGGCAACCAGACCGATTACCAGATCGCCCTGATCGAGCGCAACCTGCTCGGCACCGGCACCCGGTTTGCCACCCGCTACCGCAAGACCCCGGACCGCTCCCTGATCAACTTCCAGTTCCTGCAGCCCAGGCTGCTGGCCCGGAGCGTGTCGCTGGGGCTGCGCTACGAGGACCGCTCCGACGGGGTCCGGGGACAGGTGGCGGTGGAGCGGCCGTTCTTCACCCTGTCGGACAAGGCCGGCCTGTACACCCTGTTCGACATCCGGGACGAGCGGGTGATCCAGTTCCGGGACGGCTTCAGCACGCCCAGCGATTCCCTCCGCCGCCGCTACGTCCTCGGCCGGGTGGATGCCGCGTATGCCCTGCGGCGCAGCAGCCGGGGCTATGTGCGGGTTGGCCTCACCGCCCAGGTGCGCCGGGACGATTACGTCGAGTGGCCCTCGAAGAACCTGGCCAATAAGGTCACCGCGGCGGCGGGGCCGTTCATCGAGTGGCGCCGCGCCAATTTCGTGGTCACCCGCGGGTTCGCCCGGTTCGGCCGGGACGAGGACGTGGACATCAGCGACCTGGCCCGGCTGTCGGTGCTGGCGGCGCCCAGCGCCTTCGGGTACGACACCGGCGGTATCGGCCTGCTGGCGCAGCTCCGGGTGGGCACCCAGCTGGGGAAGGGGCTCGGGTTCGCCTGGATTGATAGCCGGGCCAACGGGGTGTATACCGGGGCGGGGCTCGATTCCGGCTCGGTGACCTTCGGAGCCACGGCGGTGCTGACGCCGGCCCGGCGTCACCTGATCATCGGCCATGCCGACATCGGATGGCTCAAGGATCCCCAGCCGGCCACCGAGTTCGACCTCGGCTTCTCGGTGGGCCCCCGGGGCTTTCCGATCCACGCCTTCACCGGCAACCGGACCTACTTCACCACCGCCGAGTACCGCTACAACTTCGGCGAGGACGTGTTCAAGGCCCTGGACCTGGGCCTGGCCGGGTTCGTGGACCACGGCGGCGCCTGGTATGACACCCAGGACCGGCGCACCGGCACCAACGTGGGGCTGGGGTTCCGGCTCTCCGCCTCGCGCGCGGCCGATGCCAATCCCACCCGCCTCGACCTGGCGTATCGCTTCAAGAACGACCGGGAACGGGCCGGCTGGGTCTTCGTGATCGCCTCGGGGCTGGTGTTCTCGACCCAGCCGCGCGGCGGCGGCCTGTAGCCGGCCGGTCCCGGCTCGCCTGCTTTCTGGAGGACACCCCCATGACGACGCCCGACGCGCCGGAACCGCTGCCGGCCGCCCGGCGGTACCGGTGGAAGCGCTGGCTGGTGATCGTGCCGCTGGCCATGCTGGCGGGCGTGGCGCTGTACACCTGGCTGGCCCTGCACTGGGACTATTCCAACGGGCACCGCAGCGGCCTGCTGCAGAAGTTTTCCAGGCGGGGCTGGATCTGCAAGACGTACGAGGGCGAGCTGTGGCAGTCGGTAGTGGCCAACGTGGCGCCGAACATCTGGTACTTCTCGGTACGGGAGGCCCGCATCGCCCGGCAGCTGGACTCGCTGGTCGGCCGGGAAGTGCGGCTGCACTACACCGAGCACCGCGGCGTGCCGACCAACTGCTTCGCCGACACCGACTACTTCGTGGACAGCGTCACCGTCGTCGGGCCCTGACGGGGCTCAGCCGGCCCCGTCGTCCGTGGCCACCGACTCTACCAGCATCACCACCAGCTTGCCCTGCAGCAGCACCTCGCCGGTGATGGTGACCGGCGCGCCCACATAGCGGAGCATCTGCCGGTGGGCCGGCTCGCCGCCGGGGCCGAGCAGGAGCAGCTGCCCCGAGGGGATGGCGGGATCGTTCACGATCAGGAGCGGCGGGATGCCGCCGCTCAGGCAGCGGGTGGCACACCCGCGATGCACGCTCCCCTCCGCCGGCTTCATGACCCCCAGCCAGCACTTGCTGTCCAGGATCTCGCCCCGGAGCGTCTTGCGTCCCAGGGAGATCGGCGGCGCTACCCCGCCGGCCGCCGGGGCGTCGGTGGTCACGAAGTCGGCCGAGAAGATCTCCAGCATCGCGGTGCCGTCGCGGTTGATGATCGTGCCCCGGGTCCGGACGTGGTGTCCGTCGTGGCCCGCCACCAGCGCCTGGGCTCCCCGCTTCCCCTGCGCCACCAGCAGGTAGCGGGAATAGGCGGCGTTGCGGTCGGTGATGCCGGGGCGGGGCACCAGCAGCATCGGATAGGGCCGTTCCACGATCGTGCCGCGGAACTCGCGCAGCGTGCCGTACTCGAACACGCCCCGCCCCACCGGGTCCTGGCTGGCCGCCAGCGTGGCGGCCACGAGGATCACCGCCAGGAACACCACGGCCACGGCGCTCCGCGTCAGGCTGGCGTAGCGAGCCGGCGCCTTGGGGTGGTAGCCGACATAGAACCCCTCGTCGCCTGGGGCGGCCGGCGCGGGGGCCTCGATCCGGGCCGGCTCCACCCGGGTGCCCGGCGGGTTCGGCCGGGGATCCACCAGCACCCGCCCGTCCCGGACCTCCACCCGGAAGGTCGGGATCCGCTCGGTGAACGGCGGCGGCGAGGTTCCGGTGTCGGGGCGGTACTGGTACCCGTGCCAGGGGCAGGTGATGCATCCGTCCACGATGCGCCCCTCGGACAGCGGGCCGTTCTGGTGCTGGCACACGTTGGAGACGCAGGACACCTTGCCGTCATAGCGGAACACCGCCAGCCGCTCGCCGCCCACCACCGCCATCCTGGCCCGCCCCTCGCGGATCTCCGCCACGCCGCAGACGTCCACCAGCGGCTGCTCCCCCGCCAGCTCCATCCGGTCCCGGGCGCGCTCGCGCCAGGCCGCGGCCACGTGCGCCCCCAGCACCGCCACCAGGCCGGCCCCGAGCAGGACCGGCGGGGCCCGGCCCGATTCCGACTGCAGCGTGCCCAGCGCCACGTGGAGCACCAGCAGGGCGTACGCCGGGTAGACCAGCATGTGGAGCCGCTTCCAGCGCGGGCCGGTCAGGTTGGCCAGCCAGAAGTCATGACTGGTCGCAGCCATCAGGAGCAGGATGAGCAGCGCCCCCAGGCCCAGCAGCTCGAACGGGAACCGGCGGATGCTGCCCGCATCCGAGGTAGCCGTCAGCAGGCTCACCAGCGGGTTCACGTCGCCCAGGGCGTGGAACTGGACCAGCGCGAACAGCGCATGGGCCAGGCCCAGCAGGCACATCGTCACGCCGAGGTGACGCCGGTTGTAGAGCAGCGGGACAAACCGCTCGTCCAGCCGGGCCAGCGGCCCGATCAGCAGGATGACGTGGAGCAGCAGGAGCCCGGCCGTGCCCAGCCCGCGGATCAGGACGGTCTCGAGCGTGGCCTCGGGCACGGTCGAGAAGCTGACCCCCGTGAACACCGCGAGGTACAGGACCACGCCCCCGGCCAGCAGGCCGTCGTAGATGAACTTCTGCCGGTTCCAGTTGACCGACTGGTAGAATGCGCTCATGTCGCCACCGGCACGTGCACGGCGGCGAGGATCTCCCCGCGCACCAGGCTGTAGAGGATCAGGTAGCCGCCCTGCATCATGCCGGGGTCCGGGAGCGGGAGCACCTGCTGCCGGGCGCCCCGGAGGGTGCCGATCAGCATCGCGTCGGGGGGCAGGTCCCGCCCGTCACCGGCGGTGGGCGACCAGTAGGCTAGGAGATCCGGGATGGCCGGGTCTCCCGCCGGGATCACCAGGATCGCATCGGGCTCGGCTGCGCCGGGAGCGGCCAGCAGCCGGGCCTCGATGCCCGGTGCGGCGAGCAGCGTGAAGCCGCCGCCGACCGGCGTCCGCCCCTCCAGGTCCGGCAGGATCGCCGCCGCGTCCGCTCCGGGCGGGGGCCGGTGGGCGAGGATCGCCAGGTAGCCCGCCGGCACCAGCAGGGCGAGCAGGGTCAGCACCCGGCGGTGCCCGTCCCGCAGCCGGCGGATCACCGGGGCCTCCCCAGGAACGGGTTGTCGGACAGTGGCGGCTGGTCGCCGCCCCGGAGGAGACGGCGGGCCAGCAGTGGCCAGAGCAGGATGGCGCCGGGAAGGATGAGCAGCCGGAAGCCGATGGTCCCGTGCGCCGCCACGGGATCGAGCCGGGCCACCCAGCGGAAGGCGAACGGAATGGCGAAGAGCGCCCCGATGAAGACATAACCAAGGGCAAGCCGCACCACCCAAATGGCCAGGGAGAGAGAGATCATGGCAACTCCGGGAATGTCGGGGCGGGGGGAATGGTTCCCCGGCCTGTAATTCTGGGCGGTTTCCCGGCCGGCGCCAGCGGGCCCCACGCTGGAGCGTTCGAGTTGCGCAAGCCCTTGCTGCGGCCTAGCTTCCTGTCCCCCCGGCGCCGTAGCCAAGTGGTAAGGCAGAGGTCTGCAAAACCTCCATCACCGGTTCGACTCCGGTCGGCGCCTCTCGGGCTCGGGCTCCCTGGCTGGGAGCCCTTGCCGTTTCCGGCTCCCGGCAGCAGCATCTCTCATCCCTTGCCAGCCGACCCGCCATGGCCACCAACGACAAGATCCGCGCGGTGCAGACCCCGCTCAAGCAGCGCTACCGCGACAACCCCGCCGCCGCCCGGGTGACGTCCTACGCCGAAGCCCGGCTGGCGCCAGGCGAGGTGGCCTGCACCGTGAACAGCCGGAGCAAGGGCGCCAAGATCGGGCTGCATTCGGGGGCCGGCGGCGACGGCACCCTGAGCTGCACGCCCGACATCCTGCTCGAGGCGCTGGTGGCCTGCGCCGCCGTGACGTTCCAGGGGGTCGCCACGTCCATGGCCGTGCCGATCCTGGGCGGGACGGTGCGGGCGGAAGCGGACTGGGATGCCCGGGGCACCCTGGGCATGAGCCGCGAGGCCCCGGTGGGCCTGACGGCGGTGCGGCTGAGCATCGTGGTGGAGAGCGACGCGCCCGAGTCCCAGTTGGCCACCCTGCTGGAAATGACCGAGCGGTTCTCCATCACGGTCCAGACCCTCAAGGCGGGAGTGCCTGTCGAGGCCGTCCTGGCCCGCCGCAGCCCGATCTAGCGCACGTGCCGGTACATGAGGTCGATGATCTCATCGGTCATCGCCTCGGCCTGGGGCCCGCCCGCCCGCATGGCGTCGCCGGCGCAGTGCTTCAGGTGGTTGCGCATCAGCTCCCGGCCCACGGCCCGCAGCGCCTCCTGCACCGAGGCCAGCTGCACCAGGATGTCCCCGCAGTAGCGATCCTCCTCCACCATGCGATGCAGCCCCCGGACCTGGCCTTCGATCCGCCGGAGCCGCTTCTGGTTGCGGCCCTTGATGCCGGGATCAACGCCCACGGCGCGCCGCCCTCCGGGGACGCCACCGCAAGCCGGGTGGCCGGGTTCGTGGCCCTCGTGCGTGACGCTCATGACGGACGCTCCTGGAGAGGATGGGGCAGGAAGGGGCGGCGGGACAACCGGGCCTGGCGCAGCCGGAGGCTGTTGGCCACCACGCTCACCGAGCTGAAGGCCATCGCCGCACTGGCCAGGATGGGACTCAGCAGCAGGCCGAACACCGGGTACAGCACGCCGGCCGCGATGGGGATCCCGACCACGTTGTAGATGAAGGCCCAGAACAGGTTCTGGCGCATGGTGCGCATGGTCCGCCGGGAGAGCGCCACCGCGTCCACCACGCTGCCGAGATCCCCCCGCACCAGCACCACGTCACCCGCTTCGGCGGCGATGTCGGTGCCGGTGCCGATGGCGATGCCCACGTCGGCGCGGGCCAGGGCCGGGGCGTCATTGATGCCGTCCCCCACCATGGCCACTACCCGCCCGTACTCCTGCAGCCGGGCGATCTCCGCCACCTTGCCCTCCGGCAGCACCCCTGCCACAACGGTGGGGATGCCGGCCGCGCCGGCCACCGCCCGGGCGGTGCGCTCGTTGTCCCCGGTCAGCATCACCACCTCGAGGCCGAGGTGCCTGAACGCGGCGACCGCCTCCCGGCTGGTGGGCTTGAGCGGGTCGGCCACGGCGATCACCCCGGCCAGCCGGCCGTTGAGCGCCACGAAGACCGGGGTCTTTCCCTGCCGGGCGAGGCGGTCGGCCGCGGCCTCGAGCGGGGCGACGTCGAGCCCGTAGTCCGCCATCAGAGCGGCATTCCCCGCCGCCACCAGGGCGTCCTCCACGATGCCCGCCGCGCCCTTGCCGCTCACCGACTGGAACTGGCCCACCGGCGGCAGCGTCCCGGCCCGCTCCCTGGCGGCCATGACGATGGCGCCGGCCAGCGGATGCTCGCTGGCCGTCTCCAGCGCGCCCACTACGCGGAGCAGGGCCGCCGCATCCGGCGCGATGGGCGCCGGCGGCTCGGCCAGCTCCACGTCGGTCACGGTGGGCCGCCCCTCGGTGAGGGTGCCGGTCTTGTCCAGCACCACGGTGTCCAGCTCGGCGGCCCGCTGCAGCGCCTCACCGCCCTTGATGAGGATCCCCAGGGAGGCGCCCTTGCCGGTGGCGACCATCACCGCCGTGGGCACTGCCAGCCCCATCGCGCAGGGGCAGGCGATGATTAGTACGGCCACACTGGCCGCGAAGGCCCGCACCGCGGGGGCCGCGTCGGCCGTGAGGTACCAGGCCACGAAGGTGGCAATCGCGATCGAGATCACCACCGGGACGAAGATGGCGCTGATCCGGTCGGCCAGGTGCTGGATCGGGGCGCGGGACCCCTGCGCGTCGCGCATCAGCTGCACGATGCGGGCAAGCACGCTGTCGGCGCCGAGCGTGGTGGCGCGGTAGCGGAACGCCCCGGTGGCATTGATCGTCCCGCCGATCACCCGGTCGCCCTCGGCCTTGGCGACCGGCAGGGACTCGCCCGTGATCATGGATTCGTCCACGGCGCTCTTGCCCGAGAGGATCACCCCGTCCACCGGGATGCGCTCCCCCGGGCGCACCTGGACCTCGTCGCCGGGACGGACCGCCTCGACCGGAAGGTCCAGCTCGCGGCCGTCCCGGATCACCCGCGCCTGCCTGGGCTGCAGCGCCACCAGCGCGCGCAGGGCCGAGGCGGTGTGGCGCCTGGCCCGCGCCTCGAAAGCGTTCCCGGTCAGGATCAGGGCGATGATGATGATCACGGCCTCGTAGTAGACGTCCGGCGCCACCCCGCGGGCGACGAAGTAGCCCGGCGCCACCGTGGCGAGGACCGAGTAGATGAACGCCGCGCCGGTGCCCACCGCGATCAGGGTGTTCATGTCGGCGGCGTGGTGCCGGAAGGCCGACCACGCCCGGGTATAGAAGTGCCGGCCAGCCCAGCCCATCACTACTACGGTGAGGCCCAGGAGCCCCCAGGCAAGGGCGGCCTGCGGGAGGGCGTAGAGCCAGGGCGCCGCGGCCGAGAGCCCGGGCGTGAGCACTTCCATGGTCCAGCGCATGAACGGGTCGGCCACCTGCGCATGGCCGTGTTGCGGGGCCATGAGCGGCATGGAGAGTACCATCGCCAGGATCCCGGCCAGGCCGCTGACTACCGCCTTCAGCCGAAGATCCCGGAACTCCGCTGCCTGGGCGGCGTCGCGCGCCTCCTGTTCATCGAAAGCGGTCTGCCCGGGCGGGGGCAGGGTGGCGGCGTAGCCCGTCTCGGTGATCAACTCCGCGAGCTGCGCCGGCGAGGTGGTCCCCGGGTCGTACTGCACCGTGGCGTTTTTGAGCATGAGGTTCACCGACGCCTCGGCGACCCCGCCCGCTTCCGCCAGGGCCCGCTGGACCCGGCCGGAGCAGGAGGCGCAGGTCATGCCTTCCACATTGATGGTGACGGCCCGCGTCCCGGCTCGGCGCGGGGTGTGTGCAGGGGCGGACATGGATCAATCCTCCCGCGCCGGTTCAACGGTGAGGCTGCCGCGAAGCATGCCCATCCCGCAGGTGAACTCGTAACGGCCCGCCGCGGGCGCCGGCAGCTCGATGGTGGTCCGCGCGCCGCTCGGGAGGAAGCGGCGGATGCCGAAGTCCGGCAGCACCACCTCCTCGCTGCACCCGGAAGTGTCCTTCCGGTCGAAGGTGAGCCGGAGCGGCACACCGGCCCGCGCCAGCAGGGCCGACGGGGCGTACCCACCATCCACGATGACCGTGAGTTCCTGGGTTCCGTTCACCGCGCTGGCCAAATGGGCCGGCCGGCGACTCGAGAAGAACCACCAGTTCACGGCGGCGATAGCGGCGATGCCGGCAATGAGGACGATGATCTGATCGGCTGACATCTTTCGACTCCTATACGGGGTGGGGGTAGCATATATACCCCCTACCCCTATGTCAATAGTGCCGGAAAAGAGGCCAGTCCGCGGCCGGACTGGCCCCAGCCACCCCGTTCGAGTGCGCTCCGGTAAGCCTCTATGCCACAATCACTTCGATGTCTGCTGTGGTCGACTAGGCGTCGGACGGAGGGTGAGGCTCGGGCTTGAACCCGTGCCGAATCAACTCCGCGAGCACCTTCTGGCGCAGTGGCTCGACTGCGGAGTCGTGGGCGCAGGGTTCCTTGATGGCCGCCAGCATCCGGGCCTCGAACTGGAAGGCATGCAGGCAGCAGGCGCACCGGGCCACATGGACCGCGATGGCGCGCCGGCGCTCGTCATCGAGGCAGCCGTCGAGGCAGGCATAGAGCTGCCTGAGGGCCTCGGTGCAGTCGGCCGGGTGCTCGGGGCGATACTCGTTGCTCATACGGGCTCCTTCGCCGGGCGCAGGCCCAGGTCAGTCGCATGGCCGAGCAGCTGGTCCTGCAGCTGGCGGCGGCCTCGGTACAGGCGGGACCGGATCGTCCCGACGGGGACACCGGCTTCCACCGCCGCCTCCTCATAGTCCCGCCCTTCCACATCCACCAGCAGGACCGCCTCGCGGAACTGCGGGTTGAGGGTTGCCATGGCGTCGGTGATCGCGTCCGGCAGGTCGAGCTGGTCCAGCCGGCGCAAGGCGGCGGCGCCGGCATCTCCGGTCACCGGGGTGGCGGCCGCCAGCGACTCCAGCTCGGGATCCTCGAGGGTGACGACCCGGGCGGCGAGCTGGCGGCTGCGCAGGAAGGCGTTGCGGCAGATGGCGAACAGCCAGCGGCGCGGGTCGCTTCCGGGCTTGAAGGTGTGCCAGCTCTTCCAGGCGTTGAGGAAGGTGGTCTGCACCAGGTCGTCGGCGTCGGTCGCATTGCCGCTCAGCCGCAGGGCATACTGGCGCACGGCGGCCAGCCAAGGCAGCGCCTCCTTCTCGAAGGAAGGGGGCGGGGCGGGTGGCGCCGGCGGCGGGTCGGCGGCTGGCACTGGTGCGGGCATAATCGTCTCTGAACACCTGCAGGAGGAAAATAGTTCCCGCGCTGGAGCGGGGCCATGCGGCCCGCCCTGCGCATGGCCGCTTCGGTGACGCGGGGATCACGGCGCTCGATGATAGCGTCCTGATGGCCACGGCCTGCCTGAACAATTGTTCTGTTGAAATGCCCGAAAGTGCTCCGCCTCCTGCCTTCCGTTTCCTGCCGCTGCTGTGTCCCGCTCCTCTGCGTCCCGGCTGCACCGGTGAATCCACCGCCAGGATTCGATGGGGCCGGCACCACCGAGTCCAGCAACTTCGGGGCGCGCGGTTACCGCGAGATCTACATCCACTAGGCCGTACGGGGGTCCTCCAACTGGTTCCGGCATCCGAGCCCTGGTGCTGCGAGTCACGTCGCCTCGGTCTCTGTTCCCGATCAACCTCACCACGAAAACGTGACGCCCGTCCCGGACACTCCGCGAGGTCCCGTGTAGCTTTGCGCCCGTTGGATCGCACCTCGGAGGTCCGGCGCGCGCCCGGATCAGGTCAACGGACCTCCGCTCCCGGGTTGTGACTCAGTCCCGATCATATAGCCGGCATCCTGGCTCCATCTCCGCTTCAGCGCCTCCCGCACACCCGGCGCTGGCGAACTCTCGCCCTGGGCCCAGCCTGGGTGGAACAACCTGGCCGGCCGGCGTTCGGCCGGGCCAATCAAGTCGTCGCGACATCCGTGGCGCAGTGCCATGAGCGAATCACGGAACTCCGCTCATGTGTTCGTGCAGGGTATGCGTAATTGTGGGTCACACCGCGGTTGCCCGGCCTGCCTCTCCCAGTGTTCCGTAGGACCCGAAGCCGAAAGTGCCTCGAATTCCTCTCCCCGGCCCGCACCTCTCGCGGGCGCTCGGCGTCATTGCGCTCCTGGTCTTCATCGCGGCGGCCGCCTGCACGGCGGAACCTGCCGGGCCGCGCGTTCCCGGTGACCAGCCCGGCCTCCCGGCGGACACCACCGCGGGGGACCCGCCCGATTCCACCGGCGTCACCCCTCCCGACTCCAGCGGGGTCACGCCGCCCGACACCGGCACGGTCACTCCCCCGGATTCCGGCGTGCCCCCCGCCCGCTTCCCCAACCAGCCGGCCGGATTCCAGCGTTTCCTCGAATCCCAGGCTGACCAGCTGGCGCCCACCCACTTCGGCACGGTGGCGGGCTGGACCGGTGGCTGGGTCTACCGGGGACAAGGGATGCAGCTCGACTCGGCGGCGGCACTGCCCGGCGCTTCGGGCTCGCTGCGCACGACCTTCGGCCTCACCCTGCCCGCGGGGACCGCGCCGACCAGCCTCGCCGGGTGGAGCGGCACCCAGTCCAACCCGACCCAGTACCGCCAGGTTTACCTCTCGATGTGGGTCAAGGTGGGAACCCCGGCCGGATTCCTCAATCAGACGGCTCTCACCAAGTTCGGCTTCATCAGCTACGGGGAGCAGCCGGCCAAGGCGCGCAACCAGGGCCTGTTCTTCCTGCAGGGCAACGGGGCGGTGTCGGTGATGACAGCCATGGAACTGCGGTTCCAGCAGCAGGGGATGGTGGACCGCCTCCTGCCGGCCAACCGGAACGTCTCGAGAGCGAAGATCACCACCGGGACCTGGCACCAGGTCGAGGCGGTCTTCGAGGCCAACTCCCAGCCCGGGGCCAAGGACGGGCGGCTCAGGATCTGGCTCGACGGTGTGGCGACCCTCGACTACACCGACGTGACCTACACCACCCCCCGCAGCACCCGGACCTTCCAGTGGTACGACTGGAACCCGACCTGGGGCGGCGTTGGTGGGGTTCGTACCCAGACCGACTACATCTGGATTGACCACCTCTACCTGAGCGGCGTGCCCTGAGTGGCGGACCCGAGTCGCCGGTTCTTGCCCGGTGGCCCGGCGAGGTGTCGCGGGGATTCGGTCTGGGGTGGGAGTGTGGCGGATCGGCTTGAGGGTGGCGGGCCCTGTGCCGTAGCCATGGTGAGGGGCAAGGCGTGCTGGGCAGGGGCGGCCTGGCGTGCGCTGGCGCGGAGCTTCACGTGCGCGTTGGGGTGGGGGCCTGAGCGCCAGCCGGCGAGAGTGTCCCCGGGCCGACGGGCAGGCGGTGCGAGGGGACCGGGGACGAGCGATATTCCGGCCAGGCGCACGGCCGCGCCCCCGGATCATGCGCACACGATTCGCTCCCGCCCCCACCGGCTACCTGCACCTTGGCCACATCGCCAACGCGATTGCGGTCTGGGGCGTGGCGCGCGCCCGTGGCGCCGAAGTGGTGCTGCGGATCGAGGACCACGACCGCCAGCGATGCCGGCCGGAGTTCGAGGCCGCGCTCCTCGAGGATCTCGACTGGCTCGGCTTCGTCCCCGACATCAACCCAACCGACGCCTTTCGCCGCGGGCCCACGGCCTACCGCCAGAGCGACAACGGCCCGGCGTACCAGGCCGCCGTGGCGGCGCTCCGGGGCCGGGGGCACGAGGTCTACGCCTGCGACTGTTCCAGGAAGCAGATCCTGGCGCGGCGGGGTGGGCCGGATGCCCCGCACGCCACGGCGGACGCGGGCGGCGACCTCCGCTACGATGGGCACTGCCGGGAACGGGGACTGCCGGTCCGGAAGGGACACGGGCTCCGGGTGAAGATCGAGCCCGGGGTGGAGGAGTTCCAGGATCTCCGGCTTGGGCCAGGCCGGCAGGAGCCGGCCCTCCAGTGCGGCGACCTCCTCCTGCGCGACCGGCTCGGCAACTGGACCTACCAGCATTGTGTGGTGGTGGACGACCTCGGGCAGGGCATTGACCTGGTGATCCGCGGCGAGGACCTGCTGGAGTCCACCGGCCGGCAATGGCGGCTGGGCCGGATGCTCGGGCGCGAGCGGCCCCCGGCCCTGCTGCACCACCGCCTGATCCACAAGCCGTCCGGGGCCAAGCTCAGCAAGGCTGACGGCGACACCGGCATCCGGGACCTGCGCCGGGACGGGGTGTCCCGCGAGGCGCTGCTGGGCCGCGCGGCCTGGGGCCTGGGGCTCCTTCCCGGCCCGCGGCCGCTGGCGCTCGGCGAGGCGCTAGCGCTGGCCGAGCGCCTTGCGCAGTAGGGAGATCTGCCCCAGGTGGTAGGCGTCGTGCTGCAGCAGGCCGTGCAGCATGGCATGACAGGTCACGCCGGTGCCGAGGGCAGGGTTGCGCTGGTCGCCCACCATGGCGCCGAGCCGGTCCGCGGGCAGGTCGCCCAGGCGCCGCTGCAGCCGGGCGTGGGCGTCGGCCAGCCCTGATCGCGCCTGGCGCCAGCGCGCGGCGGTGGGGGCCGGCGGCTCGGGCCAGTCTCCCGCTTCAGGCTCGCGCGCCACGCCGGTCTCGAGCCGGCGGGAGACTTCGTCCACCCAGCTCCGCATGTGGAGGACGATCTCCCAGATGGAATGCGCGCCGGCGATGGGCCGGGCGGCGGCCGCCTCATGCCCTACTCCCTCGAGGACCCTGGCGATGGACGGCCCGTACCAGGGGTCCCCGTCCTGGATCTGCGCCACCTGCCGCGTGATCTCATCCGTTGCAGTCATGATGAATGAACCCGGCCTCAGCGGGTCCGGCCGCTGAACAGCCCCTGGCGCACGCGCAGGGCCCTGGCCCCGGCCTGGGGGTCGAGGTCCATCCGCACCTGGACGATCACCGCGAACTGCACCCGGCCGGTGAGCACCAGCTCGCGGCCGCCCCGGCGCACCTTGAACGGCAACTCGGCGCCTTCCCGCCCGCCGTAGCGGGCCCGGAACTGCTCGAAGACGTCGGGCGCGGAGGTGGGAATGCCGCCGACCTCCAGCAGGATGTCGCCGACCTGCAGGCCGGCCTCGGCGGCCGCCCCGCCCGGCTGGATGGCCACGACGCGGATGCCGCTGGAGTCCTGGTCCACGTTGATGCCGAGGCGCGGGACCTCCAGGCTGTCGGCCGCCAGCCGGAGTCCGGCCAGCGGCAGGACGCTGTCCCACGGGAACGGCTCCCGGCCGTCAATGCAGCAGCGCTCGAAGGCCGCGAAGCTCTTCCCGCCCGCCGCCCGGCTCACCGCCGCCCACCAGTCCCGGCCGGTGAAGCCCCGACCCGCCTTGTAGGTGGTCCGGTACAGTTCCCGCATCACGTCGTCCAGCGAGCGGGCGTTATCGCTGGCGTCGCGGATCATGATGTCGAGCAGCAG
>CAZCVG010000058.1:0-15475 GCA_964501735.1 uncultured Gemmatimonadaceae bacterium | reverse complement strand
CCGCTCCCTGCCGCTTGAGTCCTTCGCCCAGCTGGGAGGCCGAGGCGAAGCGGTCGGCCGGCAGCGCCGCGGTGGCGGTGGCGATGAGATCATCGAGCCAGACCGGCAACTCGGGCCGAAGGGTGGAGGGGCGATGGCCATCGGCGCGAAACGGGGCGGGGACCGCCGGAAGCCGGCCGGTGAGGGCAACGTGCAGGACCAGGCCGAGGGCGTAGATGTCGGCGCGGGCATCGGCCTGCTGCCCGGC
Source organism: uncultured Gemmatimonadaceae bacterium (assembly GCA_964501735.1). Taxonomy (GTDB): domain Bacteria; phylum Gemmatimonadota; class Gemmatimonadetes; order Gemmatimonadales; family GWC2-71-9; genus JADJOM01. Next base: position 15,228 of record CAZCVG010000058.1, on the reverse strand, counting down.
GCGGACCTCGGGCGCCACGAAGGCCGGTCCCGTGGGCCGGATGCCGGAGTCGCTCAGCCAGGGGGTGCCGTCGCTGGCCAGGAGTATGTTCCGCGGCGTGAGGTTGCCGTGGAGAATCCCCAGCCGGTGGGCGAACGCGAGGCTGGTGGCCGCGGCGTGCCCGATCTCCGCCACGCGGGCCGGGCCGAGCGGCCCACCTTCGGAGACCCGGCGCCCGAGGTCGGTGCCGGCGATGAAGTCGAGCACCAGCGTGGTGTGGTGCCCGTGGTTCAGGCACTCGCGGACGGCCACGAAGTGCTCGGCCGAAAGCGCCCGGCCGTCCTCCACCAGCTGCGCGGCGCGTTCCTGGTTGCTGCGTATCACCTTGAGGGCCACCTCGGCGTTGCTCTGGCGGTCATTGGCCAGGTAGACGGTGGACCGCACGCCCCGCCCGATCTCCCGCAGGATCTCGAACCGGTCGCCCACCAGCAGTTCCGCCGCAAGCAAGCCCTTCATGCAATACCCCAGTGACTGCGCGTGATGCGGGGGTGCGACCCGCCGCTTCCCAAGGGACACTCTCTCAATGGCAACCCGTGGGCCAAAGAAACGGCGGCCTCCGGAGAGGCCGCCGCGGTGCCACCAGCCGCTCGTTCCAGGTTCACTTGACCGGCGGGAGCCCGTCCCCGAGCGCCTGCAGGATCATGTTGACGCTGTGGGGGCGCGCCGTGGCCGGCGTCGCTGACCACGTGTGCATCCGCTGCTCGACCCAGTTGCGGATGGCCGTGTAGCGGGTCTCGGCGCCGGGTGAGCGGAATCTGATCGTGCCGCTCCTGATCTCGTACTGGCCGCCGAGGGCGGCGAGGAGGTCCAGCGCCTCGGTGATCTGGCTGAACATGAGATCGGCCAGCTGGGTGACGTCACCGGGCTCGGCCAGGCTCTGCCGGGCGCCCCAGGCCCGCATCTCCTGCACCGGCCAGCGCTCGGCCCGCTGGGACATGAGCATGCTGTCCTCGTAGGCCTTGGCGATGCGGCCGATGCGGGCGCGGTACTGCCGAATGGCGTCCGCGCCGGCGATCCAGGCGTTGCGCGCCGAGGCGGCGCCCTCCGCCGACCCGATGCGGGTGGGGGCGAGCAGGCTCCGAAACCCGGCCGAACCGAGCTTGACGCCGAGATCCTGCTGGGTGTTGCGCTCTGCGGCCTCAGCCCGGCGGGCCAGCTCGCTCGGCGCGATGGCGACGGTCGTGGGACCACTCACGGCCGACCCCAGGCCCATGTCGGCGGTGGAAATAACCGCGTCGGCGCGGAAGTTGGGCCGCACCGCGGCGACGATCTCTTCCTTGGGCTCGTCGGCGGGCGTCTCGGCGCCGGGCGCCGGCGCGGGCCCGATAGCCGCCACCGGCTTGATGGCAGGGGCCGGGGCGGAGGTAGCGCTGGTCGCCGGAGCGGTACCAGGGCCGGGCGTGGCCGGTGCGGCCATGGCTCCGGCGGTGCTGCTGTCCAGCCCGGCGGGTCCGGTCTGGGCGGCGACATCATTGGTGGTGGAGCCACTCTGCCACGGGCGCCACAGGAGCAGCGCCCCGGTCATCAGGACGGCGGCGATGCCCGCGGCGATGAGCGCCCGGTTGGGCCGCGGCGCGGCCACGGTGGGCGTGGCGAGCGGCGCGGCCGGTTCAGCTTCAACCAGCGGCCCGCCGGGAATGTCGAGGTCTTCCACCGCGGCCGCCGGGGCCGGTGCCGGCTTCGGAGCCGGGGCGGCGGGCACCGCCGCAACGGTCACGGCCGGGACGGTGGTGACCGGCGTGGTCGCGCCCACGACCGGAGCGGTGGCCGGCTTCTCTTCCTTCTTCTCCTCTTTCCTGGCGACCGGCTGAGCTGCGGGCGCGGGCGCTGGTGCCGCCGGCTTGGGCGCCGGAGCAGGCGCGGGCGCCGGGGCCTTCAGGGGCCCCATGGCCACCTGGGTCCCCGCCGGCTTCGGCGGGGCGGCCGGGGGTGCCACAGGCGGAAGCGGTGCATCGAAGAGGACGTCGAGGTCGTCGCTCACCGTGCGGTGCCCGCTCGAGGTCCGGACGGGGGACTCGATCCCGCCGTCCATGACCAGGAAGTCGGACCCTGCGGACGGCTGCTGCGTCTCGGGCTTCGGCTTGGCGGCGGGCGCGGGCGGCGCAGCCGGCGAGGCCGGCGGCGTCGTGCGGGCCACGGGCCGGGGCGTGGGCTTCCGCACCGGGATCATCGTCGCGCTCTTCTCGGGCGGGACGATTGACCCGTCAATGTCAATGAAGGTGAGTTCCTTGGTCCTCGGCTGGCCGTTCGAGATCTGGTTGCGGTAGACGGTCTGGGGAGCCGAGGGCCGCTCGGCGGTCACCGGCCTGGGGGCCGGCGCGGGTGCCGCCGCCGGGGCCGGCGCGGCGGGGCGGTGACCGGTCTCGGCCGCCATGGCCCCGACACCGGCGGGGGCGGCGCCCCCGTTGAGCGTGAGCGCGCTCCGGTAGTGCGGATGGCTCTTGATGTCGAGCCACCGACCCGCACGGGTGTGGAAGATCTCGTCGTCCGGGGTCACCGCGCCGCGCTTGACCGCGGCAGTGAACGCCTCGAGCGAATCGTAGACCGTCTCGTTTCCTTCCGCCGTTCGGATTCTGTACATGGGCCCGCCTCACTCCCGGAGTCCTCGAGGACCTGCTTCGACCCATCACCGAAGTGCAACACTCGGGCCTATTCTTCATGTAGTGATGGAACAACGAGTTACGGCACTCTTGTGGCGATGGCCGGACACGGCCAGGTGAGGCATTCTTCCGGTCGGGCCGGGATCTGCCAGCTCCATCCGGGGACTGCCTCAACTTCATCGGGCGCCGTAGCTTGAGACCATGCCCGCCTTCCTGCCGAATCCGCATTTTCAGTCAGGCTACCGGAGCGCCGATCCGCCCTCCGGACCCCTCGCGGCCCACCGCCGCCTGCCGGGGTACGCGCCCACACCCCTCCGGGCGCTCCCGGGGCTCGCCCGCCGGCTGGGACTGGGGAGTCTCCATCTCAAGGACGAGTCCAGCCGCCTGGGACTCCCAGCCTACAAGATCCTGGGCGCGAGCTGGGCCACGATCCGGCTGATGGAGGAGCGGTATCCCGAGCTGAGTGGCTGGCGGGACCTCGCCGACCTGCGCATGCGCCTGTCGGGACACCCGCCCCTGACCCTGGTCTCCGCCACCGATGGCAACCACGGACGGGGGGTGGCGCGGGTGGCCCGGTGGCTGGGGTTTGGCGCGGAGATCTACGTGCCCGCCGGCACCAAGGGGCCCCGCATTTCGGGGATCGCCTCCGAGGGCGCCCGGGTGATCGAGGTGCCGGGGACCTACGACGCCACGGTGGCCCGAGCCGCCCAGGCCGAGGGAGACGGCGTGCTGCTGATGCAGGACCATGGCTGGGACGGGTATGAGCGGATCCCCGCGCTGGTGGCAGAGGGATACGCCACGATCTTCCAGGAGATTGACGGGCAGCTGGCGGCGGGCGGGGAGCCCGGCCCGGACCTGGTGCTGGTGCAGATCGGCGTCGGGACCCTGGCCAGCGCCGTGGTCCGCCACTATCGCCGGCCCGAACTCGAACCATCCCCCAGGCTGGCCGGCGTGGAACCGGTGGGCGCGGCGTGCGCGCTCCGGTCCATCGAGGCGGGCGCCCCGGTGCTGCTCCACGCTGGGGCCGATGCCTCCATCATGGCGGGGCTCAACTGCGGCGCCCCGTCATCGGCGGCCTGGCCGGCGATGCGGGACGGCATGGAGGCGTTCGTGGCGGTGGAGGACGAGCGCGCCCGGGAGGCGATGCGGCTGCTGGCGGCGGAGGGAATCGTGTCGGGAGAATCGGGGGCGGCGGGACTGGCCGGGCTGCTGGAGCTGTGCGAGGGGCCGGAGCGCCAGGCGGCGCGGCGGCTGCTCGGGCTGGACGGTGCCCGGGTGCTGCTCCTCTCCACCGAGGGAGCCACCGACCCGGCAGGGTGGGAATCGGTGGTGGGCCGGCCGCCGCCGGCCTGAGGCGGCTAGGCCAGCGCGGCCCGGAACCGCCGGACGATGTCGCCCGCCGGCTCGACCCGGTGGATGGTGGCCACGCTCTTCCCCGCCTGCCAGTAGTCGGAGCGGCCGTTGTCTCCCGATTCCCGCATCAACCCACGCTTGAGCTGCCAGAGGGAGCGCAACCCGTAGATGGTGCGCATCCAGTGCTTGGTGCGCCGGTGCCGGAGCATCCAGCGCGCCACCGGCCCCGCCCGCAGGCCCATGCGCTCGATGTAGGGGGTCTTGATCACCGCCACCGGCACACCGGTGATCCGCTCGGTGAGGACAATGTCGGCCTCGCCGGAGGAGACGATGGCCTGCTTGTAGGACTCGCTGGCGTGGCACTCGGTGGTGGCGATGAACCGGGTGCCCAGCTGGGCGCCGGCGTACCCCATGCGGAGCACCGCGGCGAACTCGGCCGCATCCCCGATGCCGCCCGCGGCCACCACCGGGAGGCCCAGCCCACCCACCTCGGCGATCAGCTCCTCCGCGCTCCGGCTGCCGGCGTGGCCCCCGGCCCGCCGGTTGACGGCGATCAGCCCATGCACGCCCCCCTGCAGGCTCTTCTCGGCCCACTTCCGCTCGGTCACGTCGTGGTAGACGATGCCGCCCACCGGGGCCACCCGGTCCACCACCCAGCGCGGGTTGCCCAGCGACGTGATGAAGAACCGCACTCCCTCCTCCAGGGCGACGTCAATCCAGCGCACCATCCGCTCGTGGTAGGCGCGGGAGGACTGCTCGATCAGGGCATTGACCCCGATGGGCTTTGGGGTGAGACGGCGGATGAGCCGCAGGCCCTCGCGGTAATCGTGGCCGTGCACGTAGGTCAGCGAGATCGGCTGGACGATGCCGATGGCCCCGGCGTCGGAGACCGCCGCCACCAGCTCGGGATTGCTGCACGGGTACATCGCCCCGCAGATGAGGGGCACCTCGATCTTCGCGTGGCGGGTGAGGGGTGTGTCGAGCAGCGCGGTCACGGGGCGACCGCTTCCAGCCGCCACCGCACCGTGGCCACCGCCACCACCTCCTCGGCGGGGTCGCGGATCTCGGCGATGACCTCGGACTCCATCCGCCCCAGAACCTCGGGAATGGTAGTGCGGCAGGTGGCGGTCAGGGTCCCCCGGGCCTTCTTGCGGTACTCGATGGAGAGCCCGGTGACGATGCCGCGCACCCCGGCCGGCAGCCCCACCAGCATGGCGAGCCCGCTGGTCACTTCCCCCAGGTTCACCAGGGCGACGGCATGGATGGACCGAAGGTGGTTGCGAACCGCCCGCCGGTCCCTAAGCGTCACCACGGCGTGTCCCGGTTCCAGCCGCCGGACGTGGGCGCCGATCGAGCCGGTATACGGCACCATGAAGCCGAGCAGCCGGCTGAACAGCCACGACCCGCCGGGCCATGGCGACAGCCGCTGCCACAGGCCGGCCAGCCGGCGGCCGGGAGCATCGAGATTGTTGGCCATCCCGGAATATGGCGCGCTAGGGCCGCTCGCGCAGGCGGGCCACCCGCGCCGCGATCCGGCTGGGCGAGGCGCCGTACGCCAGCCAGACATCGTGGGTCCGCGGGTCCACGGCGAGGTGCCGGACCAGCGCGCCCCGGCTGGGGAGCGGGATCACCGCGAACTGGCCGGTCCGGATGTCGTAGCGAAGCACGGCGTCGGCGGCCGCCGTCCCGATCCAGACCACGTCCCGGCCGTGGTCCACCCGGGCGACGTAGGGGAGGGCGTCCGCCACCGGGAGGTCAATCTCGGTGAAGCGCCCGGAGGCCGGCTCGAACCGCACCAGCTTGCCGGCGCTGTACGCCGGAATCCAGAGCACGCCACGGCGGTCTATGTCGAACCGCCGGGGGCCGCTCACCGGCGTGGGCAGGGTCCAGGTCTCGAACCGGCGGCTGGAGGGCTGGTAGGAGAAGATCCGGTTGCCGGCCAGTTCGGAGCCCCAGATCGAGCCGTCGGGCGCCACCCGCAGCTCATAGGGAATCGGCCCGCCCGGCACCGAGCCCAGGGCCGGGTGCCGGGGCACCACGGCGGTCTCGACCCGGCCGGTTGCCGGGAGGACGCTGCCGATCAGCTCGGGATCGCGGGTGAAATGGCCATTGAACCAGACCCGGCCGTCCGGCCCGATCCCGAGGCTGTGCGGGTACATCCCGATCGGCCATGTGGTCCAGCGCCGGGTGGCTGGGGAGTACCGGGCCACCTGCCCGGGCCCGCCCAGCAGGACGAACCAGTCTCCCCCCGCCCCCAGCTCCACCGCCCGCGGGTTGGCGCTGGGTACCGGGATCTCCACCTGCACCATCTCTCCGCTCACCGGGTTGAGCCGGTACATCCGGTGGCTGAACATCCCGGTGATGATCACCTGGCCGCTCGAGTCTACCGCCACATCGTGCGGGAGGTCGCCGGGGGTGGGCATTTCGTACTCGGTGATCTGGGCCCTGCTGGCGGGGTAGGCCACCCCGGCCGGCGGACCCTGCTCCAGGGCCGCCGCCAGGTAGCTGGCGGTGGCCTCGGGGCTCCGGCCTGCCGAGATCACCGGGAACGACGAGGTCGCCCCCGAGAACCCCAGCATCCGCCGCACCGCCTCGGCCCACTCCGAGTGGGTCCGGGCCCGGCCCTCCGGCAGCGCAACGACCGAATCGAACTGGTGGCAGCCGGTACAGTCGAGGATGAACTGCCGTTTCTCCTCGCCGGCGGGGAGCCGGCCCAGCCAATCGGAACTCCGCGCCGGATGCTGGGCGGCGAGTGGCGGCACCACGGCAATGACCAGCAGGGCGAGCAGGCGCATCGGAGACCTCGGTGGCGCGGTCGCGAAGATGGGGCCCGGAGGTGAGTGGGTCCGGGATGGTAATCGGATTTTCTCATGATGGGCGACGGGTGGTGTCCCGCCGTACGCCTCCCCCTGGGGGGCGGTTTCCTATCGGCTGGTCGCAGCCTGAAACCGGCCGAGCCACGGAGCCGTCTTGACGGAACCACTACGGTCGTAATATTACACCTGTAGTTTATCGCCGGACCTCGATATCACCCAGCCTCAGGGAGCCCTGCGTGCCCGAGACCCACCAGCTCACCGAACTGCAGATCGTTCTGCTCCGGATCCTGTGGGACCGGGGTGAGGCCACCGTCACCGAGATCGCCGAGGCCCTCCGGCCCGAGCGGAACTTCGCCCAGACCACCGTGGCGACCATGCTTTCCAGGCTGGAGCGGCGCGGGGTTATCACTCACGACACCCGCAACCGGCAGTACCACTACCGCCCGCTGGTCACCGAGTCCGAAGTGCGCCGCTCGATGGTCGGGGACCTCACCGAACAGCTCTTCGACGGCGACGTCACCCAGCTGATGTCGCACCTGCTGAGCGCCCGGGAGGTCTCCCCCGGCGACCTGGACCGCCTCAAGGCACTGCTCGAAGAGCACGCCGATTCCAAGGAGGACAAGTCCCATGTCCGCTGATCTCGGCTCGCTGGTGGGCGGCTGGCTGCTCACCTACCTGATCCACAGCACCCTGCTGCTGGGTGGCGCCTGGCTGGTGACCCGTCGGCTGGTGCAGTCGGCGGCCGCGCGGGACATGGCCTGGAAGGCCGCCCTGGTGGGGGGCCTGTTCTCCGCCACGGTCCAGAGCGGGCTTGGCGGTCCACGGTTCGGCGGGGTGGTGGACCTCGGTCTGGCCTCCGCCCCCGCGCCGGCGGTTGAGGTGCCCGTGCCGGGCGAGGCCGGGCCGTCGCCCTCGGCCGGGCTGCTCGGCGCCCTGGAGCGGACGCCCGCGCGCGCGGCGGGCGGCGTCGTGGCTTCGCCGTCGGCGCCGCCGGTGGTCGGGGTGCCGGTGTCACCTTCGGCGCTCACCCTGGGGCTGGCGGTGTACGCGGCCCTGGCGCTGGCGCTCACCGGGCTCTACCTGGTGCGCCGGGCCCGCGCGATGCGGCGCATCGGGCCGCGCCACCCGGTGCAGGATCCGGGGCTCCTGGCCATGCTGGCGCGGCTTCGGGAGAGCGGCGGCGTGCAGCGGCCGATCCGGCTCACCACTGCCGGGGGGCTGGCGAGCCCGGTGGCGCTGGGCTGGAACGAGATCGTGATGCCAGAGGCGGCGCTCACCGACCTGGACGTGGAGCAGCAGCGCAGCCTCCTCGCCCACGAGCTGGCTCACCTGGCCCGTCACGATCCCCTGTGGCTGTCCTTCGCGTGCCTCGTGGAGCGGCTGTTCTTCATCCAGCCGCTCAACTACCTCGCCCGGGTGCGCCTGCAGGAGGCGGCGGAGTACCTGTGTGACGACTGGGCGGTGCACCGCACCGGGTCGGGGTTCTCGCTGGCGAGTTGCTTGGTCAAGGTGGCCGAATGGATTGATGCCCGCCCCGCCACCGTGCCGCTGGCCGGCATGGCGGAGCGTCGTTCGCAGCTGGTTTCTCGGGTTCACCGTCTCATCGAGGGTCGCGCCATGTCCGCACCACGCTCACTCTGGCTCTTCACCGGGGCGGTCACCCTGGTGGCGCTTACCGCCGTTGCCGCGCCCGGCATCAGCACCGGATCCCAGCCTGACTCCGGTGACCCCGATGTCCTCCCCACGGAGCTGGTGGCCGAGGAGTGGCCGGCGGAACCGGCCCAGTACGGGACTCCTGTGATAGAAGAGCTGCAGGCCGAGCCGGCGGATACCGACGACGTCGTGGCCCGGGGCCGGATCGAGGCCCGCAGCCTGGAACGGGCGGCCCGCCGGATGTCCTCGGATGTCAGGCGGCTCTCCGGCGCGCTCGCCACTACCGGCCCGACGCCGCCGGCCCAGCCACTGCCACCGATGGCCGGCTGGACCGCCACCGCGCCGATGCCTCCCCGGACGCCGATGCCACCGTCGCTCGCCCGGGCCGCCCTTGCGCCCCCGGCGCTGGGTGACACCTGGCGGCGGGAGGGCCGGCAGGGCGACACCACCAGCATTGCGGTGCCAGCCCTGATGGCGGCGCTCAAGGATTCCGATGTGGAGGTGCGCCGCGCCGCGGTGCAGTCGCTGGGGAGCCACGAGGACCGCCGCGCGGTGCCGGCGCTGATCGAGGCCCTGAAGGACACCGATGCCGAGGTCCGGGCCGGCGCGGCGATGGTGCTGGGCCAGCTCGAGGATCCGCGGGCGGCCGCCCCCATCGCCGCCCTGCTCAAGGACGGCTCCGTCCACGTGCGCCGGGCCGCGCTCTGGGCGCTGAGCAGCCTGCCCGGAAACGTCTCGGCCGAGGCGGTGCTGTCGGCCCTGGCCGACGGGGACGCCGAGGTCCGTCACGCGGCGCTGTCGCTGGCGCTGAGCCGGATGGAGGAGGATGAGGATGGCCGTCGCCAGGTGGACCCGCGCTTCGTGGCGGCGTTCACCCGCATGCTGGGAGACGCCAACCCCGAGATGCGGGGGCAGGCCGCCATGGCGCTGGGCGAATCGGGGCTGACGGCCGCGCCCGCCGCCCTGCTGGCCCTGACGGGCGACAAGAACGCCGAGGTGCGCCAGCAGACCGCCCAGGCGCTGGGGCAGATCGGCGATCCCAAGTCAGTGCCAGCGCTCAAGGCGCTGCTGCAGGACGGCAACGCCGATGTCCGGGAGCAGGCGGTCTATGCGCTGAGTGAGGTGCGTGATCAGGCCGCGCTCGAGGCGCTGGTGGGCGCGCTCAAATCGTCCGACCCCGTGGTGCGCCGCAACGCCGCCCAGGCCCTGGGTCACCGCGAGGAATGGCGGTGATCGTCCGGGGCCTGCTCCTCTTGGCCGCCACCGTGGTGGTGGCGGCCCCGGCCCCGGCCGGGATGTCCGCGGCGCCGCCGGCGGGGCCCGATTCCGCCCAGGTGGCCCGCCTGATGGGGGCGCTCCGCGCCAGCGATCCGCTGGTGTGCGCGCTGGCCACGGCCACCCTCGGCAGCGGCTTCCACTGGAGTTCCGACTCCGAGGGCCTCGCCGCGCTGCCGGATGAGCCAAGCGAGGCCCGGCAGACCCGCCGGCTGCTGCAGGAGCGGGTCACCGATGCGGCCGCCCTGCGGATGCTGGGGCCTGAGCTGTCCAGCACGAGCGCCTGCATCCGGCGGACGGCGGCGGCGCTGCTCGGCGGGAGTGGCAAGCCCGCCGCGCTGGGGCTGCTTCGCGCCGCTGCGGGCAGCGCTGATGACAGGGTGCGGGAGGCCGGGACTTTCGGGCTGGGCGTGGCCGGCGACACGGCCGACGCCCCCCGGCTCCGCGGTCTGCTGGCGGACCGCGACCCCGACGTGGTGCGGCTGGCGGCGTGGGGCCTCGGCGGCATGGGTGACGCCAGCGCTACCTCGGCACTGGTGCCGCTGCTCAAGCACCGGGAGGCCGCTGTGCGGCGCGCCGCCGCCTGGGCGCTCGGGATGGTGGCGGACGGGCGCTCCTGAACCGCCGGGGGCCGCCCGCCCGGCGGCCCTGACACTCCCGGCGGGGTCGCCCCGTTATCATTGGCATTCGTCCATTGAATGCCCTGATACCCGGAGCGTCCATGCTGTCGCTGCTCGCCCTGGTGGCTCTCTCCACGGCCCCCGCCCCTGCCGTCCCAGTCCGCGACACCACGATCCCCACCCGCTGGACGGTGGACCGGGCCCACTCCGAACTCCTGTTCCGGGTCCGCCACCTGGTCAGCCGGGTCACCGGCACCTTCGGTGACTGGGACGCGACCATCATCGCCGAACCCGACAACTGGAACGCCGGCAGCGTGAGCGTGAATGTCCGCACCGGTTCCATTGACACCAACCACGAGCGCCGCGACACCCACCTGCGCTCGGCCGATTTCTTCGAGGTCGAGAAGTATCCCGCCATGACCTTCCGGAGCACCTCTGTGGTGGTCCGCGGGGAGGACGTTACCCTCACCGGTGACCTGACCATCCGGGACGTGACCCGCCGGGTCGTGCTCACGGGCACCTTCCTCGGCATGACCCCGGGGGCGCAGGGCCGGGACCGGATCGGGTTCGCGGTCTCGGGGAAGGTCAACCGCCTCGACTTCGGGCTCACCTGGAACCGGGCCGCCGAGGGCGGCGGGCTGGTGCTGGCCGATGAGGTGACGATAGACGTCACCGTGGCGGCGGTGCGCCAGGTGCCCGCGCCGACCCCCTAGGACGACGCGGAGCCGCCGAGCCTAACAACACTCCGGCCCGCCCCCCGGCTCTCGCCGTGGGGGCGTCCCCGTTGTACCTTCCCGCGGTGTCGCTGCCCGATTCTCCTTCTCCCGTCGTGACCACCGCGTGGCTGGCCGAGCGGATCGGCCGGCCCGGCCTGGTGGTGCTCGACGCCTCGTGGTACCTGCCGGCTTCCGGCCGGGATGCCCGGCAGGAGTACCTTGCGGGCCACCTCCCCGGGGCCCGGTACTTCGACCTCGACGAGGCGAGCGACCCCGCCTCGCCGCTCCCCCACATGCTGCCCGCCCCGGAGTTGTTCGAGGCGGTGGTGCGGCGGCTGGGCATCAATCCCGACAGCATGGTGGTGGCGTACGACGGCTCCGGGGCCAACTTGAGCGCCGCCCGCGCATGGTGGATGCTGCGCGCGTTCGGGCACGAGGCGGTGGCGGTGCTGGATGGCGGGCTCGCGCGCTGGCGCGAGGAGGGCCGGGCGCTGGAGGCGGGCCCGGTGGCCGCGGCGGCAGGGCGCTTCCGGGTGCAGCGTGCGCCGGCCTGGCTCAGGAGCCTCGCCGAAGTGCGGGATGCGCTGGCCCGCGGTACGGCACAGGTGGTGGACATGCGATCGGCGGGGCGATTCGACGGGACCGAACCCGAGCCGCGGCCGGGTGTCCCGAGCGGGCACATGCCCGGCGCCCTGAACCTGCCGTACGGCGAGCTGGCCGGCCCCGACGGGCGGCTGCTCCCGGCGGGGCGGCTCCGGGACCGGCTGGCGGCCGCGGGCATCCGGCTGGACCGACCGGTCATCGGAACCTGCGGGTCGGGCGTCTCCGCGTGCGCGCTCCTGCTGGCGCTGGAGCAGCTGGGACACCGGGACCATGCCCTTTTCGATGGCTCCTGGACCGAGTGGGCCGGCGCCGGGGAGCCGGTGGCGAAGGGGATGAACTCGAATGAGGGAGCCTCATGAGCGGTGAACCGTGGCTGGCCCGGGAGGAGTGGGCCCAGCGGCGCATCCGGGATGAAAGCGCCAAGATGGCGGGCTGCGTCCTCGGGTTCGCCGTGGTCTGGACGATCATCAGCAGCGGCATCGCCGCCACGATCATTGCGCAGTCGGGCGGGTTCGGCGATGCCATCTTCGTCCTGATCTTCCCGGTCGTGGGCCTGGCCCTGATCGGGGTCGGGAGCTATCTGCTGCTCCGCCGCCGGCGGTTCGGGATCCCGGTGCTCGAGCTGGCCACGCTCCCGGGCGTTCCGGGCGAGACCTTCGCGGGGCTGGTCCGGACCCGGGCCACGTTCGATCCGGAGGGCGGGTTCCGGGTGCGGCTCCGCTGCCTGCGCCGGCGGGAGACCGGATCGGGCAAGAACCGCCGGACCGATGAAGACACCTTGTGGGAGCACGAGGAGGTCATGCCGGGGGCTACCCGTCAGGCGGACGGCATCGCCATTCCGGTGGCAGTGCGGCTGCCGCCGGATGTCCCGGAGACCGACGAGCGGAACTCCAGGGACAAGGTGATCTGGCGCCTGGAGGTGCATGCCGCGGTGCCGGGCATTGACTTCAAGGGCCAGTTCGAGGTCCCGGTGTTTCGCCCGTCCTCAGGCGGGCCGGCCGGCGGCTGATGACCGGCGCGCACCGGCATCCGGACGGCCGCCTGCTGGCGGTCAGCGGGGGAATCCTCGTCCTCCTCGGGCTTACCGTGATGGCGGCCTGGCATCTCGGCGCCATGCATGTGGTTGTCGCCATGCCAGGCCTCGATCCAATGCCGTACAACACGGCGCTGGCATTCCTCGCCGGAGGCGCGGGCCTGCTGGTACTCCCCAGCGGCTACCCGCGGGCCGCCCTGGCAGCCGCAGTGCTGGTCGGGGGATACGGCCTGCTCACCCTGGCCCAGCATATCACCGGCCATCCCGCCGGCCTCGAACGCATCCTCTTCACGCCGGAGGCGGTAGCGCCCGGCCACTCGGGCCGGGCCTCGCCGAACGGCGGGCTCGCCTTCCTCCTGCTTGGCATCGGGCTCACCCTGCCCCTGGTCTCCGCCTCCGGCCCCGCCCGTCTGAGCGCGGCTCTCCTCGGAGCGGGGGTCGCGGTCATCGCCTTCGTGGACCTGGCGGGCCACCTGCTGGGGGCCAGCGGCGCCGGGGCGCTGCTGGTGCCCCAGATGGCGCTGCACACCACCGTGGGGGTGATGCTGTTCGGATGGGTGCTCGCGGTAACGGGCATGCGGCAGGCCCGGCTGAGCGGCGACGGGTGGGGGTCGCGGTGGCCCCTCGTGGCGGGCCTGACGGTGGCGCTCCTGAGCGTCCTGCTGGCCCAGCTGCTCCGCTCGCAGGAACGGGCCCAGATCCGCCGCACCGTGGAGGTGGCGGCCCGGGCCACCGCCGACCGGGTGGAGCGCAACCTCCACCGGCGCTCCGGCGTGGTGGAGGCGCTGGCCGAGATCTGGCCCGGGGTACCGGCGTCGTCCTGGCCCACGGCGGCGGTCGCCGCCCTCAGCGCCATGGCGGGGGAGAACTCGCTCGCCTGGATCACGACGGCCGGCCGGCCCCGGCTGCTGGCGGGGAGCCCGGCGCACGCCTGGCAGCCCCGGCCGGGGGACCTGGCGCGGGCGGCCACGGCGCCGGGACCGATCCAGATCCTCGACCGCGGCGGGGGAGCGGCCCGGCTGGTCGTGCTGACCGCCACGCGAAGTTCGGCCGGGGCAACGGGCTACCTGGCCATGGCCACCGACTTCGTGGGTGCGGTGGGTGCCGACCTGCAGGTGATCCACCCCGGGATGGGCATGCTGGTGTCCGATGCCGACGGGGAGGTCTTCGCCCGGTCGCGCGGGACGCTGGCGCAGGAGCGCCTGTGGGGTGCCACCACCTACGCCACGGCGGGGGCGATGCGCTGGGAGGTGCGGTTGTGGCCCACCGCGGCCGCGCTCTCGGCCGCGCGGTCCACCCTCCCGATCATGACCCTCACCGCCGGCATGGTGATGGCAGTGCTGCTGGGGCTGGCCCTGGCCCTGGCCCGGGCGGCCCGGCTCCAGGCCCTCGCGGCAGAGGCGGCGCATGCGGCCCTCTCGGCCCAGGTGCGGGAGCGCGAGGCCGCCGAGACGGCGCTGGCCCAGAGCCAGGTGCGGCTGCGCCAGGCGACCCAGCTGGAGGCGGTCGGCCGCCTGACAGGCGGCATTGCCCATGACTATAACAACATCCTCACCGTGATCCGGGGCAACATCCGGAGCCTGCTGCTGCAGGGCGGTTTCGCGGGTTTGGCCGCCGATGCGCTGGAGCAGGCCGACCGGGCCGCGGCCCGGGGCACGCTGCTCACGGCGCGGCTCCTGTCCTTCAGCCAGCGCCAGGTGCTGCAGCCCGAGGTGCTGTCGCTCGGGCAGCTGGTGGCAGCCCAGCGGGACCAGCTGGCCCAGCTCCTGGGCCCCAGTGTCCGGCTGGCGGTGGAGGCCCACCCCGGCCCCGACCTCGTCATGGCCGACCGGCGCTGGCTGACCCAGGTGCTGCTCGACCTCGGCTTCAACTCGCTGGAGGCCATGCCGCTCGGCGGCGTGCTCTGGGTGCGCACCATGCCGGCCGACTCCCGGCTGCGGGAGGAGTACGGGGTACGCCATCCCGAGGGGGACGCCGTGGTCCTCGAGATCGAGGATACCGGCCGGGGGATGGACGAGGCCACCCGCAGCCGGCTGTTCGAGCCGTTCTTCAGCACCAAGAAGTTCGGCCGGGGCAGCGGCCTGGCGCTGGCGAGCGCCTACGGCATCGTGCGACAGAGCGGCGGGGAGATTGCAGTCCTCAGCTCCGCCGGGCAGGGCACAAGGGTGGGGATCTTCCTGCCGGCGGCCCCGGCGGCCCCGGCCGCGCCGGCCGCCGGGGACCTGCGCGACCGGCGCGTCCTGGTGGTGGACGACGAGCCCGGGGTCCTGCGCCTGCTCTCCCGGGTCATGGAAGGGGTGGGCGCCACGGTGCTGGCGGCCGCGAGCGCCGAGGAGGCCCTGGCCGTGCTGGAGGCGGACGGCGGCGGCCTCGACCTCCTGGTGACCGACATCGTGATGCCCGGCCTGAGCGGCGTGGAGCTGGCGGACCGGGTCCGCGCGCTCCACCCCGGCACCGCGGTGCTGTTCGTCTCCGCCTACACCTCCGACGCCCTCCGGGAGCGCGGGATCGCGTCCCTGC